>NZ_JBEZCX010000011.1:0-303881 GCF_040647835.1 Micromonospora sp. NPDC049240
GCCGCGGTGACGACGATCCGACCCGGCTGCTGACCAGCCTCGCGGTCGCGCACACCCTCGGCCTGCCCGTCGACCTGACCCGCGTCCTCACCCCCACGACCACCGTCGACCTGCCCACCTACCCGTTCGACCGGAAGCGGTACTGGCTCACCACCACCGCCCGACCCACCCACGACGTCGCCTCCGCCGGCCTCCAGGACGCCGGGCACCCGCTGCTCAGCGCCGCGCTGCCGGTCGCCGACGACCGGACCGTGGTGCTCACCGGGCGGCTGTCCACGCGTACCCACCCGTGGCTCGCCGACCACGTCGTCGGCCGGACCGTCGTCGTCCCCGGCACCGCGCTCGCCGACATGGTGATCCGGGCCGGCGACGAGGTGGACGCCGGTCAGGTCGGTGACCTCACGCTGATCAGCCCGCTCGTGCTGCCCGCCACCGGCGCCGTCCAGGTGCAGGTACGCGTCGGCGCGCCCGGCGACGCCGGCGAACGGGCCGTCACGCTGCACTCCCGGCCCGCCGACGACGGCGACGCCGACTGGACCCGGCACGCCGAGGGTCTGCTGCTGCCGCAGCTTGCCGAACCGGAACCCGGGCCGGGGGAGTGGCCGCCGGCCGGCGCCGTCGAGGTCGACGCGGACCTGGACGCCTGGTACGCCCGCACCGCCGAGGCCGGCCTCACCTACGGGCCCGCGTTCCGCTGCCTGCACCGCGTCTGGCGCCACGGCGACGAGGTGTACGCCGAGGTGGCGCTGCCCGAGGCGCAGGCCGCCGACGCGTCCCGGTTCGGCCTGCACCCGGCGCTGTTCGACGCGGCCCTGCACGCCACCGGCCCCACCGCGCTGCTCGGCACGCCCGCCGAGGCCGGCAGCGGCTGGCTGCCGTTCACGCTCCGCGCGGTCACGCTGCACGCCCACGGCGCCACCCGGCTGCGGGTGACGATCCGCTCGCTCGGCCCGGACACGGTCGCCGTCGCGCTCGCCGACCCGGCCGGCCGACCGGTCGCCGCCGTCGAGTCGCTGACGTTCCGCCCGGTCGCCGCCGGCCAGGACGACGGCACCGCCGCGCTGCGCCGCACCGCCGTGTTCCACCTGGACTGGACGCTGCTGCCGGCCACCGACACCCCGGCCCCGACCCGCTGGGCGCTGCTCACCGGCGACCGCACCGACCCGGCCGGCGCCGGCCTCGCCGACCCGCCCGGCGGCGACCCCGCCGGGCTGGCCGCCACGCTGGCCGGAGCCGGGCACCGGGTGACCGTCCACCCCGACCTGGACGCGCTGCTCGCCGCCGTGGACGGCGACGACGACGTACCGGAGATCGTGGTCGACCTGCGCGGCGGCCCCGGCCCGGACCCGGAGCGGGTGGACGCGGACGCCCACCGCGCCGCCCGCGACACGCTCGCGCTGGTGCACCGGTGGCTGACCGAACCCCGCCTGGAGGCCGCCCGCCTGGTGCTCGCCACCCGGGGCGCGGTCGCCGCCGCGCCCGGCGAGGCCCCTCGCGACCCGGCCCGCGCCGCGGTGTGGGGGCTGGTCCGCTCCGCCCAGTCCGAACACCCCGGCCGGTTCACGCTGCTCGACCTGGACGACGCCGCCGCCACGCTCGACGCGGTGCCCGCCGCGCTCGCGTCCGGCGAACCGCAGCTCGCGCTCCGCGACGGCGCCGCGTGGACGCCCCGACTGGTCCGGGCCCGGGACACCGGCGTGCTGACGCCACCCGGTGACCGGCAGCCGTGGCGGCTCGACGTCACCGAGAAGGGCACGCTGGAGAACCTGGCGCTGCTGCCGGTGCCGGTCGAGGCCGGCGCGGTGCCGGCCGGGCACGTCGCGGTCGAGATGCGCGCCTCCGGCCTCAACTTCCGGGACGTGGTGCTGGCGCTCGGCATGGTCCCCGGCCAGGAGGTGCTCGGCAGCGAGGGCGCCGGCGTGGTCCGCGAGGTCGGCCCCGGCGTCACCGACCTGAAACCCGGCGACCGGGTGATGGGCATCTTCGCCGGCTCGTTCGCCACCGTCGCGGTCACCGACCACCGCATGGTCACCCGCATCCCGGACGGCTGGTCGTACGCGGAGGCGGCCGGCGTGCCGGTGGTCTTCCTGACCGCCTGGTACGGGCTGGTCGAGCTGGGCCGGCTCACCGCCGGCGAGTCGGTGCTGGTGCACGCCGCCACCGGTGGCGTCGGCATGGCCGCCGTGCAGATCGCCCGGCACCTCGGCGCCGAGGTCTACGGCACGGCCAGCCCCGGCAAGTGGCCGGTGCTGCGCGCCACCGGCCTCGACGACGCGCACATCGCCTCCTCCCGCTCCCTGGACTTCGTCGACGAGTTCCGGGCCCGCCGCGCCGGGCGGGGCGTCGACGTGGTGCTCAACTCGCTCGCCGGCGCGTACGTGGACGCGTCGCTGCGGATGCTCGACAGCGGCGGCCGGTTCGTCGAGATGGGCAAGACCGACCCGCGTGATCCGGCCCGGGTCGCCGCCGACCACCCCGGCGTCAGCTACCAGGGTTTCGACCTGATGGCGGCCGGCCCGGCCACGGTCGGGCGGATGCTGGCGGAGCTGATGGCGCTGTTCGCCGCCGGCACGCTGCGCCCGCTGCCGCGCCGCACCTGGGACGTCCGGCGCGCGCCCGAGGCGTTCCGCTTCCTCAGCCAGGCCCGGCACGTCGGCAAGCTCACGCTGACCATCCCGCCGACGCCCCGGCTCGACGGCACCGTCCTGGTCTCCGGCGCCACCGGCACGCTCGGCGCGCTGCTCTGCCGGCACCTGGTCGCCGCACACGGTGCCCGGCACCTGCTGCTGGTCAGCCGGCGCGGCCCGGACGCCGAGGGCGCCGACGAGCTGCTCGCCGACCTCAAGGCCGGCGGCGCGGAGGTGCAGCTCGTCGCCGCCGACCTGGCCGACCCGGAGGCGGTCGCCGACGTGCTGTCCCTGGTGGACAAGCGGCACCCGCTGCGCGCCGTGGTGCACACCGCCGGCGTCGTCGACGACGCCACCGTCGAGAAGCTCACCCCGGAGCGGCTCGCCGCGGTGCTGCGCCCCAAGGTCGACGCGGCCTGGAACCTGCACCGCGCCACCCGCGACCACGAGCTGACCGCGTTCGTGCTCTACTCCGCCGCCGCCGGCCTGATGGGCGGGCCGGGCCAGGGCAACTACGCGGCCGGCAACGCGTTCCTCGACGCCCTCGCCGAACACCGGCGCGCGTCCGGCCTGCCGGCGGTCTCCCTGGTCTGGGGCCTGTGGGCCACCGCCAGCGGGATCACCGGCCACCTCGGCGCGGTCGACCGGCGGCGGCTGGAACGCAGCGGCCTGGTGGCGCTCACCGACCACGAGGCGCTGGCCCTGTTCGACGCCACCTGGCGTTCCGAACGACCCACGCTGATGCCCGCGAAGATCAGCACGCAGGGCACCGGCGGCCCGGTCCATCCGTTGCTCACCGCGCTGGTCCGCGCCGGCACGCGCCGCGGCACGGTCACCGAGGCGGCCGGCGGCCCGGCGTACGCGGAGACGCTGCGCGGCCTGTCCGGCGAGAAACGCGAACGGGCGCTGCGCGACCTGGTGCTGGCGCACGTCGCCGTGGTGCTCGGCGTCGGCGACCCGGCCGGGGTGGAGCCGGACCGCGCGTTCCGGGAACTCGGTTTCGACTCGCTCACCGCGGTCGAGCTGCGCAACCGGCTCGGCGCGGCCACCGGGCTGCGACTGCCGGCCACGCTGGTCTTCGACAACCCCACGCCGGCCGCGCTCGCCGCCCACCTCGCCACGCGGATCGCCGTGCCCGACGGCGCGACCGACGCCTCCGGCGGCGTCGGCCGGGACCTCGACCGGCTCGAGGCGGCGCTGGCCGGGCTCGACCCGGACGACGAGGCGTTCCGCGGCATCACCGAGCGGCTGCACAGTCTGCTGGACCGGCTGACCGCGCGGGAGACGACCGCCGACGACGGCGACCTGGAGTCGGCCACCACCGAGAACATCTTCGACCTGATCGACCGCGAGCTGGAGACGTCTTGACCGCCGGCCGCGACGACATCGGTACGCCGAGTGAGGGTAGGACCACGGTGAACAGCGAGGACGAGAAGTACGTCGAGTACCTGAAGCGTACGACCTCGGAGCTGCGGCGCACCCGGCGGCGGCTGCGGGCGTTGGAGGCCCGCGACACCGAGCCGGTCGCGGTGGTGGCGATGACCTGCCGCTACCCGGGCGGCGTCGGCTCGCCCGAGCAGCTCTGGGAGCTGGTCCGCGACGGCCGCGACGGGATCGGCCCGTTCCCCGCCGACCGGGGCTGGGACCTCGACCGGCTGTTCCACAGCGACCCGGACCACCCGGGCACTAGCTACGTGCGGGAGGGCGGCTTCGTCTACGACGCCGGGGACTTCGACGCCGACCTGTTCGGCATCAGCCCCCGCGAGGCGGTCGCCATGGACCCGCAGCAGCGGCTGCTGCTGGAGGCGAGCTGGGAGGCGTTCGAACGCGCCGGGCTGCCGCTGCCGGCCGTGCGGGGCAGCCGCACCGGCGTGTTCGTCGGTGCCGCCGCGCACGGCTACGACGCGATCCTCGCCCAGGCCGGGCAGGACGCCGAGGGCCACTCGCTCACCGGCAACTCGACGAGCATCGTCTCCGGCCGGATCGCGTACACGCTCGGCCTGGAAGGGCCGGCGGTCACCATCGACACCGCCTGCTCCTCGTCGTCGGTGGCGATCCACCTGGCCGTGCAGGCGCTGCGTAACGGCGACTGCGAACTGGCGCTGGCCGGCGGCGTCACCGTGATGCCCACCCCGGCGGTGTTCGTCGGCTTCAGCCGCCAGCGCGGCCTGGCCGCCGACGGCCGGTGCAAGCCGTTCGCCGCCGCCGCCGACGGCACCGGCTGGTCCGAGGGCGTCGGCATGCTGCTGCTGGCCCGCCTCTCCGACGCGCAGAAGCACGGCTACCCGGTGCTCGCGGTGATCCGGGGCAGCGCGGTCAACCAGGACGGCGCGTCCAACGGGCTGAGCGCCCCGCACGGCCCGTCCCAGGTGCGGGTGATCCGGCAGGCGCTGGCCAACGCCCGGCTCACCCCCGAGCAGGTCGACGTGGTGGAGGCGCACGGCACCGGCACCACGCTCGGCGACCCGATCGAGGCGCAGGCGCTGCTCGCCACGTACGGGCAGGAGCGGGAGACGCCGCTGCTGCTCGGCTCCGTGAAGTCGAACCTGGGCCACACCCAGGCCGCCGCCGGGGTGGCCGGCGTGATCAAGATGGTGCTGGCCGTCCGGCACGGCGTCGTCCCGCCCACGCTGCACGTCGACGCGCCCTCGCCGCACATCGACTGGACCGCCGGCGCGGTCACGCTCGCCACCGAGGCGACGCCGTGGCCGGCCACCGACCGGCCGCGCCGCGCCGCGGTGTCCTCGTTCGGCGTGTCTGGCACCAACGCGCACACCATCATCGAGCAGGCGCCCGAGCCGGAACCGGCCGAGGACGAGCCGGCCCCGGCCCCGACCGCCCGGCCGGTGGTGCCGGTGCTGCTCTCCGCCCGTTCCGCCGACGCGCTCGCCGCCCAGGCCGGCCGCTGGGCGGCCTGGCTCGCCGCCGCACCCGACACGCGCCCGCTCGACGTCGCGTACGCCTCGGTGGTGTCCCGGTCCGTGCTCGACCACCGGGCCGTGGTCGTCGCCGCCGGCCCGGACGACCTGCTCGCCGCGCTGCGCGCGCTCGCCGCCGGTGAGCCGGCCGGCACCGTGCACACCGGTGCCGGCACGCCCCGCGGCCAGCTCGCGGTGCTCTTCTCCGGGCAGGGCGCGCAGCGCGCCGGCATGGGCCGCGAGCTGTACGCGCAGTTCCCGGTGTTCGCCGCCGCGCTCGACGAGGTGTGCTCCTACCTGGACCGGGCGCTGCCCCGGCCGTTGAAGGAAGTGCTGTTCGACGACGGCGACCTGCTGGACCAGACCCAGTTCACCCAGGCCGGCCTGTTCGCGGTCGAGGTGGCGCTGTTCCGCCTCGTCGAGTCGTTCGGACTGACGCCCGACCTGGTCGGCGGCCACTCCATCGGCGAGGTCACCGCCGCGCACGTGGCCGGCGTGCTGACGCTGGAGCACGCCGCCGCGCTGGTCGCCGCGCGGGGCCGGCTCATGCAGGCGCTGCCGGCCGGCGGCGCGATGCTCGCCGTGGCCGCGCCCGAGGCCGACGTCCGCGCCACGCTGACCGACCCGGACGAGCCGGTCGACGTCGCCGCCGTCAACGGCCCGGCCGCCGTGGTGCTGTCCGGCACGGCGGACGCCGTGGACCGGCTGGAGCAGCTCTGGCGGGACCGGGGCGTCCGCACCCGCCGGCTGACCGTCAGCCACGCGTTCCACAGCCCGCTGATGGAGCCGGTGCTGGCGCGTTTCCGGGCGGTGCTGGAGCGGTTGACGTTCGCCGCACCGACGCTGCCGGTGGTGTCCAACGTGACAGGCGAGCTGGCCGACCCGGACGAGATCCGCACCGCCGACTACTGGGTGCGGCACGTCCGGGAGGCGGTCCGCCACGCCGACGGCGTGCACGCGCTGCGCGCCGCCGGCGCCGACACGTTCCTGGAACTCGGCCCCCGCGCCGTGCTCACCCCGCTGACCGCCGACATCCTGCCCGGCGAGCCGGTCCGTGCTGTCGCCGCGCAACGCGGCGACCGCCCCGAGGTCGAGGCGCTGCTGGCCGCGCTTGCCGAGCTGCACGTGCACGGCCACCCGGTCACCTGGGCCGGCTGGTTCGCCGGCACCGGCGCCCGCCGGGTCGACCTGCCCACGTACGCGTTCCAGCGCGAGCGCTACTGGGCCGGTGACGGCACGATCCGGCCGGAGCCCCGCCCGGACGCCGCCGACGGCGACTTCTGGGCCGCCGTGGAACGCGGCGACCTGCCGGCCGTGGCGTCCGAACTGGCCGTCCAGGACGACCCGGACGCGGTGGCCGCGCTCGGCCCGGCCGTGCCGGTGCTGTCGTCGTGGCGGCGCGCCCGGCAGCGCGACGCGGTGCTCGACGGCTGGTCGTACCGGGTCGAGTGGGAGGCGGTCCGTCCCGCGCCCGCCCCGACGCTGACCGGCCGCTGGCTGGTCGTCGCCGTCGACGATCCGGCGCCCTGGGCCGCCCCGCTCGCGGTGGCCGGCGCCGACGTCGACGTGCTCGCCGTGCCCGCCGACACCGACCGTGGTGACCTGGCCGACCTGCTGCGCGGCCACGACGAGGCGGGCTGGCGGGGCGTGCTCTGCGTGCTGCCCGGCCCGGACGCGCCGCGACCCGACGCGCCCGCCGTGCCGGCCGGGACCGCGCTGCTGCTCACGCTGGTGCAGGCGCTCGCCGACACCGGCCGGGCCGGCCGGCTCTGGTGCGTCACCCGGGGCGCGGTCTCGGTGGGCGGCGGCGAACCGCTCGTCGACCCGTACGCGGCGGCTGCCTGGGGCCTCGGCCGGACGGTCGCGCTGGAACAACCCGACCGCTGGGGCGGGCTCGTCGACCTGCCCGCCGACGCCACGCCCGAGCGGGTCGACGCCGACGCGCTGCGCGCGGTGCTCGCCGACGGCGGCCACGACGAGGTGGCCGTCCGGCCGCACGGCACGTTCGGCCGCCGGCTCGTCCCCGCCGCCGTTCCCGCCGGCCCCGGCTGGCGGCCGACCGGCACGGTGCTGGTCACCGGCGGCACCGGCGCGCTCGGCCGGCAGGTCACCCGCTGGCTGCTCGCCGCCGGCGCGACCGAGGTGGTGCTCGCGTCCCGGCGCGGCCCCGACGCGCCCGGCGCCGCCGACCTGGCCGCCGAGCTGCCCGGCGCCCGGGTGGTGCGCTGCGACGTCACCGACCCCGCCGCCGTCACCGCGCTGGTCGCCGACCTGCCGGCGCTGACCGCCGTGGTGCACACCGCCGGCGTCGTCGACGACGGCATCCTCGACGGCCTCGACCTGACCCGCCTGGCTGCCGTGCTGGACGGCAAGGTCCGCGCCGCCCGGGTGCTGCACGACGCCACCGCCGACCGCCGGCTCGACGCGTTCGTGATGTTCTCCTCGCTGGCCGGCGTGATCGGCAGCGCCGGGCAGGGCAACTACGCGGCGGCCAACGCCTTCCTGGACGCGTTCGCCGCCTGGCGCCGCGACCGGGGGCTGCCGGCCACCGCGATCGCCTGGGGCGCCTGGTCCGCCGACGGCATGGCCGCCGCCAGCGCCGAGCTGACCGCGCGGCTGACCCGGGGCGGCGTCAACCCGCTGCCGGCCGAGCCGGCCGCCGCCGCGCTGGGCCGGATCGTCGGCGCCGCCGCGCCGGCCGTCACCGTCGCCGACGTCGACTGGGGACGCCTCGCCGCCGTACGCGGCCGGCCCGCGCCGCTGCTCGCCGGCCTGCCCGGCGTGCCCACCGGACCCGCCGTGGTCGCCCCGGCGGTGGTGGTCGGCCGGTCCCTGCCGCAGCTCACCGAACTGGTCCGCACCCAGGCCGCGCTGGTGCTCGGCCACCCGGCCGGCCGGCCGCTGCCCGACCGCACGTTCCGCGACCTGGGCTTCGACTCGCTCACCGCGGTCGAGCTGCGCAACCGGCTCGCCGCCGAGACCGGCATGACGCTGCCCGCCACGCTGGTCTTCGACCACCCCACGGTCGCCGAACTCGCCGCGCACCTGCACGGCCGGACCGACGACCACACCGGCGGCGCGGTCGTCGCCGCCGACGTCGACAGGCACCGCGAACCCGTCGCCATCGTGGCGATGAGCTGCCGCTTCCCCGGCGGTGTGGCCAGCCCCGAGCAGCTCTGGGACCTGGTCGCCGGCGGCACCGACGCGCTGTCGCCGATGCCCGAGGAACGCGGCTGGAACGTCGCCGAGCTGTACCACCCCGACCCCGAGCACCTCGGCACCAGCTACGTGCGGGAGGGCGGCTTCGTCGACTCCGCGGGCGAGTTCGACCCGGCGTTCTTCGGCATCAGCCCCCGTGAGGCGCTGGCCATGGACCCGCAGCAGCGGCTGCTGCTGGAGGCGAGCTGGGAGGCGTTCGAACGGGCCCGGCTCGACCCGGCCGCGCTGCGCGGCAGCCGCACCGGCGTCTACGTCGGCACCAACGGGCAGGACTACGGCTCGCTGCTGCTGGCCTCCGGGGACGGCGACGAGAACTACCTCGCCACCGGCGTCTCCGCCAGCGTCATCTCCGGCCGGCTCGCGTACACCTTCGGGTTGCACGGCCCGGCCGTCACGGTCGACACCGCCTGCTCGGCGTCGCTTGTCGCGCTGCACCTCGCCGCGCAGGCGTTGCAGGCGGGGGAGTGCGACCTCGCGCTCGCCGGCGGCGCCACGGTGATGGCCACGCCCGGCATCTTCGTCGGTTTCTCCCGGCAGCGCGGCCTGGCCGCCGACGGCCGCTGCAAGCCGTTCGCCGGCGCCGCCGACGGCACCGGCTGGGGTGAGGGCGTCGGCCTGCTGGTGCTCCAGCGGCTCTCCGACGCCCGCCGCGACGGCAACCCGGTCCTGGCCGTGGTACGCGGCAGCGCGGTCAACTCCGACGGCGCGTCCAACGGGCTCACCGCCCCCAACGGGCCGGCCCAGCAGCGGGTCATCCGGCAGGCCCTGGCGAACGCCGGGCTCGCCCCCGACCAGGTCGACGCCGTCGAGGCGCACGGCACCGGCACCACGCTCGGCGACCCGATCGAGGCGCAGGCGCTGATCGCCACCTACGGGCAGGCCCGCGACGCCGACCGGCCGCTCTGGCTCGGCTCGGTCAAGTCGAACCTGGGTCACACCCAGGCCGCCGCCGGCGTGGCCGGCGTGATCAAGATGGTGCTGGCGCTGCGGCACGGCGTGCTGCCGCCCACCCTGCACGTGGACGAGCCCACCCCGCACGTCGACTGGTCCGCCGGCACGGTCGCGCTGCTCACCGAGGCCCGCCCCTGGCCGGCCGGCGACCGGCCCCGCCGGGCCGGCGTCTCCTCGTTCGGCATCAGCGGCACCAACGTGCACACCATCCTGGAGCAGGCGCCGCCGGAGGAGACCGCGCCGGACGACGACGCCGCGCCGGCCGGGGAGCTGCCCTGGGCGCTGTCCGGGCGGAGCGCCGCCGCGCTCGCCGCCCGCGCCCGCGACCTGCGGGCGCACCTCGACGCCGTGCCGGACGCGGCGCTGCCCGACCTGGCCTGGTCGCTGGCCACCACCCGCAGCGCCCACGAGCACCGCGCGGTGGTGCTCGCCGCCGACCGCGACGGCCTGACCGCCGCGCTGGGCGCGCTCGCCGACGGCCGTCCCGCGCCGGACACCGTCACCCGCGCCCCCGGTACGCCGGGCGACGTGGTCTTCGTCTTCCCCGGCCAGGGTTCGCAGTGGACCGGCATGGCCGCCGAGCTGCTCGACACCGCCCCGGTGTTCGCCGAGACGTTCGCCGCCTGCGCGGCGGCGCTGCGCCCGCACGTCGACTGGTCACTGACCGACGTGGTGCGCGGCGTGCCCGGCGCGCCGTCGCTGGAGCGGGTGGACGTGGTGCAGCCGGCGCTGTTCGCGGTCGGCGTGTCCCTCGCCGCGCTGTGGCGCTCCTACGGCGTCCACCCGTCGGCCGTGGTCGGCCACTCCCAGGGCGAGATCGCCGCCGCGTACGTCGCCGGTGGGCTCAGCCTGGACGACGCCGCCGCCGTGGTGGCGCTGCGCAGCCGGATCATCGCCGGCATCGCCGGTGACGGCGGCATGGTCTCGGTCGCCACCACCGCCGACGAGGTCACCGCCACGATCAGCCGCTGGGACGGCCGGGTCTCGCTCGCCGCGATCAACGGCCCGACCGCCGTGGTGGTCTCCGGCGACTCCGCCGCGCTCGACGAACTGGTCGCCCACTACCAGGGGCGGGACGTGCGGGTGCGCCGGGTGCCGGTGGACTACGCGTCGCACTCCGCGCACGTCGAACCGCTGCGCGAGCGGCTGCGTGAGCTGCTCGCCGGCCTGCGCCCGCGCACCGGGGAGATCCGGTTCCGGTCCACCGTGACCGGCGAGTGGATCGACACCGCCGGCCTGGACGCCGACTACTGGTACCGCAACCTGCGGCAGACGGTCGGCTTCGACGCCGCCGTCCGCGACCTCGCCGCCACCGGCCACCAGACGTTCGTCGAGGTCAGCGCGCACCCGGTGCTCACCATGGCGATGCAGGAGAGCGTCGAGTCGGCCGCCGCCGACCCGGCCGCGGTCACCGTGACCGGCACGCTGCGCCGCGACGAGGGCGGCCTGGCCCGCTTCCACCGCGCGGTCGCCGAGGTGTACGCCGGTGGCGCCGCCGTCGACTGGCGGCCCGCGTTCGCCGGCCGGTCCACCCGCCGGCTCGACCTGCCCACGTACCCGTTCCAGCGGCAGCTCTACTGGCCGCGCCCGGCCGCCGCCGCGACCGCCGGGACCACGGCCGGCACGGTCGAGGTGGACGAGGTCGACGCCCGGTTCTGGGCGGCCGTCGAGGCCGAGGACCCGGCCGCGGTCGGCGCCGAGCTGGCCGACGTCGCCGAGGTGTCCGAGGACGCCCTCACCGCGCTGCTGCCCGCGCTCGCCGCCTGGCGTCGTCGCCACCGCGACCAGGCCACCATCGACTCGTGGCGCTACCGCGACAGTTGGCTTCCGGTCGCCCCCGACGGCTCGGCCGCGCCGACCCTCACCGGCGCCTGGTGGCTGGTCAGCGCCGCCGGGGCCGACGCGGATGCCCCCGCCGACGCCGCGGTCGGCTTCGTGGCGGACGCGTTGCGTCGGCACGGCGCCACCGTCGTCGAGATCGCGCTGACCGGTACGCCCGACCGGGACGCGCTCACCGACCGGCTGCGCGACACGCACCGGGACACGCCGCCCGCCGGCGTGGTCTCGCTCCTGGCGCTCGACGAGACGCCGCTGCCCGGCCACCCGCACGTGCCGGCCGGGTTCGCCGGCACCGTCACGCTCACCCAGGCACTCGGCGACGCCGGCGTCCGCGCGCCGCTGTGGACGCTCACCCGGGGCGCGGTCGCCACCGGCCCCGGCGACCCGCTGACCCACCCGACGCAGCAGCTCGCCTGGGGCTTCGGGCGGATCGCCGCGCTGGAACACCCGGACCGCTGGGGCGGCCTGGTCGACCTGCCCGACACCCCGGACGACCGCGCCGCCGTCCGGCTCGCCCGCGTCCTCGCCGGCGCCGACGGGGAGGACCAGGTCGCGCTGCGCCCCACCGGCGCGTACGGGCGGCGGCTGCGGCGCGCCCCGCTCGGCGACACCCCCGCCCCGCGCGACTGGCGACCCACCGGCACTGCGCTGGTCACCGGCGGCACCGGCGCGCTCGGCGGGCACGTGGCCCGCTGGCTCGCCGCCAACGGCGTCGACCACCTGGTGCTGCTGAGCCGACGCGGCCGGTCCGGCGACGGCGTCGCCGAGCTGGAGGCCGAGCTGACCGCGTCGGGCGCCCGGGTCACGGTCGCGGCCTGCGACGCCGCCGACCGGGACGCGCTCGCCGCCGTGCTGGCCGACGTGCCCGCCGAACATCCCCTCCGCATCGTCGTGCACACCGCCGCCGTGCTCGACGACGCGGTGATCGGCGCCCTCACCCTCGACCAGCTCGACCACGCGCTCGCCGCCAAGGTCACCGCCGCGGTCAACCTGCACGAGCTGACCCGCGACCTCGACCTCGACGCGTTCGTGCTGTTCTCCGCGATGGCCGGCACCGTGGGCAGCTCCGGCGTCGGCAACTACGCCCCCGGCAACGCCTACCTCAACGCGCTCGCCGAACACCGCCGCGACCTCGGCCTGCCGGCCACCTCGATCGCCTGGGGCGCCTGGGGCGGCGGTGGCATGGCCGACGGCGAGTTCGGCCGGATGCTGCACCGGCACGGCGCGCCCGAGATGCCGCCCCGGCTCGCGATCGCCGCGCTGCACCAGGCCCTCGCCCACGACGAGACGTTCCTGACCATCTCCAACATCGCCTGGGACCGGTTCCGGGTCGCGCTCACCGCCACCCGCCCGGCCCCGCTGATCGCCGAGATCCCCGAGGTGCGGCGGCTCGCCGCCGAACGGGAACCGGAGGAGACCACCGAGGTCGAGCCGGTCGGCGCGTTCGCCCGGATGGCGTCCGCGCAGCGCCGGCAGGCGCTGCTCGACCTGGTCCGCGACCAGGCGGCCACGGTCCTGAAGTACGACGGCGGCCAGGCCGTCGACCCGCACCACGCGTTCCGGGACCTCGGCTTCGACTCGGTCACCGCGGTCGAGCTGCGCAACCGGCTCGGCACCGCCACCGGGCTGCGGCTGCCGGTCACGCTGGTCTTCGACTACCCGACCGCCACCGTGCTGGCCCGCCACCTCGACGAGGAGCTGGGCGGCGGCGCCGAGACCGAGGCGGTCGCCGGCCCCGCGCCGCTGGCCGACGACGAGCCGATCGCGGTGGTCGCCATGTCCTGCCGGTTCCCGGGCGGGGTGACCGACCCGGAGCGGTTCTGGCAGTTGCTGCACGCCGGCCGGGACGCGGTGTCGGACCTGCCCGGCGACCGGGGCTGGGACGTCGACCGGCTCTACGACCCCGACCCCTACTCCGCCGGCACCTCCTACGTCCGCACCGGCGCGTTCCTCTACGACGTGGCCGACTTCGACGCCGGGTTCTTCGGCATCTCACCGCGTGAGGCCGTGGCCATGGACCCGCAGCAGCGCCTGCTGCTGGAGACGTCGTGGGAGGCCATCGAGCGGGCAGGGGTTGACCCGGGTGGCTTGCGGGGTTCACGAACAGGGGTGTTCGTCGGCACGAACGGACAGGACTATGGGGCCCTGTTGATGGTGTCCGCGGACGAGGTCGAAGGGTTCGCGAGCACCGGGAACGCGGCGAGCGTGGTCTCGGGGCGGGTGGCGTACGTGTTGGGGTTGGAAGGACCTGCGGTCTCGGTGGACACGGCGTGTTCGTCGTCGCTGGTCGCGCTGCACCTGGCGGCGGCCGCGCTGCAACGCGGCGAGTGCGACCTGGCGCTCGCCGGTGGCGTGACCGTCATGTCGACCCCGGGGCTGTTCGTCGAGTTCTCCCGCCAGCGCGGCCTCGCCGCCGACGGGCGGTGCAAGGCGTTCGCCGCCGCCGCCGACGGAACCGGATGGGGGGAGGGCGTGGGGATGCTCCTGGTCGAACGGCTCTCCGACGCCCGCCGCAACGGGCATCCGGTGCTCGCCGTGCTGCGCGGCAGCGCGGTCAACCAGGACGGCGCGTCCAACGGGCTGACCGCCCCGAACGGCCCGTCGCAGCAGCGGGTGATCCGGGCGGCGCTGGCCGCCGCGCGGTTGTCCCCGGCCGACGTGGACGTGGTGGAGGCGCACGGCACCGGCACCACGCTGGGTGACCCGATCGAGGCGCAGGCGCTCATCGCCACGTACGGGCAGGGCCGCGCCGACGTCGAACCGCTGCTGCTCGGCTCGGTGAAGTCGAACATCGGCCACACCCAGGCCGCCGCCGGCGTCGCCGGCGTGATCAAGATGATCCTGGCCATGCGGGCCGGCGTGGTCCCGATGACGCTGCACGTGGACGCGCCCTCGCCGCACATCGACTGGTCGGCCGGCGCGGTGGAGCTGGTCACCGAGAACCGGCCCTGGCCGGGCAGCGGGTCCGGCCGTCGGGCGGCGGTGTCCTCGTTCGGCATCTCCGGCACCAACGCGCACGTCATCCTCGAACTGCCCGACGAGGCGTCCACCGAGCCGGACGCCGTCCGGCCCGGCCTGCTCGACGCCGCCGTCACCGCCTGGCCGGTGTCGGCGCGGACCCGCGACGGGCTCGCCCGGCAGGCCCAGCGGCTGTCCCGGCACCTGCGCTCCGACCCGGCCGACCCCGCCGTGGTGGCCTGGTCGTTGGCCACCACCCGGTCGGCGTTCGACCAGCGGGCCGTGGTGCTCGGCTCCTCGGCCGAGGAACTCCTGTCCGGTCTGGACGCGCTCGCGTCCGGCGCGCACGCCGGCAACCTGGTGGCCGGCGCGGTCGCCGGGCACGGTGCCGGTCCGGTGTTCGTGTTCCCGGGTCAGGGCGCGCAGTCGGCGCGGATGGCTTCCGGTCTGGTCGGTCGGTGCGCGCCGTTCGACGCGGCGCTGGGCGAGTGTCAGGTGGCTCTCTCTCCCTACCTCGATGTCGACCTGGTGTCGGTGTTGACCGGTGACGACGAGTCGTGGTTGGGCCGGGTCGAGGTGGTGCAGCCGGTGCTGTGGGCGGTGGGTGTCGCCCTGGCCGCGGTGTGGCGGCACGTGGGGGTCGTGCCGCAGGCGGTGGTCGGTCACTCGCAGGGGGAGATCGGCGCCGCGTGCGTCGCCGGGATCCTGTCGCTCGACGACGCGGCGCGGACGGTGGCGTTGCGGTCGCGGGCGCTGTCCGCGCTGCGCGGCACCGGGACGATGGCGTCGGTCGACCTGTCCGCCGACGAGGTGACCGCCCGGCTGGGCGGCTTCGACGGTGTCGGGGTGGCGGCGGTGAACGGCCCGGCGACCGTGGTGGTGTCGGGTCCGCCGCAGGCGGTCGCGGATCTGGTCGAGTCGTGTCAGGCCGACGGCATCCGGGCCCGGCTGATCCCGGTGGACTACGCGTCGCACTCCGCGGCGGTGGAGGAGGTCGCGCAGCGGCTTCGTACCGAGTTGGCGGACGTGACGCCGCAGCCCGGTCACACGCGTCTGGTGTCGACGTTGACCGGGGACTGGGTGGACCCGGCGACGATGACGGCCGACTACTGGTACGACAACCTGCGGCAGACCGTGCGGTTCGACACCGCGGTGCGCATGGCGGTCGGGGCGGGTCACACGACGTTCGTGGAGATCTCGCCGCATCCGGTGTTGACCATGCCGGTGACCGCGATCCTGGACGACCTCGGCACGGCCGGGCACACGTTGTCGACGTTGCGTCGGGGTGAGGACGACCCGACCCGGCTGCTGACCAACCTGGCCACCGCGCACAGCGTCGGCCTGCCCGTCGACCTGACCACGGTCCTCGCCGGCACGGACACGGTCGCGCTGCCCACCTACGCGTTCGACCGGGCCCGCTACTGGCCACGCGCCAGCCTCGACGCGCCCGCCGCCGGGGAGAGCCCGACCGGCGTCGACGCCGCCTTCTGGGCCGCCGTCGACAACGAGGACCTCGCGGCGCTCGCCGATCTCACCGCCGCCGACGCCGCCGAATCCCTCGACCGGCTCGGCGCGGCCCTGCCGCTGCTCGCCGACTGGCGCCGCCGGCAACGCGACCGGTCCACGCTCGACGACCTGCGCTACCGCGCCGTCTGGCAGCCGTACGGCGGAATTCCGGTCGGCTACCTCACCGGCGTCTGGTGGGTCGTCGCCGACGAGGCCGGCGCCGCCGAGGCGGAGACGGCGGTGGCCGAACTGACCCGGCGCGGCGCGGACGCCCGGCTGGTGCTGCTGCCCGCCGACGACACCGACCGCGCCGCCGTCGCCGCCCGGCTCACCGCCGCCGGCCCCGACCCGGCCGACCGGGTGCTCTCCCTGCTCGCGCTCGCCGACGGCCCGGTCGACGCCACCGAGCCGGTGCCGCCGTTCCTGGCCCGCTCGCTGGCGCTGATCCAGGCGCTCGGGGACCTCGACGTGGCCGCGCCGCTGTGGTGCGTCACCCGGGGCGCCGCCGGCACCACCCGCGACGGTGGCGCCGGCCGGCCCGAACAGGCCCTGCTCTGGGGCCTCGGCCGGGTCGTCGCGCTGGAACACCCGGAACGCTGGGGTGGCCTGGTCGACGTGCCGGCCACGCTCGACGACCACGGCTGGGACCTGCTCTGCGCCGCGCTCACCGGCCCCGACGGGGAGGACCAGCTCGCCGTCGACGGCGTCACGCTGCTGGTCCGCCGGCTCGTCCGGGCGCCCGGCGGCGGCACCGACCCGGAACTCGACCACGCCGGCACCACGCTGGTCACCGGCGGCACCGGCGCGCTCGGCGGGCAGGTGGCCCGCTGGCTCGCCGACCGGGGCGCGACGCACCTGATGCTGGTCAGCCGACGCGGCGCCGACGCGCCCGGCGCCGCCGACCTGGTCCGCGACCTCACCGACCGGGGCGCCCGGGTCACGGTCGCCGCCTGCGACGTGGCCGACCGGGCCGCGCTCGCCAAGCTCCTCGACGAGGTGCCCGCCGACGCGCCGCTGACCGGCGTCGTGCACACCGCCGGCATCCTCGACGACGGGGTCCTCGACGGTCTCACCGCCGACCGGATCGCCGACGTGCTGCGGCCCAAGGTGCTCGGCGCGCTGCACCTGCACGAGCTGACCGCCGATCGGGACCTGCGCGCCTTCGTGCTCTTCTCCGCGCTGCCCGGCCAGCTCGGCGCCGCCGGGCAGGGCAGCTACGCCGCCGCGAACGCCTACCTCGACGCGTTGGCCGAGCAGCGGCACCGACGGGGCCTGCCGGCCACCTCCGTCGCCTGGGGACCCTGGGCCACCGGCGGCATGGCCGACGCCGACCCCGCCGTGGCCGAACGCCGGCGGCGCAGCGGTGTCGCCCGGCTCGACAGTGACCTCGCGCTCACCGCGCTCGCCGGCTGCCTCGCCCGCCGTGAACCGGTCACCGTGGTCGCCGGCATCGACTGGGCCCGGTACGTGCCCGGCTTCACCGCGGTGCGGCCCAGCCCGCTGCTCACCGGCATCCCGGAGGCGCTCCGCGCCACCGCCGAGCGCGCCGACGACGCCGGCCCCTCCGCCGAGTCGCTCGCCGCCCTGCTCGCCGGGCAGAGCGAGGCGGAACGCCGCAAGACGCTGCTCGACCTCGTCCGGGGCCAGGCGGCGGCGGTGCTCGGGCACGCCTCGGACACCGCCGTCGAACCCGACCGGGCGTTCCGGGACCTCGGCTTCGACTCGCTGACCGCGGTGGAGCTGCGCAACCGGCTCACCGCCGCCACCGGCGTCCGGCTGCCCGCCACGGTGGTGTTCGACTACCCGACCGCCGCGCTGCTCGCCGACTACGTCCGCGCCGCCGTCGTGGACGGGGGAGTGGCCGCCGCCGCGCCGGTCTTCGGCGAACTGGAGCGGCTGGAGGCGGCGCTGTCCGGCGCCGCCCCCGACCGGGGCGCGCGGCTGCGGATCACCGAACGGCTCCGGACGCTGCTGGCCTCACTCAACGAGGTGGACGCCCCGGCGGACGGCGACGGCGTCGCCGACAAGCTCCAGGACGCCACCCCGGACGAGGTCTTCGACTTCATCGACCGCGAGCTGGGGGTGTCCTGACGTGACCACTGCCGGCTCGGGGCAACACAGGGAATGGGCGGACCATGGCTGACGAGGCGAAGCTTCTCGACTACCTCAAGCGGGTCACCGCCGACCTGCACCAGGTGCGGCAGCGGCTGCGCGAGGTGGAGGCCGGCGAGCAGGAGCCGGTCGCGATCGTCGGCATGAGCTGCCGCTTCCCCGGCGGCATCCGCACCCCGGAGCAGCTGTGGGAGGTGGTGGCGTCCGGCCGGGACGTGATGACCGAGTTCCCCACCGACCGGGGCTGGGACCTCGACGCGCTACACGCCGGCGACCCCGAGGACGCCGGCACCTCGTACGCGCGCCACGGCGGCTTCGTCACCGACCTGGCCGACTTCGACAGCGGCTTCTTCGCCATCTCGCCGCGCGAGGCGCTCGCCATGGACCCGCAGCAGCGGTGGCTGCTGGAGACCACCTGGGAGGTCTTCGAGCGGGCCGGCATCGACCCGCACACGCTGCGCGGCAGCCGCACCGGCGTGTTCGCCGGCAGCACCGGCCAGGACTACGGCACCGTGCTGATGACCGCCGCCGCGCAGGGCCTGGAAGGGCACCTGATGACCGGCAACGCCGGCAGCGTCGTGTCCGGCCGGATCGCCTACACGTTCGGCCTGGAAGGGCCCGCGGTCACCGTCGACACCGCCTGCTCGTCGTCGCTGGTGGCGATGCACCTGGCCGGGCAGGCGCTGCGGCAGCGGGAGTGCACGCTCGCCGTCGTCGCCGGCGTCACCGCCATGTGTACGCCGGGCGCGTTCGTGGAGTTCTCCCGCCAGCGCGGGCTGGCCGCCGACGGCCGGTGCAAGGCGTTCGCCGCCGCCGCCGACGGCACCGGCTGGTCCGAGGGCGTCGGTGTGCTGCTGCTGGAACGCGTCTCCGACGCCCGCCGCAACGGCCACCCGATCCTCGCCGTGCTGCGCGGCAGCGCGGTCAACCAGGACGGCGCGTCGAACGGGCTGAGCGCCCCGAACGGCCCGTCGCAGCAGCGGGTGATCCAGCAGGCCCTGGCCAACGCCGGGCTCGCCGCCGGCGGCGTGGACGTGGTGGAGGCGCACGGCACCGGCACCCGGCTCGGTGACCCGATCGAGGCGCAGGCGCTGCTGGCCACGTACGGGCAGGACCGGGGCGACGCCGCGCCGCTGCTGCTCGGCTCCGTCAAGTCGAACCTGGGGCACACGCAGGCGGCGGCCGGCGTCGCCGGGGTGATCAAGATGGTGCAGGCGATGCGGCACGGGCTCGTCCCGCCCACGCTGCACGTGGACGCGCCGACGCCGCAGGTCGACTGGGACACCGGCGCGGTCGAGCTGGTCACCGAGGCCACCCCGTGGCCGGCGGTGGACCGGCCCCGCCGCTCGGCGATCTCCTCGTTCGGCGTGTCCGGCACCAACGCGCACACCATCCTCGAACAGGCGCCGCCGGACGAACCCGCCCCGGCCGACGACGCGCCGACACGCACCCGCCCGGTCGTACCGGTGCTGGTGTCCGCCCGCGACGACGCCGCGCTCGCCGACCAGGCCGGCCGCTGGGCCGCGCGGCTGGCCGCCGACCCGACGTCGACCGCGCTCGACGTGGCGTTCTCCTCGGCGACCGCCCGTGCGGCGCTGGACCGGCGGGCCGTGCTGGCCGCCACCGACCGCGACGACCTGCTCGCCGGCCTGCGGGCGCTCGCGGCCGGAACGCCGACGGCCACCACGGCGACCGGCGCGGCCAGTGACCGGCAGGCCCTGGCGGTGCTGTTCTCCGGGCAGG
The DNA here is from genome assembly GCF_040647835.1 of Micromonospora sp. NPDC049240. Taxonomy (NCBI): domain Bacteria; kingdom Bacillati; phylum Actinomycetota; class Actinomycetes; order Micromonosporales; family Micromonosporaceae; genus Micromonospora; species Micromonospora sp. NPDC049240. Next base: position 19,874 of record NZ_JBEZCX010000011.1, read on the forward strand.
GCGCGCAGCGTGCCGGCATGGGTCGGGAGTTGTCCGAGGCGTTCCCGGTGTTCGCCGCCGCGTTGGACGAGGTCTGTACGCAGCTCGACCCGTTGCTGCCGCAGCCGTTGAGGCCGGTGTTGTTCGGCGACGGTGACCTGCTGGACCAGACGCGGTTCACGCAGGCGGGTCTGTTCGCGGTCGAGGTGGCGTTGTTCCGCCTGGTCGAGTCGTTCGGGGTGACGCCGGACTTCGTGGGTGGGCACTCGATCGGTGAGGTGACCGCCGCGTACGTGGCGGGGGTGTTGTCGCTGCCGGACGCGTGCGCGCTGGTGGCGGCGCGGGGTCGGTTGATGCAGGCGTTGCCGGCCGGCGGCGGGATGTTGGCGGTCGCCGCGCCGGAGGCCGAGGTGGCCGCGTCGATCGGGGCGCACCCCGCGCTGGGGATCGCGGCGGTGAACGGCCCGTCGTCGACGGTGGTGTCCGGTCCGGTCGACGCGCTGGACGAGATCGAGCGCGTCTGGCGGGACCGGGGTGTGCGGGTTCGTCGGTTGACGGTGTCGCACGCGTTCCACAGCCCGCTGATGGAGCCGATGCTCGCCGAGTTCCGCACCGTGCTGGACGGGTTGACGTTCGCCGCGCCGCTGCTGCCGGTCGTGTCCAACGTGACCGGCGCGCTCGCTGAGTCCGACGAGATCACCAGCGTCGACTACTGGGTGCGGCACGTGCGGGAGGCGGTGCGTTACGCCGACGGGATCGCCGCGCTGCGGGCGGCCGGGGCGGACACGTTCCTGGAGGTCGGCCCGCAGAGCGTGCTCACCGCGCTGACCGCCGAGATCCTGCCCGACGACGACACGGTCGTCGCAACCTCGGTGCAGCGCCGCGACCGGGACGAGACCGGGGCGTTGCTGGCCGGGTTGGCGGAGCTGCACGTGCACGGCGTGCGCGTCGACTGGACGCCGTGGTTCGCCGGCACCGGCGCGACCCGCGTCGACCTGCCCACCTACGCGTTCCAGCGCCAGCGCTACTGGCCGGAGGCCGGCGGCGGCTGGACCGGCGACGTCACCGCGGTCGGCCTGCGCCCCGCCCGGCATCCGTTGCTCGGCGCCGCCGTCGGCGTCGCCCACGCCGAGGGCTTCCTGTTCACCGGCCGGCTGTCCCGGCGTACCCACCCGTGGATCGCCGACCACGTCGTCTTCGACACCGTGCTGCTGCCCGGCACCGGCTTCGTCGAGCTGGCCCTCCAGGCCGGCGCGCACGTCGGCGCCGACCACGTCCGCGAACTGACCCTCGAAGCGCCGCTGATCCTGCCCGAGACCGGCGGCGTCGACATCCAGCTCTGGATCGGCCCCGCCGACGAGACCGGCTGCCGGTCCGTGTCGCTGCACTCCGCGCCCGACCACGACCGGCCCGGCGACGAGCCGACCGACCGTGACACCGCCGACGGCGACCCGCGCGCCTGGACCCGCAACGCCAGCGGCGTCCTCGCCGACCGGCCGGCGCAACCCGGCGTACCCGGCTGGTCCGACCTGGCCGCCTGGCCGCCGCCGGACGCCACCGAGGTGCCCACCGACCAGCTCTATCCGCACCTGGCCGCCCAGGGCTACGACTACGGCCCGTCGTTCATCGCGCTGCGCACCGCCTGGCGGCGCGGCGACGACCTCTTCGCCGACCTGGCGCTGCCCGAGACACCGGCCGCCGAGGCCGGCGGCTACGGCGTGCACCCGGCGCTGCTCGACGCCGCGCTGCACACACTCGGCCTCACCAGCGCCGCCGGTGCGTCGACCGGCCCCGGCCTGCCCCCCGGCCACGGCCGGCTGCCGTTCTCCTGGAACGACATCGCGTTGCACGCCGCCGGCGCCGCCGCCGCCCGGGTCCGGGTCCGGCACACCGGCCCGGACAGCGTGTCGCTGCTCCTCGCCGGCGTCGACGGCGCCCCGATCGCCTCGGTCGGCTCGCTCGTCCTGCGGCCGGTCACCGCCGACCAGCTCCGCACCGCCGGCGGCGGCGGACCCGAGTCGCTGTACCGGATCGACTGGACCCCGCTGCCGCTGCCCACCGGACCGGCCGCCGGCACGTGGGCGGTGCTCGACACCGACCCCGCGCTCGCCGACGCGGTGGCCGCCACCGGGACGGCCGTCACCGCGTACCCCGATCTCGCGGCCCTGACCGGCGCGCTCGACGACGGCGCCGACGCGCCCGGCGTGCTTGTCGCGTCGTTCCTCGACCCGCGCGGCGAGCGCGACGTGCCCCGCCGGGTCGCCGAGGTGACCCACCGGGCGCTCGACGTGCTCCAGCGGTTCCTCGCCGACGACCGCTACGAGGCCACCCGGCTGGTCGTGCTCACCCGCGGCGCGGTCGCCACCGAGCCGGACGCCGACCTCACCGACCTGGCCGGCGCCGCCGTCATCGGCCTGGTGCGCTCCGCCCAGTCGGAGAACCCGGGCCGGTTCGTGCTGGTCGACGTGGACGACCCGGCGACCGCCGCCGCCGCGCTGGTGGCGGCGCTGGACACCGACGAACCGCAGCTCGCCATCCGCGCCGGTGTCGCGGCCGGCGCCCGGCTCGCCCGGGTGCCCGCGCCCGCCGAGCCGGCCGACCCGGCGTTCGACGCCGACGGCACCGTGCTGATCACCGGCGCCACCGGCACGCTCGGCCAGCTCATGAGCCGGCACCTGGTGACCCGGCACGGCGTGCGGCACCTGGTGCTCACCAGCCGGCGCGGCCGGGACGCCGCCGGCATCCCGGAACTCTGCGACGAACTGACCGCGCTCGGCGCCACCGTCACGGTCGCCGCCTGCGACGTCGCCGACCGCGACGCGGTCGCCGCGCTGCTCGCCGACCTCCCCGCCGACCACCCGCTCACCGCCGTGGTCCACGCCGCCGGGGTACGCGACGACGGCGTCATCTCCTCGCTCACCCCCGACCGGGTCGACGGCGTGCTGCGCCCCAAGGTCGACGCCGCCTGGCACCTGCACGAGCTGACCGCCGACCTCGACCTCACCGCGTTCGTCTCGTACTCCTCGCTCGCGGCCACCGCCGGCGGCCCCGGCCAGGGCAACTACGCCGCCGCCAACGCGTTCCTCGACGGGCTGGCCCACCACCGTCGCGCCCGTGGCCTCGCCGCGCTCACCCTCGCGTGGGGCCTCTGGGCCGACCGCAGCGGCATGACCACCGAACTGGACGACGTCCACCTCAACCGCATCTCCCGCTCCGGCGTGTCCGCCATGGAGGCGGAGGAGGGGCTGGCGCTCTTCGACGCCGCCTGCCGCGTCCCGGCCGCCGCGCTGGTGCCGGCCCGCCTCGACCTGGCCGCCATGCGGGCCCAGTTCGCCGGCACCGTCCCGCCGCTGTACCGGGCGCTGATCCGCGCCGGCCGGGGCGCCGCCGCCGCACCGGCCACCGGCGCGTCGCTGGTGCAGCAGCTCGCCGCGCTCGACGACACCGACCGGCGGGCCGCGCTGCTGGAGATCGTCCGGGGGCAGGCCGCCGCCGTGCTCGGCTACCCCGACCCGGCCGCCGTCGACCCGCGCCGCGCGTTCAGCGACCTCGGCTTCGACTCGCTCACCGCCGTCGAGATGCGCAACCGGCTCGGCAACGCGTTCGGCCTGCGGCTGCCCGCCACGCTGGTCTTCGACTACCCGAGCCCGCAGGAACTCGCCGCCCACCTGGACACCGAGATCGCGGGCGTCCCGGTCCCGGCCCGTCCGGCGACCGCCCCGGTCACCGTCGGCGACGACGAGCCGCTGGCCATCATCGGCATGGCCTGCCGGCTGCCCGGCGGCGTGTCCACCCCGGACGACCTGTGGCGGCTCGTCGCCGACGGCGTCGACGCGATCACCGACCTGCCCGGCGACCGGGGCTGGGACCTGGACACGCTCTACAGCCCCGACCCGGACGCGGCCGGCACGTTCTACGCCCGAGGCGGCGGCTTCCTCGCCGACGTCGACCGGTTCGACCCCGGCTTCTTCGGCATCAGCCCGCGCGAGGCGCTCGCCATGGACCCGCAGCAGCGGCTGCTGCTGGAGACCACCTGGGAGACGTTCGAGTCCGCCGGCATCGACCCGACCGGGGTACGCGGCAGCAGCACCGGCGTGTTCGTCGGCACCAGCGGCCAGGACTACGGCTCGCTGCTCGCGTTCGCCCCGGAGGAGACCTCCGGGTACGCGCTCACCGGCATGACCAGCAGCGTCATCTCCGGCCGGGTCGCCTACACGTACGGGCTGGAGGGGCCGGCGGTCTCGCTGGACACCGCCTGCTCGTCGTCGCTCGTCGCGCTGCACTGGGCCGGGCAGGCGCTGCGCCGCGGCGAGTGCGACATGGCCCTCGCGGGCGGCGTCATCGTGATGGCCACCCCGACCGCGTTCGTGGAGTTCTCCCGCCAGCGCGGACTGGCCGCCGACGGCCGGTGCAAGTCGTTCGCCGCCGCCGCCGACGGCACCGGCTGGTCCGAGGGCGTCGGCCTGCTGCTGGTGCAGCGCCTCTCCGACGCCCGCCGGCAGGGCCGGCACGTGCTCGCGGTGGTACGCGGCAGCGCGGTCAACTCCGACGGCGCGTCCAACGGGCTGACCGCCCCGAACGGGCCGTCGCAGCAGCGGGTGATCCGGGCGGCGCTGGCCGCCGCGCGGCTGTCCCCGGCCGACGTGGACGTGGTGGAGGCGCACGGCACCGGCACCACGCTGGGTGACCCGATCGAGGCGCAGGCGCTGCTCGCCACGTACGGGCAGGACCGGCCCGCCGACCGGCCGCTGCTGCTCGGCTCGATCAAGTCGAACATCGGCCACGCCCAGGCCGCCGCCGGCGTCGCCGGTGTGATCAAGATGGTGCAGGCCATGCGGCACGGCACCGTGCCCCGCACGCTGCACGTGGACGAGCCGTCCCCGCACATCGACTGGGACGCCGGCGCGGTGGAACTGGCCACCGAGGCGCGGCCCTGGCCGGCGGGCGACCGCCCGCGCCGGGCGGCGGTGTCGTCGTTCGGCATCTCCGGCACCAACGCGCACGTCATCGTGGAACAGGGCGACGAACCGGCCGCCCCGGCCGCCACCGGCGCCGGCCTGCTGGACACCGCCGCGACGGTGTGGGCGGTCTCCGCACGGTCCCGCGCCGCGCTGGCCGGGCAGGCCGCCCGCCTGGCCGAGCACGTCCGCGCGCGGGGCGACGTGGACACCGCCGCGGTGGCCTGGTCGCTGGTCGCCACCCGGTCGGCGTTCGACCAGCGGGCCGCCGTGGTCGGCTCGTCGGTCGAGGAGCTGCTGTCCGGCCTGGACGCGCTCGCCGACGGGTCGCCGTCGCCGCACCTGGTCACCGGCACGGCCGCCGCCACCGGCCCGGTGTTCGTGTTCCCGGGTCAGGGTGCGCAGTCGGCGCGGATGGCTTCCGGTCTGGTGAGCCGGTGCGTGCCGTTCGACGCGGCGCTGGCCGAGTGCCAGGTGGCGCTCTCTCCCTACCTCGACGTCGATCTGGTGTCGGTGCTGACCGGTGACGACGAGTCGTGGTTGGACCGGGTCGAGGTGGTGCAGCCGGTGCTGTGGGCGGTGGGCGTCGCCCTGGCCGCGGTGTGGCGGCACGTCGGGGTCGTGCCGCAGGCGGTGGTCGGTCACTCGCAGGGGGAGATCGGCGCCGCGTGCGTCGCCGGGATCCTGTCGCTCGACGACGCGGCGCGGACGGTGGCGTTGCGGTCCCGGGCGCTGTCCGCGCTGCGGGGCACCGGCACGATGGCGTCGGTCGACCTGTCCGCCGACGAGGTCACCGCGCGACTGGCGGGAGCGGCCCCGGGCGACGGCGTCACGCCGGACGACGGTCCGTTCCCCGGCGTGGGGATCGCGGCGGTCAACGGCCCGGCGACCGTGGTGGTGTCCGGTCCGCCGCAGGCGGTCGCGGACCTGGTCGAGGCGTGTCAGGCCGACGGCGTCCGGGCCCGGCTGATCCCGGTGGACTACGCGTCGCACTCCGCGGCGGTGGAGGAGGTCGCGCAGCGGCTCCGTACCGAGCTGGCCGGCGTGACGCCGCAGCCCGGTCACACCCGGCTGGTGTCCACGTTGACCGGGGACTGGGTGGACCCGGCGACGATGACGGCCGACTACTGGTACGACAACCTGCGGCAGACCGTGCGGTTCGACACCGCCGTGCGTACCGCGGTCGGGGCGGGACACACGACGTTCGTGGAGATCTCACCGCATCCGGTGTTGACCATGCCGGTGACCGCGATCCTGGACGACCTCGGCACCGCCGGGCACACGCTGTCCACGCTGCGGCGGGGCGAGGACGACCCGACCCGGCTGCTGACCAACCTGGCCACCGCGCACAGCGTCGGCCTGCCCGTCGACCTGACCACCGTGCTCGCCGGCACGGACACCGTCGCGCTGCCCACCTACGCGTTCGAGCAGCAGCGGTTCTGGCTCGACCCGCCCGCCCACCGGGCCCAGGACGTCGCCTCCGCCGGCCTCCAGGACGCCGGCCACCCGCTGCTCAGCGCCGCCGTCACGTTCCCCGACAGCGAGCGGCTGGTCTTCACCGGGCGACTGTCCGTCCGCACCCACCCGTGGCTCGGCGAGCACCGGGTGATGAACGCGATCCTGCTGCCCGGCACCGCGTTCGTCGAACTGGCCGCGCACGCCGGCGACCAGGCCGGCGCGCCGGTGGTCGAGGAACTCACCCTGCTCGCCCCGCTCGTGCTGCCGGAACTCGGGTCGCTCCAGATCCAGCTCACCGTCGGCGAGCGCGACGAGACCGGCCGCCGCCCGGTGCAGCTGCACTCCCGCGCGTACCGGGACGGCTCCGACGAGATCCTCGCCGACGTGGCCTGGACCTGCCACGCCACCGGCCTGCTCGCCCCGCGCGGCGCCGAACCGCCCGCGTTCGACCTCGGTGTGTGGCCGCCACCCGGCGCCACACCGGTCGCCTCCGACTCCTTCTACGCCGGCCTCGAAGCCACCGTCTTCGGCTACGGCCCGGTCTTCCGCGGCCTGCGCGCCGCCTGGACCCGGGGCGACGAGGTCTTCGCCGAGGTGGCGCTCCCCGCCGACCACCACGCCGAGGCCGGCCGGTTCGGGCTCCACCCGGCGCTGCTCGACGGCGCGCTCCAGGCCATGTCCATCGGCGGTTTCCTCGGTCGGATGGGCGACGGCGCCGACGCCAGCGTGCCCCGGCTGCCGTTCGCCTGGACCGGTGTCACGCTGCTCGCCGCCGGGGCCACCGCGCTGCGGGTCCGGGTCGCCGCGGCCGGCGACGTCGGCGTCACGTTCCAGGTCGCCGACGCCACCGGCGCCCCGGTCCTGCACGCCGACTCGCTGATCATGCGCCGGGTCACCGGCGACGCGCTCGGCGCGGCCCGCTCCGGCCGGCACGAGTCGCTGTTCCAGGTGGACTGGCCGGTGCTGCCGGTGACCGCCGGACCGTCGCCGGCCGCCACCGGATGGGTGGTGCTCGGCGACGACCTCGCGCTCAACGCCGCCGCCGAGGCCGCCGGCGCCCGCGTCCGCCCCGACCTGGCCCCGGAATCCTTCGCCGAGCTGCTCGCCGGTGGGGAACCCGCCCCCGGGACGCTGATCGTGCCGGTCGGCGGCACCGGCGACGGCGCCGGCCCCGAACTGGCCGCGCAGGCCCGCGCCACCACCCACCGCCTGCTCGGCACGCTCCAGGCATGGCTCGCCGACGACCGGTTCGCCGACACCCGCCTGGTGCTTGTCACCCGTGGCGCCGTCGCCACCGGCGACCCGGCCGAGGTCGACCTGCGGTCGGCACCCGCCTGGGGACTCGTCCGCACCGCCCAGCTCGAACACCCCGACCGGATCCAGCTCGTCGACCTGGACGCCGACCCGGCCGGCGCCACGCTGCTCGCCGCCGCGATCGGCACCGGCGAACCGCAGCTCGCCGTGCGCGCCGGCCAGGTCCGCGCGCCGCGCCTGGCCCGCGTACCGGCCGGGCTGGAGCCCCGGCCCGGCGGCGTCGACCCGGACGGCACCGTGCTGATCACCGGCGGCACCGGCGTGCTGGGCCGGCTGCTGGCCCGCCACCTCGCCACCACCCACAGCATGCGGCACCTGCTGCTCGCCGGGCGGCGCGGCGCGACCGCCGACGGCATCGACGACCTGGTCACCGAGCTGGCCGGCGTCGGCACCGAGGTCACGGTCGCCGCCTGCGACGCCGCCGACCCGGACGCGCTCGCCGCGCTGCTCGACGGCATCCCCGCCGCGCATCCGCTCACCGCCGTGGTGCACGCCGCCGGCGTGCTCGACGACGGCGTGCTGGAGTCGCTCACCCCGGACCGCATCGACGCGGTCAGCATCCCCAAGATCGACGCGGCGTGGCACCTGCACCGGCTCGCCGCCGGCCGGGATCTCGGCGCGTTCGTGCTGTTCTCCTCCGCCGCCGCCACGCTCGGCAGCGCCGGTCAGGCCAACTACGGCGCGGCCAACGCGTTCCTCGACGCGCTCGCCGCGCACCGGCGGGCCCAGGGACTGCCCGGCATCTCGCTCGCCTGGGGCCTCTGGGAGCAGGCCAGCGGCATGACCGGTCACCTCGCCGACGCCGACGTGCGGCGGATGACCGAGCAGGGCGCCGCCGGGCTGGCCACCGAGCAGGCGCTGCACCTGTTCGACGCCGCCTGGCGGCTGGACACCGCCGCCGTCGTACCGATGCGGTTGGACGTGGCGGCGCTGCGCGGCCAGGCCGAGTCGGGCGTGCTCGCCCCGCTGCTGCGTGGTCTGGTCCGGGTGCCGCTGCGCCGTTCGGTCGACGCGGGCGGCGCCGGCACCGGCGGCGTGCCGCTCGCCCAGCGGCTCGCCGGCCTGGCCGACCCGGAGCGGCGCAAGGTGCTGCTCGACGTGGTCCGGGCGAACGTGGCCGCCGTGCTCGGCCACGCCGGGCCGGAAGCCGTCGACCCCGCCCGCCTCTTCACCGACCTGGGCTTCGACTCGCTGACCGCGGTCGACCTGCGCAACCGACTCAACACGCTGTCCGGGCTGCGGTTGCCCGCCACGCTGGTCTTCGACTACCCGACGCCGCACGCCCTCGCCGAGAAGCTGGCCGGCGAGATCGCCGCCGACGCGGCGCCCTCCACCCAGCCGCTGTTCCAGGGCATCGACGCGGTCGAGTCGCTGCTCACCACGCTGGCGCTCGACCCGGCGACCCGGGACCGGTTCGCCACCCGGATGCGTGACCTGCTCGCCAAGGCCACCGACCTCGCCGGCCCGGCCGAGGAACCGGAGCGGCCCGACCTCGACGCCGCCAGCGACGACGAGATCTTCGACTTCATCAGCAAAGAGTTTGGAATCTCCTGACATGACCACCGCGGATCAAGGCAGGGACGCGATGAGCGACGACGACAAGCTGCGGTACTTCCTCAAGCGGGTGACCGCCGACCTGCACGACACGAAGCGCAAGCTGCAGACCGTCGAGGCGCGGGACACCGAACCGCTCGCCATCGTGTCGATGAGCTGCCGGTTCCCCGGCGGCGTCCGGTCCCCGGAGGAACTGTGGGACCTGGTCGCCGACGGGCGCGACGCGCTCACCGAGTTCCCCGACGACCGGGGCTGGGACCTCGACGGCCTGTACGACCCCGACCCGGACAAGCCCGGCAAGAGCTACACCCGGGTCGGCGGGTTCCTCGACGGCGCCGGTGACTTCGACCCGGCCCTGTTCGGCATCTCGCCCCGCGAGGCGCTCGCCATGGACCCGCAGCAGCGGCTGCTGCTGGAGACGTCCTGGGAGGCGATCGAGCGGGCCGGCATCGACCCGCTGTCGCTGCGCGGCAGCGCCACCGGTGTCTTCGTCGGGCTGAGCACCTCCAACTACGGGATGGGCCTGCCGTACGTGCCGGACGGCGTGGACATGTACCTCGGCACCGGCAACACCACGAGCGTCGCCTCCGGCCGGATCTCGTTCACGCTCGGCCTCAACGGCCCCGCCGTCACCGTCGACACCGCCTGCTCGTCGTCGCTTGTCGCGCTGCACCTGGCCGGGCAGGCGCTGCGCCGCGGCGAGTGCGACCTGGCGGTCGCCGGCGGCGTCACCGTGATGGCCACCCCGGGCGTGTTCATCGTCTTCTCCCGCCAGCGCGGCATGTCCGTCGACGGGCGGTGCCGCGCGTTCGCGGCCGGCGCCGACGGCACCGGCTGGGGCGAGGGCGGCGGCGTCGTCGTGGTGGAACGGCTCGCCGACGCCGAACGCAACGGCCACCCGATCCTCGCCGTGATCCGCGGCAGCGCGCTCAACCAGGACGGCGCGTCCAACGGCCTGACCGCCCCGAACGGCCCCTCCCAGCAGCGGGTCATCCGGGCCGCGCTCGCCGACGCCCGGCTCGGCGCGGCCGACGTCGACCTGGTGGAGGCGCACGGCACCGGCACCACGCTCGGCGACCCGATCGAGGCGCAGGCGCTGCTCGCCACGTACGGGCAGGACCGGCCCGCGGACCGGCCGCTCTGGCTGGGCTCGGTGAAGTCGAACATCGGCCACACGCAGAGCGCCGCCGGCGTGGCCGGCCTGGTCAAGATGGTGATGGCGCTGCGGCACGGCACGCTGCCGGCGACGCTGCACGTGGACGAGCCGTCCCCGCACGTCGACTGGGACGCCGGCGCGGTGGAGCTGATCACCGAGAACCGGCCCTGGCCGGAACTGGGCCGGCCCCGCCGTGGCGGCGTCTCCTCGTTCGGGGTCAGCGGCACCAACGCGCACGTCATCGTCGAGGAGTACCGCCCCTCCACCGCCGAGCCGGCCGAGGCGCCCGCCGACGACGCCCCCGCGCCGCGCCGCGCCGGCCTGCTCGCCGCCGGCCCCACCGCCTGGCCGGTGTCGGCCCGGACCCGGGGCGCGCTCGCCGGGCAGGCCGCCCGACTGGCCGCGCACCTGCGCGCCCACCCCGCCGACCCGGCATCCGTGGCCTGGTCACTGGCCACCACCCGGTCCACGCTCGACCAGCGCGCCGTCGTCGTCGGCGCGGACCCCGCCGACCTGCTCGCCGGCCTGGACGCGCTCGCCGCCGGCCTGCCGGCCGGCAACCTGGTCACCGGTACGGCGTCCGCGGCCGGCGCCGGCCCGGTCTTCGTCTTCCCCGGCCAGGGCGCCCAGTCCGCCGGGATGGCCGCCGGCCTGGTCGGCCGGTGCGCGCCGTTCGACACCGCGCTGGCCGAGTGCCAGACGGCGCTGGCCCCCCACCTGGACGTCGATCTCGTGTCGGTGCTGACCGGCGACGACGAGTCCTGGCTGGACCGCGTCGAGGTGGTGCAGCCGGTGCTGTGGGCGGTCGGTGTGGCGCTCGCCGCCGTCTGGCGCGCGGCCGGCGTCACGCCCGACGCGGTGATCGGCCACTCCCAGGGCGAGATCGGCGCGGCATGCGTCGCCGGGATCCTGTCGCTCGACGATGCGGCGAAGACGGTGGCGTTGCGCTCCCGGGCGCTGTCCGCGCTGCGCGGCACCGGCACGATGGCATCGGTCGACCTGTCCGCCGACGAGGTCACCGCCCGGCTGGGCGGCTTCGACGGTGTCGGGGTGGCGGCGGTGAACGGCCCGGCGACGGTCGTGGTGTCCGGTCCGCCGCAGGCGGTCGCGGATCTGGTCGAGTCGTGTCAGGCCGACGGCGTCCGGGCCCGGCTGATCCCGGTGGACTACGCCTCGCACTCCGCCGCCGTGGAGGACGTCGCGCAGCAGTTGCGTGCCGACCTGGCCGGCGTGACGCCGCAGCCCGGTCACACGCGTCTGGTGTCCACGTTGACCGGGGAGTGGGTGGACCCGGCGACGATGACGGCCGACTACTGGTACGACAACCTGCGCCGCACGGTCCGGTTCGATTCGGCGGTGCGGACGGCGGTCGAGGCGGGACACACGACGTTCGTCGAGATCAGTCCGCACCCGGTGCTGACCATGCCGGTCACGGCGGTCCTGGACGACACCGGCACCGCCGGGCACACGTTGTCGACGTTGCGGCGGGGTGAGGACGACCCGACCCGGCTGCTGACCAACCTGGCCACCGCGCACAGCATCGGCCTGCCTGTCGACCTGACCGCCGTCCTCGCCGAGACCGACACCGTCGCGCTGCCCACCTACGCGTTCGACCACCAGCGGCTCTGGCTCGACGGCAGCGGCGGCCCCGAGCGGGAGGACCAGGCGGCCGACCACGGCAGCCCGGACGACAGCGGCTTCTGGGCCGCCGTCGAACGCGACGACCTGCCCGGCCTCGCCGAGGTGCTCGCCGGCGACGACCTCCCCGCCGGGCAGGCGCTCGACGCGCTCGCCCCGGCGCTGCCGGTGCTGCACCGCTGGCGGCGGCAGCAGCGCCGCCAGTCCGACATCGACAGTTGGCGCTACCAGGACACCTGGAAGCCGCTCACCGGCATCACCAACCGCGGCATGGCCGGCACCTGGCTGGTCGTGCTGCCCACCGGCGACATCGTCGAACCCTGGCAGGAGGCGTGCGTCGACGCGTTCGCCGCCGCCGGCGCCACCGTCGTCCCGCTGCCGGTCAGCACCACCGACGTCGACCGCGACCTGCTCGGCAAGCTGCTGCGCGAGGCGCTCACCACCGGAGCGGACGGCACGCTCACCGAGGTGACCGGCGTGGTGTCGCTGCTCGCGTTCGACGAACTCGTCCACCCGATGCACCCGTCCGTACCCGGCGGATTCGCCGCCACCGTCGCGCTGGTCCAGGCGCTCGGCGACATCGGCCTGGCCGCCCCGATGTGGGCGGTCACCTCCGGCGCCGTCTCGGTCGGCCGCGCCGAACTGCTCCGCTCGCCCGGCCAGGCGATGATCTGGGGCTTCGGCCGCGTCGCCGCGCTGGAACACCCGCAGCGTTGGGGCGGACTCGTCGACCTGCCGGAGGCGGTCGACGAGCGCAGCGCCGGCCTGCTGATCGCGGCGCTCACCGCCGCCGGCGAGGAGGACCAGATCGCGGTACGCCCCGGCGGACTGCTCGGCCGGCGGCTCACCCGCGTCCCGCTCGGCGACAGCCGGCCCGCGCACCCGTGGCAGCCCTCCGGCACCGCGCTGGTCACCGGCGGCACCGGCGCGCTCGGCGGGCACGCCGCCCGCTGGCTCGCCCGCAGCGGCGTGGAGAACATCGTCGTGGCCAGCCGCCGCGGCATGGACGCCCCCGGCGCCGCCGAACTCGTCGACGACCTCACCGCCCTCGGCGCCACCGCCAGCGTGGTCACCTGCGACGCCGCCGACCGGGACGCGCTGGCCGCGCTGATCGACGGCATTCCCGCCGACCGGCCGCTGAAGGCCGTGGTGCACGCCAGCGCGGTGCTCGACGACGCCCTGATCAACGACCTGCGCATCGACCAGATCGAACGGGTCCTCGCGGCCAAGGTGGACGTCGCGTACCACCTGCACGAGCTGACGCTCGACCTCGACCTCGGCGCGTTCGTGCTGTTCTCCTCGTTCGCCGGTTCGGTGGGCAGCTCCGGCGTCGGCAACTACGCCCCGAGCAACGCGTTCCTCGACGCGCTCGCCCAGCACCGGCGCGGACTCGGCCTACCCGGCACGTCCATCGCCTGGGGCGCCTGGGCCGGCGGCGGCATGGCCGACGGCCCGTTCGGTGAGCTGCTGCACCGGCACGGCGTACCCGAGATGCCGCCGGAGGCCGCGATCGCCGCGCTGCACCAGGCCGTCGACCACGGCGAGGCGTTCCTCACCGTCGCCGACATCGCCTGGGAGCGGTTCTCCGTCGCGTTCACCGCCACCCGGCCCGGCCCCCTGATCAGCGACCTGCCGGACGTCCGCCGGCTGCGCACGGTCGAGCGGACCACCGGCGGCGAGGTGCCCGACGGCCCGGAGTCGCTGCGCGACCGGCTCGCCGGGCTGCCCGCCGGCGACCGGATGGCGGTGCTGCTCGCGCTGGTCCGCGGCCAGGTCGCGGCCGTGCTCAACTACCCGTCCGGGGAGTCGGTGGACGAGCACCGCGCGTTCCGCGAACTGGGCTTCGACTCGGTCACTGCGGTCGAGCTGCGCAACCGGCTCGGCCTGGCGAGCGGGGTGGCGCTGCCGGTCACCCTGGTCTTCGACTACCCGACGCCGACCACGCTGGCCGAGTACCTCTACGCCGAGGTGGCCCAGGACGACGTGGTCACCCCGACCGCGCTGCTGGACGACCTCGACCGGATCGCCGACGGGCTCGACGTGGTGGCCCGCGACGAGGCCGCCCGGGTCCGGGCCACGGTCCGCCTCCAGGCCATGCTCACCCGGCTCGGCCAGGGCAGCGGCGGCGACGACGACCTCGGCCGTCATCTCGGCGACGCCAGCGACGACGAGCTGTTCGCCATGGTGGACCGCGACCTCGGTCTCTCCTGACCCGCACCGGCTCACTCCCGTCCCCTGCGAGGAAGCGGCTACCGATGGCCAATGAAGACAAGCTCCGCGACTACCTCAAGCGGGTCATGGCGGACCTGCACGACACCCGCCGCCGGCTCAGCGAGGCCCAGTCCCAGGAACTGGAGCCGGTGGCGATCGTCGCGATGAGCTGCCGGCTGCCCGGTGGCGTCCGCGACCCGCAGGACCTGTGGGAGTTGCTGACCGACGGCCGGGACGCGGTCGCCCCGTTCCCCGACGACCGGGGCTGGGACCTCGACCGGCTCTACCATCCCGACCCCGACCACCCCGGCACCTCGTACGCCCGCGAGGGCGGCTTCCTCGACGGGGCCGGGGACTTCGACGCCGCGTTCTTCGGCATCAGCCCCCGCGAGGCGCTCACCATGGACCCGCAGCAGCGGCTGCTGCTGGAGACCGCGTGGGAGGCCGTCGAGTCCGCCGGCATCGACCCCGCCACGCTGCGCGGCAGCCGCACCGGGGTGTTCGTCGGCACCAACGGGCAGGACTACGGCACGCTGCTGATGATGTCGCCCGACGGCGACGAGGGCCACTCGATGACCGGCGGGGCGGCGGCGGTCGCCTCCGGCCGGGTGTCGTACACGCTCGGCCTGGAGGGCCCGGCCGTCTCCATCGACACCGCCTGCTCGTCCTCGCTTGTCGCGCTGCACCTGGCCGCGCAGGCGTTGCGGGCGGGGGAGTGCGAGCTGGCGCTCGCCGGCGGCGTCACCGTGATGGCCACCCCCGGCCTCTACATCGGGTCGAGCCGGCAACGCGCGCTCTCCCCGGACGGGCGGTGCCGCTCCTTCGCCGCCGCCGCCGACGGCGCCGGGTTCTCCGAGGGCGTCGGCTGGCTGCTGGTGGAGCGGCTCTCCGACGCCCGCCGCAACGGGCACCCGGTGCTCGCGGTGCTACGCGGCAGCGCGGTCAACCAGGACGGCGCGTCGAACGGGCTGACCGCCCCGAACGGGCCCGCCCAGCAGCGCGTGATCAGCCAGGCGCTCACCGCCGCCCGGCTGGCCACCGCCGACGTCGACCTCATCGAGGCGCACGGCACCGGCACCAACCTCGGCGACCCGATCGAGGCGCAGGCGCTGCTGGCCACGTACGGGCAGGACCGTGGCGACGCCGGGCCGGCGCTGCTCGGCTCGGTGAAGTCGAACATCGGGCACGCCCAGGCCGCCGCCGGCGTGGCCGGGGTGATCAAGGTGGTGCTGGCCATCCGGCACGGACTGGTGCCGGCGACGCTGCACGTCGACGAGCCGTCCCCGCACATCGACTGGTCGTCCGGCGCGCTGGAGCTGGTGACGTCGGCGCGGCCGTGGCCCGAACGCGACCGGCCCCGCCGGGCGGCGGTGTCGTCGTTCGGCATCTCCGGCACCAACGCGCACGTCATCGTGGAACAGGCGCCGGAGGCGCCCACGCCGCCCGCCGCCGTCCCCGCCCCGGGGCTGCTCGCCGCCGACGTCACCGCCTGGCCGGTCTCCGCCCGGACCCGGGGCGGCCTCGCCGGGCAGGCCGGCCGGCTGGCCGCGCACCTGCGCGCGCACCCGGCCGACCCGGCGACGGTGGCCTGGTCGCTGGCCACCACCCGGTCGGCGTTCGACCAGCGCGCGGTGGTGCTCGGGTCGTCTGCCGAGGAGTTGCTGTCCGGTCTGGACGCGCTCGTGGCGGGTACGCCGTCGCCGGCGGTGGTGACCGGCACCGCGGAGCGGCCCGCCGGCCCGGTGTTCGTGTTCCCCGGTCAGGGCGCGCAGTCGGCGCGGATGGCGGCGGGCCTGGTGGGCCGGTGCGCGCCGTTCGACGCGGCGCTGGCCGAGTGCCAGGTGGCGTTGGCGCCGTATCTGGACGTGGACCTGGTGTCGGTGCTGACCGGCGACGACGAGTCGTGGCTGGACCGGGTCGAGGTGGTGCAGCCGGTCCTGTGGGCCGTGGGCATCGCCCTGGCCGCGGTGTGGCGGCACGTGGGGGTCAACCCGCAGGCCGTGATCGGGCATTCGCAGGGGGAGATCGGCGCGGCGTGCGTCGCGGGAATCCTGTCCGTCGACGACGCCGCGAAGACGGTGGCATTGCGGTCACGTGCCCTGTCCGTGCTGCGCGGGACCGGCACGATGGCATCGGTCGACCTGTCCGCCGACGACGTCACCGCACGGCTGGCCGGGAGCGCGACGGCGCCCGGCGGCGCGGGATCGACCCGCGACAGGACCGGCCCGGCCGCGAACGGATCACGCTTCGCGGGCGTGGGGATCGCGGCGATCAACGGCCCGGCGACCGTGGTGGTCTCCGGTCCGCCGCAGGCGGTCGCGGACCTGGTCGAGTCGTGTCAGGCCGACGGCATCCGGGCCCGGCTGATCCCGGTGGACTACGCCTCGCACTCCGCCGCCGTGGAGGAGGTCGCGCAGCGGCTCCGCACCGAGCTGGCGGACGTGACGCCGCAGCCCGGTCACACCCGTCTGGTGTCCACACTCACCGGGGACTGGGTGGACCCGGCGACGATGACGGCCGACTACTGGTACGACAACCTGCGGCAGACCGTGCGGTTCGACACCGCGGTGCGCACGGCGGTCGGGGCGGGTCACACGACGTTCGTGGAGATCTCGCCGCACCCGGTGCTGACCATGCCGGTGACCGCGATCCTGGACGACCTCGGCACCGCCGGGCACACGCTGTCCACGCTGCGTCGGGGTGAGGACGACCCGACCCGGCTGCTGACCAACCTGGCCACCGCGCACAGCGTCGGCCTGCCCGTCGACCTGACCACCGTGCTCGCCGGCACGGACACCGTCGCGCTGCCCACCTACGCGTTCGACCACCAGCGGTACTGGCCCGCCCCGCCCCGCTTCGTCACCGACCGCGACGGCGAACCCGACCCCGACCGCTGGCACTACCGGGTCACCTGGACCCCGCTGCCCGACCTGCCGCTGACCCGGCTCACCGGCGCCTGGCTGGTCCCGGTACCCGCCGACCTGGCCGACGACCCGCTCGTCACCGGCGTGCTCGGCGCGCTCGGCAACGTCGGCGCCGACCCCGTACCCGTGCCCGTCGATCCGGCCGACGACCCGGCCGCGCTCGCCGACCGGCTGCGCGCCGCGCTGCCCGCCGACGGGCCCGCCGCCGTGCTCTCCCTGCTCGGCCTCGACGGACGCGCCCACCCCGAGCACCCGGCCACCACGCTCGGCGTCACCGGCACCGCCCACCTGGTCCAGGCGCTCGGTGCGCTCGGCGTCGAGGCGCCGCTCTGGTGCGCCACCCGCCGCGCCGTCACCACCGGCGACACCGATCCCGCCCCCGACCCGGCCGCCGCCGCCGTCTGGGGCCTCGGCCGGGCCGTCGCGCTGGAACACCCGGCCCGCTGGCGCGGCCTGGTCGACCTGCCCGACCGGCTCGACGCCACCAC
Source organism: Micromonospora sp. NPDC049240 (assembly GCF_040647835.1). Lineage (NCBI taxonomy): Bacteria > Bacillati > Actinomycetota > Actinomycetes > Micromonosporales > Micromonosporaceae > Micromonospora > Micromonospora sp. NPDC049240. The sequence goes on from NZ_JBEZCX010000011.1 coordinate 37,554, forward strand.
CGCCGCGCTGCTCGGCGCGGTGCTCGGCGCCGACGGGCCCGAGGACCAGATCGCCGTCCGCGACACCGGCGCCCACGCCCGCCGGCTCACCCGGACCACCGACCTCGCCGACGACACCGTCCGGCTCCGCGACACCGTGCTGATCACCGGGGGCACCGGTGGCCTCGGCGGGCACCTGGCCCGCTGGGCCGCCCGCGCCGGCGCCGCGCACGTGCTGCTGGCCAGCCGCCGCGGCCCCGACGCCCCCGGCGCCGGCGACCTCGCCGCCGAGCTGACCGACCTCGGGGTACGCGTCACCGTGGCCCGCTGCGACGTCACCGACCGCGACCAGCTCGCCGCGCTCCTCGCCGACCTGCCCGACGACGCGCCGCTGCGGGCCGTGCTGCACACCGCCGCCGTGCTCGACGACGGCATCGTGGACACCGTCACCCCGGCCCGCCTGCACACCGTCGCCGCGCCCAAGAGCGCCGCCGCCGACCACCTCGACGCGCTCACCCGCGACCGCGAGCTGGACGCGTTCGTGCTCTTCTCCTCCGTCGCCGGCACCACCGGCAACGCCGGGCAGGGCGCGTACGGCGCGGCCAACGCCCACCTCGACGCGCTCGCGCACCGGCGCCGCGCCGACGGGCTGCCGGCGCTCTCCGTGGCCTGGGGCGCCTGGGCCGGCGCCGGCCTGCCCGCCGACAACGAACGCGCCCAGCAGCGGCTACGCCGCGGCGGCATGGTCGCCATGGACCCGGAGTCGGCCGTCGCCGCGCTGGCCCGGGCGCTGGGCCGCGACGAACCCACAGTTGTCGTCGCCGACGTCGACTGGGGTCGCTTCGCGCCCGCGTTCGCGCTGGTCCGGCCCAGCCCGCTGCTCGGTGACCTGCCCGAGGTCCGGGACGCGCTGCGGCCCCCGGAGACGGCGGCCACCCCCGAACCGGTCGACCAGCCCGGCTCGGCGCTGGCCCGGCAGCTCGCCGGCCGCACCGCCGCCGAACGCACCGAGACGCTGCGCGACCTGGTCCGCCAGTGCGCCGCCACCGCGCTCGGCTACGGCGCCGCCGACGACGTGCCGGTCACCCGCCCGTTCCGCGACCTCGGCCTCGACTCGCTGACCGCGGTGGACCTGCGCAACCTGCTCGCCACCGCCACCGAGCTGCGGCTGCCCGCCACGCTCGCGTTCGACTACCCGAACCCGGCGGTGCTCGCCGGGCACCTCGACGAGCTGCTCACCGGCGCCGGCGCGCCGGTCGACGGGCCGGCCGCCGTGGCCACCCCCGACGAGCCGCTGGCCGTGGTGGCGATGAGCTGCCGTTTCCCGGGCGGCGCGGACGACCCGGAGAGGCTGTGGCAACTGCTCGCCGCCGGCGGCGACGCCATCGGCGACTTCCCCACCGACCGGGGCTGGGACCTCGACCGGCTCTTCGACACCGACCCCGCCGTCGAGGGCACCAGCTACGCCCGCCAGGGCGGCTTCCTGCCCGACGTGGCCGACTTCGACCCCGGCTTCTTCGGCATCTCGCCCCGCGAGGCGCTCGCCATGGACCCGCAGCAGCGGCTGCTGCTGGAGACCTCGTGGGAGGCGATCGAACGCGCCGGCATCGACCCGCGGACGCTGCGCGGCACCCCTACCGGCGTCTTCGTCGGCACCAACTACCAGGACTACCGCAACCTCATGCTCACCGCCGAGGGCGCGGAGGGGCACCTGATGACCGGCAACGCCGGCAGCGTGCTCTCCGGCCGGGTGTCGTACACGCTCGGGCTGGAAGGGCCGGCCGTGTCCGTCGACACCGCCTGCTCCTCGTCGCTTGTCGCGCTGCACTGGGCCGGCCAGGCGCTACGCGCCGCCGAATGTTCCCTGGCACTGGTCGCCGGCGTCACCGTGATGTCCACCCCCGGCGTGTTCGTCGGCTTCAGCCGGCAACGCGGACTCTCCCCGGACAGCCGGGTCAAGGCGTTCGCCGCCGGCGCCGACGGCACGAGCTGGGGTGAGGGCGTCGGCGTGCTGCTCGTCGAGCGGCTCAGCGACGCCCGCCGCAACGGCCACCCGGTGCTCGCCGTGGTCCGGGGCAGCGCGGTCAACCAGGACGGCGCGTCCAACGGGCTCACCGCCCCCAACGGGCCCGCCCAGCAGCGGGTCATCCGCGCGGCGCTGGCCAACGCCCGGCTCGACGCGGGCGACGTGGACGCGGTCGAGGCGCACGGCACCGGCACCCGGCTCGGCGACCCGATCGAGGCGCAGGCGCTGCTCGCCACGTACGGGCAGGGCCGCCCGGCGGACCGGCCGCTGCTGCTCGGCTCGATCAAGTCGAACATCGGCCACACCCAGGCCGCCGCCGGTGTCGCCGGCGTGATCAAGATGATCCTCGCGCTGCGCCACGGCTACCTGCCGCCGACGCTGCACGTCGACGCGCCCAGCGACCAGGTGGACTGGACGACCGGCTCGGTGGACCTGCTGACCGAGGGGCGGCCCTGGCCGCTGACCGGCCGGCCGCGCCGCGCCGCCGTCTCCTCGTTCGGCATCAGCGGCACCAACGCCCACACCATCCTGGAGCAGGCCCCCGAGCCGCCGGTGCCGACCGGTGAGCCGGCGGAGCCGCCGGTGGTGCCGGTGCTGCTGTCCGCGCGTACCGCCGCCTCGCTGGCCGCGCAGGCCACGCCGTGGGCCGACCGGCTCGCCGGGCCGACCGCGCCCCCGCTTGTCGACGTCGGCTGGTCCTCGGCGGTGTCCCGGGCCGCGCTGGACCACCGGGCGGTGGTGCTCGCCACCGACCGGCGGGCGCTTCGCGCCGGGCTCCGCGCGCTCGCCACCGGCGACGACTCGCCCGTGCTGGTCACCGGCGCGGTGACCGGCCGGCCCCGGGTGGCGTACCTGTTCTCCGGGCAGGGCGCGCAACGCCCCGGCATGGGCCGCGAGCTGGCCGCCGCGTACCCGGTGTTCGCCGACGCGCTGACCGAGGCTTGCGCCGCGCTCGACCCGCACCTGTCCCGGCCGTTGCGCCCGCTGCTCGACGCCGAACCCGGCACCGACACCGCGGCGCTGCTGGACCGCACCGAGTTCACCCAGCCGGCGCTGTTCGCCGTCGAGGTGGCGCTGTTCCGGCTGCTCACCGACTGGGGCCTGCGGCCCGACGCGGTGGCCGGCCACTCCATCGGCGAGTTCGCCGCCGCCCACGCCGCCGGCGTGCTCACCCTCGCCGACGCCGCCGAACTGGTCGCCGCCCGGGGCCGGCTCATGCAGGCGCTGCCCGCCGGCGGCGCGATGCTCGCGGTCGCCGCGAGCGAGGACGACGTCCGCGCCACGCTCGCCGGCGGGCTCGCGCTCGCCGCGGTCAACGGCCCCGCCGCCGTCGTGGTCGCCGGCCCCACCGACGCCGTCGACGCCGCCGCCGCCGACTGGACCGCCCGAGGGGTACGCACCCGACGGCTCGCCGTCAGCCACGCGTTCCACAGCCCGCTGATGGAACCGGTGCTCGACGAGCTGGCCGCGCTCGCCGCCCGGCTGCCGCACCACCCGCCGACCGTGCCGCTGATCTCCACCGTCACCGGCGCGCCGGTCGACGTGGCCGGCATCGGCGCGCCCGGCTACTGGGCCCGGCACGCCCGCGACACCGTCCGCTTCGCCGACGCGGTCACCGCGCTGCGCGAGCACGGCTGCACCGCGTACCTCGAGGTCGGCCCGGACGCGGTGCTCACCGCGCCGGCCCAGGGCGTGCTGGCCGCCCACGGGCCGGTCCCGCCGGTGCTGCCCACGCTGCGCCGGGACCGGCCGGAACCGCTCACCCTGCTGCGCGCGGTCGCCGCGTTGCACGTGCACGGCGTGGGCGTGGACTGGCCCGCGCTCCACGCCGACGCCGACCCGCAGCCGGCCGACCTGCCCACCCACGTGTTCGACAGGCAGCGTTACTGGCCGCAGCCGCCGGCCTGGCTGACCGCGCCGCCCGCCGAGGACACCGCCGTGGAACGCCGGTTCTGGGCGGCCGTCGAGGCCGAGGACCTGCACGGCCTGCTCACCGAGCTGGACGTGGCCCCGGACCAGCCGTTCGACGCGGTGCTGCCGGCGCTGTCGGCGTGGCGGCGACGCGGTCGGGAACGGTCGGTGGTGGACGGCAGCCGCTACCGGGTGCGCTGGGAGCCGGTCGACGCCACCACCGGGCCCGCGCCGGACGGACCGGGCCGCTGGCTGGTGCTGCTGCCCGCCGACCGGGCCGCCGAACCGGACCTGGTCACGCTGGCCGGCGCGCTCGGCGCGGCGACCCCCACCGAACCGGTCGACACCGCCACCGCCGACGCGCTGGCCACCGTCGAACCGGTCGACACCGCCGCCGACGCCGACACGCTGGCCGCCCGGCTGACCGACCTGGTCGCCGCCGCCACCAGCGACGGGCCGACCCGCATCCTGTCCCTGCTCGGGCTGGACGAGACGCCGCACGCCGAGCACCCGACGCTGCCGCGCGGCCTGGCCGCCACCGTCGGACTGCTCCAGGCGCTCACCGACCTGGACGCGCCGGCCCGGCTCTGGTGCGCCACCCGGGGCGCGGTCGACGTCGGTGACGCCCCGCCCAGCCCCCGGCAGGCCGCGCTGTGGGGCCTCGGCCGGGTCGCCGCGCTGGAACAGCCCGCCCGCTGGGGCGGCCTGGTCGACCTGCCCGCCACCGTGGACGACGACACCGCCCGGCGGCTCGCCACGCTGCTGACCAGCACCACCGAGGACCAGCTCGCGGTGCGCGGCGACGGGACGTACGCCCGGCGGCTGGCCACCGCGCCCACCGACGGTGACCCGACGCCGTGGCAGCCGCGCGGCACCGTCCTGATCACCGGCGGCACCGGCGCGCTCGGCGGGCACGTGGCCCGCTGGGCGGCCGACGCCGGCGCCGAACGGATCGTGCTGACCAGCCGGCGCGGCGTCGACACGCCGGGCGCGGCCGACCTGCTGGCCGAGCTGACCGCGTCCGGGGTCGACTGCCGGGTCGCCCGCGCCGACGCCGCCGACCGGACCGCCATGACCGCGCTGCTCGCCGACCTGCGCGCCGACGGGCCACCGCTGCGCGCGGTGGTGCACGCCGCCGGCGTCAGCGAGGTGGTGCCACTGGCCGAGACCACGCTGGAGGACCTGGCGTACGTCATCGGGCCGAAACTGGCCGGCGCGGAGCTGCTCGACGAGCTGCTCGACGGCGTCGAACTGGACGCGTTCGTGCTCTTCTCCTCCATCGCCGCCACCTGGGGCAGCGGCGGGCAGGGCGGATACGCGGCCGGCAACGCCGCGCTGGACGCGTTCGCCGAGCGACGGCGGGCGCGCGGGCTGCCCGCCACGTCGGTGGCCTGGGGGCCGTGGACCGAGTCCGGCATGTTCGACGACGACGCGCCGGAGCAACTGCGCCGCCGCGGCCTGCGGGTGCTGCCGCCCGAGCCGGCGATGGCCGGGCTGCGGCACGCGCTCGCCGCCGACGACACCTGCGTCACCGTCGCCGACGTCGACTGGGCCACGTTCCACCCGCTGTTCACCGCGTTGCGGCCCAGCCCGCTGCTGGCCGACCTGCCGGCCGTGCGGGCGCTCGCCACCGCCGCCGCCGAGCCGGTCGCGGCGGCCGGGCCGGCGAGCCGGGACCGGCTCGCCGAGCTGCGCGCGCTGACCGCCGACGACCGCCGGGACGCGCTGCTGGACCTGGTACGCACCGACGCGGCGAAGGTGCTCGGCCACCCCTCGGTCGACGCGGTCGAGCCGGAACGGGGCTTCCTCGACCTCGGGTTCGACTCGCTGACCGCGGTGGAGCTGCGCAACCTGCTCACCGCCGCGACCGGGCGGGAGCTGCCCACCACCGTGGTGTTCGACTACCCGACCCCGGCCGGGCTGGCCGCGTACCTCGACGACGAGCTGTTCCCCGGCGGCGACGAGCCGGCCGGCGGCGCCGACGAGGAGACGGTCCGGCGGGTGCTCGCGGCCATCCCGCTGGACCGGCTGCGCCAGGCCGGCCTGCTCGACCAGTTGCTGCGCCTCGGCCACGACACCGCCGCGCCGGCCGCCGACCCGGCCCCCGAGGTGCCGGCGGCCGAGATCCACGACCTCGACGTCGCCGGACTGGTCCGGATGGCGCTCGAAGGATCCGACTCGTGACCCGGCCGGCCGCAGGGAGGGCCCGATGAGCGTCTCGCTGGACGAGGTGGTCGGCGCGCTGCGCGCGTCGCTGCTGGACAACCAGAAACTCAAACAGCAGAACCAGCAACTCGCCGACCGGCTCACCGAACCGGTGGCGATCATCGGGATGAGCTGCCGCTTCCCCGGCGGGGTGCGCTCGCCCGAGCAGCTCTGGGAGCTGGTCGACGCCGGCCGCGACGCGATGGCGCCGTTCCCGGCCGACCGGGGCTGGGACCTCGACGCGCTCTACGACACCGACCCGGCCAGCCGGGGCACCTCCTACGTCCGCGACGGCGGTTTCCTGCCCGACGCCGGCGACTTCGACCCGGCGTTCTTCGGCATCAGCCCGCGCGAGGCCCTCGCCATGGACCCGCAGCAGCGGCTGCTGCTGGAGACCGCGTGGGAGGCGTTCGAGTCCGCCGGCGTCGACCCCACCGCGCTGCGCGGCGCGCCCACCGGCGTGTACGCGGCCACCAGCAGCCAGGGCGACTACGCGGCGCTGCTCACCGGCGTCGGCGGCGGCGTCGAGGGCTACCTCGGCACCGGCAGCGCGGCGGCGGTGGCCAGCGGCCGGATCGCGTACGCGCTGGGCCTGGAGGGCCCGGCGATCACCGTCGACACCGCCTGCTCGTCGTCGCTGGTCGCGCTGCACCTGGCCTGCCAGGCGCTGCGGCTGGGGGAGTGCACGCTGGCGCTGGCCGGCGGCGTGTCCGTGATGGCCACCCCCACCGTCTTCGTGGAGTTCTCCCGGCAGCGCGGCCTGTCCACCGACGGCCGGTGCAAGTCGTTCGCCGCCGCCGCCGACGGCACCGGCTGGTCCGAGGGCGTCGGCATGCTGCTCGTCGAACGGCTCTCCGACGCCCGCCGGCACGGCCACCCGGTGCTCGCCGTGGTGCGTGGCACCGCGGTCAACCAGGACGGCGCCAGCAGCGGCCTCACCGCGCCCAACGGCCCCGCCCAGCGGAAGGTGATCCGGGCCGCGCTGGCCAACGCCGGGCTCACCGCCGCCGAGGTGGACGTGGTGGAGGCGCACGGCACCGGCACCACGCTGGGTGACCCGATCGAGGCGCAGGCGCTGCTGGCGACCTATGGGCAGGACCGGTCCACGCCGCTGCTGCTCGGCTCCGTCAAGTCGAACATCGGGCACACCCAGGCCGCCGCCGGCGTCGCCGGGATCATCAAGATGGTGCTCGCCATGCGGCACGGCCGGCTCCCGGCCACGCTGCACGTCGACCGGCCCACCCCGCACGTCGACTGGACGGCCGGCGCGGTGGAGCTGCTGACCGACGCGCGGCAGTGGCCGGCGACCGGCCGCCCGCGCCGGGCCGGCGTCTCCGCGTTCGGCGTCAGCGGCACCAACGCCCACGCCGTCATCGAACAGGTCGAGGACCCGCCGACCCCGCCGACCGGCCGCCCCGCCCCGCCGGCGCCCTGGGTGGTCTCGGCGCGCTCCGGGCCGGCGCTCGCCGGACAGGCCCGCCGGCTGCTCGAACACCTCGACACCCACCCCGACCTGCGCCCGGCCGACGTCGCGTACGCGCTGCTCACCACGCGGGCGGCGCTGCCGCACCGGGCCGCGGTCACCGGCGACGACGCGGCGGCGCTGCGCGCCGGGCTGCGTGCGGTTGCCGAGGACCGGCCCGCGCCCGGCGTGGTTCGCGGCGTGGCCCGGACCGCCGGCAAGCTCGCCGTCCTCTTTCCCGGGCAGGGCGGCCAGCGGCCCGGCATGGGCACCGAGCTGCACCGCCGCTTCCCGGTCTTCGCCGCCGCGTTCGACGAGGTGGCCGCCGAACTCGACAGGCACCTGAGCCGCCCGCTGCGCGAGGTGGCGTTCGCCGCGCCGGACACCCCCGAGGCGGCGCTGCTGGACCGCACCGAGTGGACCCAGCCCGCGCTCTTCGCCTACCAGGTGGCCGCGTACCGGCTGGTCACCGCGCTCGGCCTGCGCCCGGCGCACCTGCTCGGCCACTCCGTCGGCGAGCTGGCCGCCGCGCACGTCGCCGGCGTGCTGTCGCTGCCGGACGCGGCCACGCTGGTGGCCGCCCGGGCCCGGCTCATGCAGGCGCTGCCGGCCGGCGGCGCGATGCTCGCGGTCCGCGCGTCCGCCGCCGAGGTGACGCCGCTGCTCGACGCGCGGGTGGCGCTGGCCGCGGTGAACGGCCCCGAGTCGGTGGTGCTCTCCGGCGACGAGGGCGCGGTGCTCGCCGCCGGCGAGCGGCTCGCCGCCCAGGGTCGCCGGACCCGCCGGCTGCGGGTCGGCCACGCGTTCCACTCGGCCCGGATGGACGACATGCTGGCCGAGTTCCGGGTGGTCGCCGAGAAACTCACCTGGCAGCCGCCGAGCGTGCCGCTGGTCTCCGACCGCACCGGCGAGCCGCTCACCGACGCGCAGGCCACCGACCCGGGCTACTGGGTCGAGCACGTCCGCGACACGGTGCGGTTCTCGTCGGCGGTGGCCACGCTCGCCGCCGCCGGGACCGGCACCTTCCTGGACCTGGGCCCGGACGCCGCGTTGACCGCACTGGCCCGCGAGTGCCTGCCCGACGCCGAACCGGCCGCGTTCGTGCCGGTCGCCCGGCGTGAGCTGCCCGAACCGGCCGGCCTGCTCGCCGCGCTCGCCGCCGTGGACCTGCGCGGCGCCGGCGTACGCTGGCCCGCGCTGTTCGCCGGCACCGACGCCACCCGGATCGACCTGCCCACGTACGCGTTCGCCCACGAGCGGTTCTGGCCCGACCCGATCCGGCTCGACCTGGGCCCGCGCCCCGCCGACCCGGCCGACGGCGAGTTCTGGTCCACCGCCGAGGACGGCGACCCGGCCGCGCTGGCCGCCCTGCTCGGTCTCGACGACGACGCCGCCGGCCCGCTCGGCGACCTGTTGCCGGCGCTGACCGGCTACCGGGACCGTCGCCGCCGGTCGGCCACCCTGGACGGACTGCGCTACCGGACCGGCTGGACCCCGGTCGAGCCGCCGACCGGCGCCGCGCCGACCGGCCCGTGCCTGGTCGTGGGCCCACCCGGCGACCTGCTCGACGCCGTGACCGACGCGGTACGCGCCGAGGGCCTGGAGCCGGTGCCCGTACCGGCGCCGCCCGGTGTCGACCCGGTCGCCACGCTGCGCGACCGCCTCGGCACCCTCACCCCGGTCCGGGTGATCTCGCTGCTGCCCGCCGTCGCGGCCGTCCACCGGTCGGCGGACACCGGAGCGCCGGCGGCCGGATCGGGGCCGGGCACCGACGCGGCCGAATCGGGGCCGGGCACCGACGGGGCCGGATCGGCGGCCACCGGCGACGCGGCCGGAGCGACGGCCACCGACGGCGGGGACGTCCTCGCCGGGACCGTCGCGCTGGTGCGGGCGCTCACCGACGCCGGGGTCACCGCGCCGCTGTGGTGCGTCACCCGGGGCGCGGTCGCCGTCGACGCCGACGACCCGACACCCGACCCGGCGGTCGCCACCGTCTGGGGCCTGGGCCGGGTGCTGGCGCTGGAACACCCCCGGCTCTGGGGCGGCCTGCTGGACCTGCCCGCCGAACCGGCCGGCCCGGACGCCGCCCGGCTCGCCCGCGTGGTGGCCGGGGACGGCGTCGAGGACCAGCTCGCGATCCGCGCCGGTGGCCTGCGCGCCCGCCGGCTGGAACGCGCGCCGGCCGGCGTCGACCGGCCGTGGCGGCCGGACGGCGCGGTGCTGGTGCACGGCGACGCCCCGGTTCGCCGCCCGTACCTGCTGCGCCGGCTCGCCGAGGCGGGCGTGACCCACCTGCTCCTGGCCGGCCCACCCCTGCTGGCCGACACCGACCGGGCCGGCCCGGAGGGCGTCGAGCGGACCACCGTCGACGGCGCGGAGCGGACCACGGTGCACGGCGTCGAGGTGACCACCGTGGCCGGTCCGGAGGCGCTGTCCGCCGCGTTGGCGCGACTGGCCGCGGCCGGCACGCCGGTGCGTACCGTGCTGCACGTGGCCGACGCCGGCGGGGCCGGCGAGCCGGTCGTGGCGGCCGACCCGGACCGGTTGGCCGGCTCCGTCAGCGGGCACCTGGAGGCGGTGGCCCGGCTCGACGCCGTCTGCGCCGACCACCCGGTCGACCAGTTCCTGATCTTCGTCTCCACGGCCGCCACCTGGGGCAGCGGCGGCGCCGCGGTCACCGCCGCGACCGGCGCCGGCCTGGCCGCCCTCGCCGCCCGCCGCCGCGCCACCGGTCGACCGGCCACCGTGCTGGCGTGGGCGCCGTGGCACGGCGAGGCCACCGACCCGGAGCAGCTACGCCGTCGGGGCATCCGCCCGCTGGACCCCGGCGTGGCCCTCGACGCGCTGGACCGGGCCGTCGCCGCCGGCGGCGACGAGGTCGCCGTCGCGGACGTCGACTGGCCGGCGTTCGTGCCCGCGTTCACCGCGGTCCGGCCGGCCCCGCTGCTGCGCGGCGTGCCGGACGCGGTGACCGAACCGACCGCCCCGGCCGCCGGGACCGGCTCCGACCCGGCGACCGCGCTGCGGGCCCGGCTGGCCGCCGTGCCCGCCGCCGACCGGCACCGGATCCTGGTGGACCTGGTCCGGGCGCAGGCCGCCACCGTCCTCGGACACGCCGGGCCGGGCGCGGTCGAGGAGGACCGGGACTTCCTGGAGCTGGGCTTCGACTCGCTCACCGCGCTGGAGCTGCGCGACGCGCTGCGCCAGGAGACCGGCGCGGAGCTGTCCGCCACCCTGCTCTTCGACCACCCCACCCCGATCGCGCTGGCCGGGCACCTGCTGGGCGTGATCCTCGGCGGGCCGGCCGCCGACGCGCCCGCCGACGCGGCGTCACCGGAGGGCGCGGGCGGCCTGCTCGGCGGGTTGTTCCGGCAGCCCAAGGCGCGCGCCGACGCGGCCGGGTACGCCGAGCTGCTGGTCAAGCTGGCCCAGTTCCGGCCCAGCTTCCGTACCCCGGAGGAGCTGACCCGACCGGCCGCCGTCATGCGGCTGGCCGACGGGCCGGCCACGCCGGTGGTCTGCTGCTGCACCATGTCGCTGCTCTCCGGCGCGCACGAGTACGCCCGCGTCGCCGCCGGGATGCGCGGCCGGCGGGACGTGTGGGCGCTGCCCAACCCCGGCTTCGGCGTCGGCGAGGAACTGCCCGCCGACCTCGACGCGCTGCTGCGGGTGCACGCGGACACCGTGCTGCGCGCGGTCGGATCCGGCGACTTCGTGCTGGCCGGCCACTCCGGCGGCGCGATGGTGGCCAACCTGCTCGCCGCCGAGCTGGAGCGGCAGGGCCGGGCCCCGGCCGCGGTGGTGCTGATGGACACCTACCCGGCCGGCAGCGAGGTGCTCGGCGGCTGGACCTCGCAGCTGCTCGACGGGATGGTCGAGCGGGACAGCGCGTACACCCCGATGGACGACCACCGGGCCACCGCGTGGGCCGGCTACCTGCCGCTGTTCCTCGACTGGAACCCCACGCCGATGGCCGCGCCGACGCTGCTCGTACGCGCCGGCGAGCCGCTGGGGGAGTGGACCGGGGAACCCGACGGGTGGAAGTCGGTGTGGCCGTACCCGCACGAGACGCGGGACGCGGCCGGCGACCACTTCACCATGGTCGGCGAACGCGGCCCGGAACTCGCCGCCACCGTCGACGCGTGGCTCACCGAGCGGGGGCTGTGAGGCCGCCCCTTGGCTGCCCCTAACGCCCCCTATCGCGGTGGCGGACAACTGTCTTACCAGGAACCAGGACGGGAGCATGACGACGTGGACGAGGCAGTGGTGGTCGACGGGCTGGTCAAGAAGTACCGGCCCGACATGCCGCCGGCGGTGGACGGACTGAGTTTCTCGGTCGCCGCGGGCGAGGTCTTCGGTCTGCTCGGGCCGAACGGCGCGGGAAAGACCACGACGATCGGGGTGCTGACGACCCGGGTGCGGGCCACCTCCGGTCGTGCCCTGGTCTGCGGCGCGGACGTGTCCCGCGCGCCGGCCGTGGCCCGGCAACTGCTCGCGGTGGTGCCGCAGCGGGTCAACCTGGACCGGTCGCTCACCGTCCGGCAGAACCTGCTGTTCCACTCCGCGTACCACCGGGTGTCCCGGGCCCGCCGCGTGAAACGCGCCGACGAGCTGCTGGAACAGATGGGCCTGAAGGACTTCGCCAAGGCCCGCACGGACTTCCTCTCCGGCGGCCTGGCCCAACGCACCATGATCGCCCGGGCGTTGATGCACGCCCCCCGGGTGCTCTTCCTCGACGAGCCGTCCGCCGGTCTCGACCCGCAGTCCCGGCTGTTCGTGCACGAGCGGATCGCCGACCTGAAGCGGTCCGGGGTCACCGTCGTGGTGACCACGCACGACATGGAGGAGGCGGAGAAGCTCTGCGACCGGGTCGGCATCGTCGACCACGGCAAGCTGCTCACCCTGGACACGCCGACCGCGCTGACCCGGACGCTGCCCGGCAGCAGCACGCTGACGCTCGTGGTCGCGCCCGGCGCGCCGGCCGAGGCGGTGCAGACCGCGCTGACCGACGTGCCGGACGTGGAACGCGTCGAACGGCTGCGCGCGGGCGGCGCGGCGGAGCTGCCGATGTTCCCCGGCATGCCGCCGATGCCGACGCCGGAGGATCCGGACGCGCCGTTGTCGTTCCGGGTCTACACCGCCGGTGCGCCGGCCAACGCCGTGCCGATGGCGTTGAAGGTCCTCACCGACCTCGGCTGCGAGGTCCGTGACCTCAGCGTCGGCCAGCCCAGCCTGGAGGACGTCTTCATCCACCTGACCGGAAGGGACCTTCGGTGACCGTCACCGCCCCCGCCGCGCCGGCGCCGCCGGCCGTCACCGCACCCCCGCCGGTACGCCTGCGCGACCAGCTCACCACGTTCCGGGCGGTGCTGTGGCGCGACGTCTTCGTCACCAGCCGGGAGCTGGGCGGGTTCCTGGCCCAGGTCTTCCTCCAGCCGCTGTTCATGCTGTTGATCTTCGGCAAGGTGCTCAAGGATCTCGGCTACGCCAGTGACGACTTCGCCAACGTGCTGCTGCCCGGCGTCATCGCGCTCAACGCGTTCCTGATCGGGCTGGAGAACACCGCGCTGCCGATGGTGATGGACTTCTCCTTCACCCGGGAGATCGAGGACCGGCTGCTGTCGCCGATGGCGATCCCGCTCGTCGCGTTCGAGAAGATCGTCTTCGGCGCGATCCGGGGCCTGGTCGCCGGGCTGGTGCTCATCCCGGTCGGCATGCTGATCCTCGGCGTCACCTGGCCGCTGTCCACGCTGCTGCCGGTGATCGGCGTGCTGGCCGCCGGCGCGCTGGTCGGCGCCGCCCTGGGCCTGACGTTCGGCACCCTGGTCCCGCCGCACCGCATCCAGATCATGTTCACGGTCACGCTGACGCCGCTGATGTTCACCGGCGCCACCCAGTTCCCGCTGCGCGCGCTGGACTCGCTGCCCTGGTTCCAGGTGGTCTGCGCAATCAACCCGCTCACCTACGTCAGCGAGGCCACCCGGTCGCTCGTCGCGCCGCCCGGTGTCGAGTCGGTGCCGCTCTGGCTGGACCTGGTCGTGCTCGCCGGGGTGTTCGTGGTCTTCACCGCCGTCGGCATCCGCGGCTTCATGCGCCGGGCGATGGACTAGGGGCCGGCCGCGATGAACCCCGACGACGCCCCGCTGCTGCTGGTCAGCTCCGGCAGCGCGGGGCTGTTCAACCCGCTGCTCACGCTGGCCGGCGAGCTGAAGCGCCGGGCCGCCCGACCGGTCCGGTTCGCCTGCACGGACGAGCGGCGGGCCGAGATCGAGGCGCTGCCCGGCGACGGCGACGTGCGCTTCGTCTCGCTCGGCCCACCTCGGGTGGAGGTCCGCCCGGAGCACTGGGACGACGAGACGCACCGCCGGATGTCCACCGGCTCCCGGGTGGTGAACTTCGCCAGCTACGTCGACGCCTCCACCGACTTCGACCACCTGCACGACCTGTACGAGCGCTGCCTGGCGGTCATCGACGAGGTGCGGCCGGCGCGGGCGGTGGTGGACTCGTTCGCCTCGTTCGGCCTGGACGCGGCCATCACCCGCGGGGTGCCGTTCGTCATCAGCGTCACGGTGCCGCCGTCGAACTTCCTCCAGGACAGTCTGCCGCCGGCGTACCCGATGTCGTTGTCCGGGCTGCCACTGGCGATGAACCCCAGCCAGCGGGCGGCGAACGACCGCTACCGGGCCGCGCTGGTGGCCACGCTCACCGAACCGGAGCGGCTCGCCCGCAGCACCGCCGCCGCGGCGCGGCGCGCGGACGCCGGCATCAGCAACGTCGAGCTGCGCCCCTCCCAGTACGCCGAGGCGGCCCAGGCGCTGCTCGCCTACACGGTGTTCGGGCTGGAGTACCCGTTCGACACCGCGCCGGCGAACCTGCGCATGGTGGGTTCGATGGTGCCCCGGGAGATCGTGCCGAGCCCGGACGGCGCCGAGCTGCGGGCCTGGCTCGACGCCCACGAGTCGGTGGTCTACGTCGGCTTCGGCACCATCATGCGCCCGACCGCCGCGCAGGTGGCCGCGCTGGTCGAGGTGGCCGCCCGGCTCGGGCCGGAGCACCAGGTGCTGTGGAAGCTGCCCGCCGCCCGGCACGCGTTGCTGCCGCCGGCCGACGAACTGCCACCCAACCTGCGCGTCGAGTCGTGGCTGCCGTCGCAGGTGGAGGTGCTGGCGCACCCGCACGTGCGGGTGTTCTTCAACCACGCCGCCGCGAACGCGATCCACGAGGCGGCCTGGTTCGGGGTGCCGCAGCTGGTGATGCCGTTCTGGTTCGACTGCTACGACGGGGCGGTGCGGGTGGTCGACGCCGGCGTGGCGTTGGCGGTCGAGCACGAGGACCCGCTCGACGTCGACGACGTCGTCGGCAAGCTGCGCCGGCTGCTGGCCGAGCCGTCCTTCCGTGACCGCGCCGCCCGCTGGCGTGACTGCCTGCGCCGCGCCGGCGGGGTGACCGCCGCCGCCGACCTGGTGCTGAGCGGTTTAGGAAGGGCCCCTTCCTAACGCATTCGGTAGAGGCGGGGCCCCTTGTTAACGCCCGGCGTTAACAAGGGGCCCCGCCTTACACCCGTGGGGTCAGGACGCGGCGGTCTGGATCTCCTCGCCCAGCGGCTCGGCGAAGGCCACCAGTCGGGCCGGCAGGTCCGAGCGGCGCTTGACGTCGAGCTTGCGGTAGACCCGGGTCAGGTGCTGCTCCACGGTGCTCACCGTGATGAACAGCTTGCTGGAGATCTGCCGGTTGGTGTGGCCCTGCGCGGCGAGCGCCGCGACCCGCCGTTCGGCCTCGCTGAGCCCGTCCTCCGGCTCCGGCGCCTCGGCCGGCGGACCCGCCGGCACGCTGCCCGGCTCGCGCCGGACCAGCCGCTGCGCCAGCACCGAGGCGCCGCAGTCCTGCGCCAGCTGGTACGCCCGACGGACCAGCAGCCGCGCCTGCGCCGAGTCGCCGGCCCGTTGCAGCGTCTGCCCGGTGTCCCCGAGCGCGCGGACCAGCTCCAGCCGGTCGCCGCAGCCCTGCAACAGGTTCACCGCCTCGGAGAGCAGCTTGCGCCGGTGGTCCGGCGCGGTGGTGCCGGCGAGCAGCCGCAGCGCCCGGCCCCGGGTGCGGTCGTCCACCCCGTGCGGCACCCGCAACTGCTCCTGGAGCAACTGGGTGGCGTGCGCCTTGTTGCCCACCGCGAGCTGCACCCGGGCCAGCTCCAGCCGCCAGGGCACCAGCCCGGCCACGTCCACGCCCCAGGCGCGCATGAGTTCGCCGCACCGGCGCAGGTCGGTGGTGGCCGCGTGGGCCCGGCCGAGCGCCAGGTGGTGGCGGGCCCGGGCGGCCAGGTAGTGCAGCCCGAGCGGGGTGCGGAAGGCGCCGGCCGGCACGCTCTGCGCCAGCCAGCGATCCGCCTCGGCGTGCCGCCCGGACTCGGTGGCGCAGGCGATCAGCGTGGCCAGCGGGCCGGCCGCGGCGACTCCCCAGGCGGCCACCGGCAGGTCGTCGAGCGCGGCCCGGGCCTGCTGGTCGGCCACGGTCAGGTCGCCCAGCCGCAGCGCCGCCTCGGCGCGCAGCGCCCGCAGAACCGCCCGCCAGAGCGGGGCGTGCCGCACGGCCGGCCGCTCCAGCAGCGCCGCCGTCCAGGCGGCCACCCGGTCGGCGCGCCCGGCCCAGAGCAGCGCCAGCAGCGGCGCGGCCAACATGGGGAGCATGCCGTCGTCGCAGTGGTGGCGGTGCAGCAGTTGCTCGGCGCCGGCCACCGCGTCGTGGTCGCCGGTCGGCGTCAGCGCCGCGCCGACGAGGCCCAGCGCCTGCGCCGGTGAGGAGCCGCCGGCCAGCAGCGCGGTCCGCGGCGCACCGGCCGCCTCCCGTACGGCGGCCAGGTGCTCCGGGTGGGAGAGCCCCAGCAGCAGGTGCATCGTCCGGCGACGGCCCGTCGCGTGGGCCTGCTCGTCGTCCCCGGCGCAGCCGGCGATCGCCTCGTCGGCCTCCTCGACCCGCCCCTGCCACAACAGGTACGGCGCGGCGGACAGGGCGGCGTCGGCCGGCCAGCCGCCCGCCCGGGCGGCGTCGACCAGTTGGTCGAGTTGCCCGTTGACGGCCAGCGGATTGATCTGCCAGCGCGCGCTGACCTGCATGGCGGTGATGGCGACCCGCTGTTCGTCGTCCACCTCGGCGCGGCCGACCAGGCGCAGGCAGCCGGCGGCCACGTCGGGCCGGCCGGCGGCGAGCGCCTGGGCGGCGGCGTCGTGCAGCACGGGCACGGTCCACCCGGCCTCCGCCCATCCGGCGGCGACCAGGTGCTCGGCCACGCCGCCCGGCTCGACGCCGTGTTCGTGCAGCACCTCGGCGGCCCGCTGGTGCAGGTCGCGTCGTTCGTCGACGGACATGTCGGCCAGGATGGACCGCCGGATCCGGGGGTGCCGCAGCCGATCATGGTCCAGCAGGCCGGTGGTGCGCAGCATGCTGACCATCGGGGTGACCGACTCCGGCACCACGTCGAGCAGGTGGCCGAGCAGGTCCGCCGGGCCGCCCGGCCGGTCCAGCACCGCCATCGCCTGTGCCACCCGGCGTACGCCCGGCTCGTGCCGGTACAGGCAGCCGAGCACCGCCTGGTCGAACGCGTCGCCGAGGGTGGCGTCCACGGTCGGTTCCTCGTCCGTCGCCGGCCGGGGCTGTTCCTCGATGAGCGCCCGGGTGAGCAGCGGGTTGCCGCCGGTCATCCGCAGGCAGCGCTCGGCGGCCTCGCGGGCCGCCGGCTCGACGTCGTCGTCGACCAGCCGGGCGATCGCCTCCACGGTCAGCGGCGGCAGGGTGATCCGGGTGAAGTGGGGCTGGCTGAACAGTTCGGCCCGGAAGTGCGGGTGCGACGGGCGCAACGTGCGGGCCTCCGCGAGCACCACCATGATCGGGGTGTGCCGCAGCCGGCGGGCGACGTAGAGCAGGCAGTGCAGCGACGCCGGGTCGGCGTGGTGCACGTCGTCGACGGTCAGCACGAGCGGCGCCGTCTCGGCCAGTTCGAGCAGCGTGCTGAACAGGCCGTGCAGCACCGGCGCCCACACCTGGTCGGCGGCGTCGTCGCCGCCGTGTCCGGGCTCCGGCGGGGCGGTCGGGGAGTGGCGCAGCAGGCGCTCCACCCGTACCCCGGTCTCGGGGTCGAGCCGCGCCCCCTGCAGGAGTTGCCCCAGCACCCCCAGGTGCAGTCCGCGCTCGGCGCGCGACGCGGTCGCGCTGAGCACCCGGCCACCGGCGTTGGCCGCCCAGTCGCCGAACGACTCCAGCACGCTCGTCTTGCCGCTGCCCACCGCGCCGGTGACGAGCGAGACGTGTCCCCTCCGCTGCCGTTCGCAGTTCTGGAAGGTCTCGCGCAGCAGGGTGAGCTGTTCCTCTCGCTGTACCAGCACGTGTGTCGTCAGCCCTTCTCGTCGGCGGCGCCGCGACGGGGTCACCGCCGCCGGCAGGCCGCTCCGCCCGGTGTCGTCGACGACCCCTTCACCACACCCGCCGCAGACGCGAAACAGGGGTGAAGCGCACCGGGTCGCCGGCCGGGTGGACCCTGGAATCCTCCCCACCGGAGCGTGTCGTCGGACGACCGTTCCGGCTCCAGGCGAGTCTGGCATCGGCCCTGGCGTGCGACAACGGTCCCGGGACCCCACCGTTTCGGCGGTAAACCTGCGGTGCCGACCGGACGTTAGGGGTTGCGTGGCCGTCCGGAAGGGGGGCGTGGGCAGACCGGATGACGGGCCGGTTTCGGCCCGATGGACAGCAGGTGACGGCCGATCGAGGAGAGGAGACCACAATTCGGCGGGGCCCGCCGGCCGAGTGGCCGGCCGCGGGCGGACCGTCAGGGGTACGGGGTGGCCGGTCGGCTCAGCGGTCGAGCCGCAGCCGGGCGGCCAGTTCGCTGCGGGAGTTGACGTCCAGCTTGCGGTAGATCCGGGTCAGCCGCTGCTCGATGGCGCTGACGGTGAGGAACATCCGCTCGGCGATCTCCCGGTTGGTGTGCCCCTGCGCGGCCAGCGCGGCGACCCGGGACTCCGCGTCGTTGAGGCCGGTGAGCAGGATTCCGGCGTCGGAAGCCGGATCGGGCGCGGTGGCCCGGCCGGCCGCGGTCGGCCGCAGCACCGGGATTCCGCACTCCTCGGCGAGGTCCCGCGCGGCGCGGGCCGTGCTGCGTGCCTGACGCAGGTCGCCGGCCTGCTGCTGGGCCTGGCCGAGGTCGCCGAGGGCGCGCGCCAGCTCGACCCGGTCCCCGCACTGGCGCAGCAGTCGTACCGCGCACCGCAGGTGCCGGATCCGCTCCGCTCCCTCCTGGACGGTGCCGAGCACCCGCAGCGCGGCGCCCCGGTAGCGCAGGTCGGTCGGGCGGAGCCGGTCCAGCTCTTCCCGGACCACCTTCTCGGCCTGCTGCCGGCGGCCCATCCGCAGCAGCGCCCGCGCCGATTCGGTCCGCCAGGGGACCAGCGGCGCCTGGTCGAGCCGCCACGAGGTCATCAGCTGCCCGCACAGCTGGAAGTCGGCCAGGGCCGCCTCGGGGCTGCCCGCGGCGAGGGCGTGCACACCCCGGGCGTGCAGGTAGTGCAGGCCGAACGGGGTCTCGAACAGCGTCGGCGGCACCGGCGTACGCAGGCAGGCCGCCGCCTCGTCCCACTCCTCGAGGCAGGTCAGCGTCCACAGCCGGATGGCAAGCGGCGCGCCGATGACGACACCCCACCCCTTCGGGGACAGCCGGTTGAGCGCCGACTCGGCGAGTTCACGCGCCCGGCGCAGGTCGCCGCGTCGGCCCGCCACGGTGGCGGCGACGGCGGTGAGCAGGGCACGCGGCGTCCGGTGCCGGCGGGCGGAGGCGATCCGGTCCAGCCGGTCGCACCACTCGCCGGCCAGGTCGAGCCGGTCGGCGTAGATCATGGCGATCACCGCGCAGACGGCGCTCCACATGTTCGGCTCGTCGTCCAGCCCGAGCGTCCCGAGCGTGCGTTCGGCGTTCTCCAGCGCGCCGAGGTCGCCCCGACCCAGCACGGTGTCGAGCAGGAGGACACCGCGCAGGCGGTGTCGGACCCGGGCGAGGGCGAGCGGGTCCCGGGTGGTGCCGGCCGGTGCGGCAACCGCGTCGAGCGGGACCCCGGGATAGAGCGTGGCCATCCAGCCCTTGATGATCATCAGGTCGCCGGCCGAGCGCGCGTCCGCACCGTCGGCGCGTTCACCGAGGTGGTGGATGAGTTCCATGGCCCGGCCGATCTGGCCGTGCCAGAGCAGGTACTGGATCGGACCGGCGGCCTGTCGGGTGTCCAGGTGGCCGGCGCGTACGGCGGTGGCGATGCCGAGCAGGTGGGGGACCGCGCCCTGCGGGTCCAGCCGCCACTCGGCGCGGGCCAGGGCGGAGCGGATCCGCGCCCGCAGGCACTCGTCGGCGCAGTCCCGGTTGGCGCGGCGCAGGTAGCGCCGGCCGGTGTCCACGTCGCCGTCGGCCAGCGCCTGTTCGCCGGCGTCGAGCAGGGTCTGCGCCATCCACGGCTCGGCCAGTTCGTCGGCGGTGAGCAGGTGCGGAGCGATCCGCGGTGGCGGGGCGCCGTCGTCGTGCAGCAGTTGGGCGGCGGCGCGGTGCAACCGGGCGCGTTCCTCCACGGTCATGCCGTCGAGCACCGCCCGGCGTACCGCCGGGTGTCGGAGACCGTCGGCGTCGACGAGACCGGCGCTGGTGGCCGCGTCGACGGCGTGCAGGTTCAGCTCGGAGGGGAGATCGACCAGGTGGGGCAGGAGCGGGCCGTGCAGCGGCTCCTCGGTCACCGCCAGCGCCCGGGCGGTCTTGAGCACCAGGTGTTCGCAGCGGTAGAGACAGCTCAGCACGGCCTCCCGGAACGCCTCGCCGGGTGTCGGCGTCTCGGCGTCGGCCGGGTGGTCGTCGGCCAGCGCGTGCACCAGCAGCGGGTTGCCGCCGCTGATCCGGTACGCCTCGTCGGCGATCCGCCGGGCCACCGGCGCGCCCAGCCGGTCGGCCAGGATCCGGTGTGTCCCGTCCGCGGTGAGCAGCGGCAGCCGGAGCCGGTGCAGCCGGGCCGGCTGGAGCAGTTCGGCGTAGGCGGTGGGCTGCCAGGGCCGGGTGCGCGGCGCCTCGGTCAGCACGATCAGCACCGGCAGGCCGGTGACCCGACGGGTCAGGTGGTCGAGGCACCGCAGCGACGGCGCGTCGGCGTGCTGGACGTCGTCGACCGCGACCACGGCGGGTGCCCGCGCGACGAGTTCCAGCAGTTCGCCGCCGATCGCGGCGATGAGCGGGGCGAGCGCCTCCTCGTCGGCCGTCTCGCCCCAGCGCAGCACGGCCTGGTCCAGCAGCCGGCCGACGCGGTCGCGGTCGGCGTCGGCCACGGTGGCCCGTCGCACGAGTTGCCGCACCACCTCCAGCGGCACGGTGCGTTCGCTGCGCGACGCGCTGGCGCCGAGGAACGCGACCCCGGCCTCGGCGCACCGCCGGGCGAAGGACTGGAGGAGCGTGGTCTTGCCGGCGCCGACCGGCCCGGTGACCAGCGTGATCGGGCCGGGGGCGGGGGCCGGTCCGCCGGGGTGGAGCAGGCCGGCGAGCCGGCCGGTCAGGACGTCGAGATGCCGGTCCCGTTCGGCCATCGTCATCGGGCGGGCCTCCGCCCGGCCGCGGCCCCCGGGCGGGCCGTGCGCCGTGGTCTCCGGTGACACCCGTTGCAGTCAGAGACCCACAAATCCTTGACCCATTCCAATTGGCGAATACCGACAACGATGGTACGACGTGGGCGTTTCGTCGAACGTCGCGCCTGGTCTCGCGCGTCGAAAATCCGCCGTCACCTGCGGTCCCGCAATTTGGGCGGATCGACGCGGTCCGCCTCTATCGATCCCGATTCATGGAGTGGAGTATGTCAGCCCGGCAATTGGGCGGCAAGTCGAAGGATGTAAAGGATGAGCAAACATGGCATCGCCGCGTCGGGGCTCGACGAGGGCGACCCGGGCGGTCCGACAGCGGAAAGTCATCCGGTTCTTCCGGAACGTGACGCAGACGGTCCGACAGGGCGGTTGGTAACGTTTTCCACCCTTGCCGCTAATGCGCGTGGAGAACGGCCGGCCGGCCTCGGGGGCTGGACGCGGCGGCCGGTCGGCCGGCTCCGGCCGGCGGCCCGGCGACCCGGGTCGCGCGAGGGCTCCCGCCCCGCGGCGGGAGAGCGTTCTCGCTGTTCACCTGTTGCCGGACGGCGAGCGTGCCGGCGGGGGGCGTCGGACGGCGGCTCGATGCCGGCCGGTCCGCCCGCATGCCGCGGGCCGGCGCCGTCACCTGTCGCTCCGGCCGGTGCGTCCGGCCCGGGCCGCCGGCGCTCCGACCGTTTCTCGCCGCGGCGGTTGCCTGCCGATTTCAGCAGCCGTCGCCGCACTTTCGACCCTCGCCCAACTTGCCCGTTTCAGTCCGTCTGGAAGCCCTTTGCCGCAACTTGTTGTTAAACAAGAAATTCGCGGCGCATCGGTCCACGGAACGGCGGCGGGAAAGAAAGCGGCCCCGCCGGTAACTGCCCCGGAATGAAATAGGAATCGTTATTTCCCGGTCCTGGTAGATGGCGCGGTGGAGCGCCGGGCGCGATTCGACGGCCCGATTCCGTTCGCACCCACGGACGCCGCGCACCGTCGACCGATCAACGCGAATGACTTTCATCCGGGGTGCTCCGTCCCTTCCCCACCTGCCGCTCCGGGCCGGTGACACCGCGACCGGACGCGTCGGCGCGCATGCGGGGTAGGGGTTGTCCGCCGCCCGTCGGCCGCCTAATTTCGGACTGTCCGCCATGGTCGGCGGATGACAATCCGCCGCACGACGGGGGGATCGGCCACGGGCCGCGCGCCCGGGACGTGAAGGGTTCGCGCGTGATCTGCCAACCACCGCCGAGATACCGGGCCCCGGTTCGATGACGCTCCTGCCCGGGCTGCGGGGGTCCGGGGCGGACCGTTGCGACGCGCTCCGGGTCGCCGGCCGGACGCTCTCCGCAGAGGCGCTGCTGGGCTGCGCGAACGCGGTCGCCGGCCGGATCCTGGGCGCCCGGGCGGTCGCGGTCGAGGCCGGCCCGAGCCTGGAGACCATGGTCGGGATCGTCGGCGCCGTCCAGGCCGGCGTGCCGGTGGTGCCGTTGCCGCCCGGCGCCGAGGCGGACGAGCGGCACCGCATCCTGCGCGAGTCCCGCGCCGACGTGTTGCTCGGCCCCACCACCACCGACACCAGCCTGCCGATCGTCCCGGTGGACCTGCGGGAGCGGTCCTGGGCCACGCACCCGGACCCGCTGCCGGCCAGCGACGCGGTGATCCTCTACACCGGCGGCGTCGGCGGGCTCTCCCGCGGCGTCCGCATCTCGCACCGGGCCATCGCGGCCGACCTGGACCTGCTCGCCGCCGCCTGGCGGTGGAGCGCCGAGGACGTGCTCGTCCAGGGCGCGCCGCTGTTCCGGGCGTACGGGCTGGTGGTCGGGCTGCTCGGCGCGCTCCGGGTGGGCAGCCGGTTCGTCCACCTCGACCGGCACGCCACCGCCGGCCCGGCCGGCACCATCTACCTGGCGCTGCCCGGGCAGTGGGCGCGCATCGCCCGGGACGCGCCCCGGGCCCGGACGCTGTCCCGGGCGCGCATGCTGGTCTCCGGCGACGCCCCGCTGGCGCCCGCCGTGGGCGAGCGGCTGCGGCTGCTGACCTCCCATCATCCGGTGGAGGGGTACGGCACCACGGAGACGCTGATCGTGCTCACCGGTCCGGCCGGCGCCCCGGTCACCACGCTGCCCGGCGTGCAGACCCGGGTGCTGGACCACGCCGGCCGGCCGGTGGCCGCCGACGGTGACGCGGTCGGTGAGCTGAGCGTCCGGAGTCCGACGATGTTCAGCGGGTACGCCGACCGGCCCGGGTCGGCGCCACCGGTCGACGGCTGGCACCCCACCGGCGACCTGGCCACCGTGGACCCGGCCGGACGGCACCGCATCCTCGGCCCGGAGGGCATCGGCGTGGTGCGCTGCGGCGGCCGGCCGGTGCCGACCCGGCAGGTCGAGGAGGTGCTGCTCACCCACCCCGGCGTGCACGACGCGGCGGTGGTCGGCGCGCCGCACCGCACGCTCGGCGAGCAGGTCGTCGCGTACGTCGTCGCGGCGGCCGGGCTCACCGCCCAGGCGCTCATCGACCACGTCGGCCGGCTGCTCTCGGCGGCGGCCCGACCCCGCCGGGTGCACTTCGTGGACGAGTTGCCCCGCAGCGCGCAGGGCCGGGTCCGCAAGTCGCTGCTGATCCGGCGGAGCGGACAGCACCCCGTACGCGACCCCTGACCACCGCCCGCGGGTCGGACGGAACGGCGGACACGTCCTACCATCCGGGGCGTGATCGAGCGGATCCTGCCGCCGGCCGTGGTGGTGGAGGAGTGCTTCACCGACCCGGTCGGGCTGCGCCTGCACCCGGACGAGGAGCACGTCGTCGCGAACTCGGTGGCGAAACGCCGTCAGGAGTTCACCACCGTCCGGCACTGCGCCCGCCGGGCGCTGGCCCGGCTGGGCCTGCCGCCGGCGGCGATCCTGCCCGGCGTCCGGGGCGCGCCCGGCTGGCCGGCCGGCGTCGTCGGCAGCATGACCCACTGCGACGGCTACCGCGGCGCCGCCCTCGCCCGCGCGGCGACGGTCGGCAGCGTCGGCGTGGACGCCGAACCGCACGCGCCGCTGCCCGACGGGGTGCTGGACGCGGTCGCGCTGCCCGCCGAGCGCAGCCGGACCGCCGCGCTCGCCGCCGCCCACCCCGGGACCTGCTGGGACCGGCTGCTGTTCAGCGCGAAGGAGTCGGTCTACAAGGCCTGGTTCCCGCTGACCGGCCGCTGGCTGGACTTCGCCGAGGCGGACATCACGGTCGACCCGGCCGGCACGTTCACCGCCCGGCTGCTGGTGCCCGGCCCGCGACTCGGCGGCGTGGAGCTGACCGCGTTCGACGGCCGGTTCCTGGTGGAGCGGGGTCTGGTGCTCACCGCCGTCATCGTTCCGGGGGCGCCGCGACGCTAGGTCAGCCGGCTCTTCTGCACCTTGCCCATGGCGTTGCGGGGCAGCGCGTCGACCAGCCGCACCTGCCGGGGCCGCTTGTGCACGGAGAGCTGCCGGGCCACGAAGTCGATCAGCTCGGCCTCGCCCAGCCCGTCCCCGACCACGTACGCGGTGACCTGCTGGCCCAGATCCGGGTGCGGGGTGCCGACCACCGCCGCCTCCCGGACCCCGGGATGCGCCAGCAACGCGTCCTCCACCTCACCCGCGCCGATCCGGTACCCGCCGCTCTTGATCAGGTCGGTGGCGGCCCGGCCGACGATCCGGTGGGCGCCGTCCGGGCCGACCGTCGCCACGTCACCGGTGCGGAACCAACCGTCCGCGGTCCGGGCGGCGGCGTCGGCGTCCGGCCGGTTCAGGTAGCCGTCGAAGAGCGTGTCGCCGCGGACCTGGAGTTCGCCCATGGTCTCCCCGTCGGCGGGCAGCGACGTGCCCCGCTCGTCGACCACCCGGGTGCGTACGCCGGGCAGCGGCACACCCACCGTGCCCGGCCGCCGGGGCCCGTCCGCCCGGGCGCTCACCGTGATCAGGGTCTCGGTCATCCCGTACCGTTCGACCGGGCGGTGGCCGGTCAGCTCGGTGAGCGCGGTGAAGACCGGCTCGGGGAGCGCGGCGCTGCCGGACACCAGCAGCCGGGCGCCGCGTAGCGCCCGCGCCGCCGCCGGCTCCGCCGCGATCCGCGACCAGATCGTGGGTACGCCGAAGTAGAGCGAGCCGGCGGCGGCCGCGTACCGGTCGGGGCGGGGCCGGCCGACGTGGTGCAGCCGGCCGCCGATCCGCAGCGGGCCGAGCACGCCGAGCACCAGCCCGTGCACGTGGAACAGCGGCAGGCCGTGCGCCAGCACGTCGTCCGGCGTCCAGGCCCAGGCGTCGGCGAGCCCGTCCAGGCAGGCGGCGACCGCGCGGCGGGACAGCACCGCGCCCTTCGGCGCGCCCGTGGTGCCGCTGGTGTAGAGGATCAGCGCGGTGGTCGCCGCGTCCGGCTCGGGATGCCGGCTGTCCGAGCGGCGGGTCAGGTCCACCGGCAGGGCCGGCGGCCCGGCGGGACCGTCGACGGCCGGCGTCCCGGGCGTCGTCAGCAGCACCTCGGCGGCGGAGTCGCGCAGCACGTGGTCGCGCTCCACCGGCCCGGCGTCCGGCGGCACCGGCACCACCGCCGCGCCGGCCAGCAGCCCGCCGACCACGCCGACCACGGTCTCCAGGCTCGACGTGGCGGGCACCGCGACCCGGCGGACCCCGTGCAGGTCGTCGGCGACCGCGGCGGCCGCCCGGCGCAGCTCCACCCAGGACAGTGCCCGGTCGTCGACGCGGATCGCGTCCGGTCGCTCGTCGGTGGACCGGTCGAGCCAGCTCAGCAGCGGCACGGGCACCCCTCTCGCGATTCGCCGCCCGGCGGCGGCGCACCGACCGTAACCGGGCCGCCCGGGGGCCGACCACCCCTGCGGCCACCGGGCCCGGCGACACGCCGGGTGACCGTCCGACACCCCTGGCGACGGGCCGTGCACCCCCGATTCATCGGCCGATGGGTTGAACCGCGTCTCGGTTGCCCGGATGATGGGCGGCGTCGGCCCGCCGCGCGGGTCGCCCCCGCCCACACCGACGCCGCGACTCGCCGGCGGCACCCGTACACGACGGAGGATCCCGCCAGATGCCGGTCATCGAAGTCGAGCACCTGCACAAGAGGTACGGCGACAAGGTGGCGGTCGACGACGTCTCGTTCAGCGTGGAGCAGGGCGAGATATTCGGGGTGCTCGGCCGCAACGGCGCCGGCAAGACCACCACCGTGGAGTGCGTGCAGGGCCTGCGTCGCGCCGACGGCGGCACGGTGCGGGTGCTCGGGCTCGACCCGATCCGGGACCGCACCGAGGTGCGCCAGCGGGTCGGCGCCCAGCTCCAGGAGAGCCAGCTCCCCGACAAGCTGCGGGTACGGGAGGCGCTCGACCTCTACCGCTCCTTCTACCGCAACCGCGCCGACATCGACGAGCTGCTGGCCGACCTCGGGCTGGCCGAGCAGCGCAACACCGCGTTCCACAAGCTCTCCGGCGGCCAGAAGCAACGCCTGTCGGTGGCGCTGGCGCTGGTCGGCCGCCCCGAGATCGCCATCCTCGACGAGCTGACCACCGGGCTGGACCCGAAGGGCCGGCGCGACACCTGGGACCTGGTCGAGCGGATCCGCGACCGGGGCGTGACGGTCGTGCTTGTCACCCACTTCATGGCCGAGGCCGAGCGGCTCTGCGACCGGCTCGCGCTCATCGACGCCGGTCGGGTGGTCGCCATCGACACGCCGGCCGGGTTGATGTCCCGGGTGGAGGCCGAGCACCGGGTGCACTTCCGCGCGCTCGACCACCTCGACGACGCGCTGCTGTCCGCGCTGCCCGAGGTCAGCTCCGTGCGCCGGGACGGCGACGAGGTCACCGTCACCGGGCCCGAGGAGGTGCTCCAGGCGGTGCTGTCGGCGCTGACCGAGCGCAAGATCCGCTACGCCGGCCTCCGGGTCGAGCAGCCCACCCTGGACGACGCGTTCGTCTCCCTCACCGGCCACCCGGCCACCCCGCCGGCGCTCGACGGAAGGTCATCGTGAACGCCCTGTCCAAGCTCGTCGCCGTCGAGGCCAAGCTGTTCCTGCGGGAGCCGGTCTCGCTGTTCTTCGTCTTCGCGCTGCCGCTCGGCCTGATGCTGGTGTTCGGCCTGCCGCAGCGCGGGGCCCCCCAGGAGGCGACCCCCGGGCAGCACGGCGAGCAGACGTTCCTGCCGTCCATCGCGCTCTCCCTGACGATCGGGATGCTGGCGCTGTTCACGCTGCCGATGGCGCTGGGCATCTACCGGGAACGCAAGGTGCTGCGCCGGTTGGCCACCACCCCGGTCAGCCCGGCGTTGCTGCTCATCGCCCAGGTGGTGGTCAACCTGGCCATGGGCGTGGCCGGCGCGGTGGTCACCGCGGTCGGCGTACGTTTCCTGCTGGACCAGCCCGCGCCGGCCAACGTGCCCGGTTTCGTGCTGGCCTTCCTGCTCGGGGTGGCCTGCCTGTTCGCGATCGGCCTGCTCATCGCCGCGCTCGCCCCGTCGGCGCGCTCGGCGCAGTCCATCGGGCCGACGCTGTTCTTCCCGCTGCTGTTCCTGGCCGGGGCCTGGCTGCCCCGCGACCAGATGCCCACCGTGCTGGCCCGCATCGGGGAATACTCGCCGCTGGGCGCCACCGTGGACACCCTCTCCGCCGCGTGGGCCGGGCAGAGCCCGTCCGTGTCGCAGCTGCTCGTGCTGGCCGGCACCGCCGTCGTGGGCTGCCTGCTCGCCACCCGCCTGTTCCGCTGGGAGTAGGGCCCGCCGGCCCCCGCTAGGGGGCGGCTAAGGGTACGTCGGCGGTGTGATCTGGATTACGTTCGAGTCGCACGGGAGATCGCCGCACGGTCCGCCCCGGCGGAACCGGCGGCGATCCGCCCCGCGCTCGTGCGCGGCGCCCGCGGCGCGCGCACGGCGAGGCGGAACACGAACGACGGAGGTCGTGCCATGACAGCTTCTTCCGATCCCGCCCCGGCCGTCCGGACGGCGACGTCCTTCGTCAACGGTGACGACCGGACCGCCTGGCCGCTGACGGCCCACCAGCTAGGCACGGACGCCGCCGGCATCGTCGAGGCGGTGCTGGAGGGCGGGCCGGCGACGTTGCCGGTCGAGCTGCGCAACCACCGGGTGTCCCCGGTGGAATCCAAGATCAAGGTACGGCACTACGGGGGCTACGAGCACTTCGAGCGGGATCCGGCCGGCGTCGTCGACGGCACGCCGGCGGTCTTCCGCTGGACCGGCCGAACCCGTATCGCGGAGTGAACGAGAGGCGGTAACGCGATGGGCGTCGGGGATCCGCGCAACGGTGCGCACCTGACGGTGACCGACGTCGCCACGGTGACCGCGTTCTACGCGGCGGTCTTCGAGGCGGTGCCGGTGCAGCGGGAGTGTCTGCTGGACGGTCGCGTCCTGCACGCCGAACTGGTGGTCGACGGCCACCGGCTGACGGTCAGCGAGTGGTCCGACGGCCCGGGGGACCCGGGCGGTCCGGGTGGCCCGCTGCCGCTCGCGCCGGCCGATCCGCACCAGCTCGTGCAGCGGGCGCTGGCGGCCGGCGCGACGCTCGAACCCACAGGTGGCGGCCCGCCGGTGGGCGTGGTGTTCCGGGACCCGGCCGGCCTGCGCTGGGCGGTGCCCGCCCCCTAGGTGCCCGACGACGACGAACGGCCCCGCCCGATCGGGCGGGGCCGTTCGTCGTGTCCGCGAGGATCAGCGCCGCAGCGTCGACCCGAGGCCGCCGCCGCTGCGCCGCCGGTGCTGCCAGTAGAAGTCCCGCCGGGCGCCCTGCGGGAAGCCGGGCTGCCACGGCTTGACCGGGCCGGCGGTGTGGATGATCGACGAGTCGGTGAGCTTGCCGCCGAACTCCGGCTCCCGTCGCCAGGCCATCAGGTCGTTCCACCGCCACGGCAGCCGCAGCCAGTTGGCGTGCACCGCGAAGTTGAGCGCGTCCTGGTCCGGGTAGCGGGACTCGTGCGCGTGCCGACGCAGGTAGTCCAGCGACACCTCGCTCACCTCGCACTCCTTCCAGCGCGGCACGTCGATCAGCAGCACCCCGGAGTTGAAGTAGAGCGCGTGCGGGTCGAGGTGGTCGTAGCTCGACAGGCCGGGGATGCCGCCCATGTCCAGCAGCCGGCGGTTGAACGGGTCCCGCACCGCGCCGAGCGGCACCCCGCCCATGTCCAGCTCGAACAGCGGGTTGAGGCTGTTCAGGCACATCGTGTCGCAGTCCAGGTAGAGCAGCCGGCGTACGTCCGCCGGCAGCGCCGCGGGGACCAGCAGCCGCAGGTACATCGCCGGGGACAGGTACGCCATCAGCGGGTCGCTGCCCTTCGACAGGTTCACCTGCGCGGCGTCCACCCGGAGGAACTCCACGGTGGCGTTGGGCCCGGCGATGCGGGTGAGCGTGTTCCGGGCGCTCGCCGGCACGTCGTCGGCGGCCACCAGCCAGTACCGGAGCGTCTCGCCCGGGTTCGACTCGGCGACTGTCGACATGACGACCGCGGCGTGCGCCGCGTACGCGTTGTCAAAGGTCAGGGTGAGGTCCACGGGTGCTCTCCTTCGCGGCGGTGCGTGAGCGCAACGTCGAGAAAGTAGCCGTGGAATTGTCGGCCCGGCAAGGAATGCGCATTCGCTCAGGGGGTTCGGCAAAGCAACCCCTGAATTCGCCCCTCAATTCCGCCGGTCCGGCAGCGGCGAGGTGTGGCACGCCGGTGGCGATGCGATGCCACCCGACATTCGAGCGCCGCCGGCCCGGCCGAGCTGCGCACCGGCGCGTACGACCCGAAGGATCTGGTGCCGTTCGGCATGCACGGCTGGAACCCGTTCATGTGGCTCTACGGCCTCACCGCGCTGCTCTACCTCGCCGGGTTGGCCAGCCCGCTGTTGGCCGGCTACGGCGTGGTGCTGCTGGCCCGGGACCGGCGGTCGCTGCCGCGTGGGCTGCGGGCGCTGCTGCTGGCCGGCGTGGTGGCCGGTGCCGTGGTGACCGTGCTGCGCTTCACGCCGGTCGGGGCGGACATGCAGGCCTGGTGGCTCGACTGAGGGGCACCGGCGCGACGACAACTGCACCCGGAGCGGGCTCAGCGCGACGACGACCGCACCCGGAGCGAATCGCGCGTCGTCACAGCGTCTCGACGAGGCGGAAGCGCTCCAGCACGGCGGGCGTGTCGTCGTCGACCGTGAACGTCGGGTCGCCGAGCCACCCCCGGTAGTCGTCGCCGTGCCAGTAGTCCTCGTGGCCGGCGCGCCAGGCGTCGACCGACGTGTAGCCCTCGCCCTCGTCCCGGGCGTGGTCGAGGTCCACGTCGCCGAGCCGGGCCACGCGGACCTCGACCAGCTCGATCACGGCCACCGGCCGGCCGGCGGAGTCGATCACCGCGAACCGGCTGCCGACGGTCGGCAGCGGCTCGCCCTCGATCTCGTTGTCCTGGAGCAGCCCGGTGGTGCTGGTCTTGGTGCCGTTCAGCACGGCGGCGACCAGTTGGTCACGCAGCGGGCCGGGGAAGGCGAACTCGTACGGGGGCAGCTCGGCGGTCATGGCGCGCAGCGTAGCCGCGTCGCGGGTCGGCGGCGACGCGGTTTCGGCTCACGCCAGACGAGGACCGGCCGGAAGCCACCGGTCGAGCCAGTCGAGCAGCACGGCCTCGTAACGCGGGCTGACGGCGGCCAGCTCCTCGCGCTCCCCGAGCGTGGGCGCGTGGTCGCAGCCGGGCAGCCGGGTCACGGTCAGGTCGGCGTCGTGGGCCGCCCGTCGCCACACCGCGATGCTCTCCTCGATCGGCACCCAGGCGTCGGTCTCGCCGTAGCAGAGCAGCACCGGGCCGGTCAGCCGGGCGAACACCGGCGCCGGGTCGAAATCCATGTCGGCCCAGGTGCCCGGCCGCTCCGACAGCTCGCGGGGGAGGAACGCCAGCGGGAACCAGGGCCGCGACAGCGCGGCCGTCAGCGCCGCCTGCGCGGCCGGGCGCGGCACGTCGCCGCGTTGGAACCCCTCGGCGATCTCGCGCAACCGGGTCAGCTCGGCCACGTCGACCGGCCCGTAGCCGTGTCGGCGTAGCTGCTCGGCGGTGCCGTAGCGCATCTGCGCGGCCGGGCTGACCCCGCTGCACGAGACCAGGATCAGGAAGTCGACGGGGTGGGCGGCGGCGGTGACCGCCGCCGCCCAGGCCCCCTGGCTGAAGCCCCACAGCCCGACCGGCGCCGGGCCGACGTGCCGGCGCAGCACGGCCACCGCGGCGGCGGCGTCCTCGGCCTGGTCGGCGAGCGGCACGTCGCGGCCGTCCACCCGAGGGCGGCGGTCGTAGCGCAGTACCGCGACGCCGGCCGGCGGCAGCAGCCGGGCGAGGTGCCGGTAGAGGAAGTGGGACCGCTTGTCGGCGTGCGAACCGTGCAGCACCACCAACCCGCCCCGGACCGGGCCGGCCGGCAGGTCGAGCGTCGCCGGCCGGCCCGACGCGCCGATGGTCGTCTCCACGCCGGCAGTCAACCACGCCGCGCCGGCCCCGGCCGTCCCGTGCCGCCGGGTGCGTCGCGCATCCGGCTGCGTACGCTGGCGGGGTACGCCGCGCCGACCGTGGAGAGCACGATGACCAGCACCACGACCCGTACCGCAGGACCCGCCGACGTGCCCGCCCTGGTCGACCTGATCGAGTCGGCCTACCGGGGGGACCGGGCCCGGGCCGGTTGGACCCACGAGGCGGACCTGCTCGACGGCCAGCGCACCGACCCGGAGATGGTGGCCGCGGCGGTGACCGGCCCGACCGGCGTGGTCCTGCTGGCGGAGCGGGACGGCGCGCCGGTCGCCTGCTGCCAACTGGAGCGCCGGGACGACCACGCGTACTTCGGCATGTTCGCGGTCGCGCCCGGTCACCAGGGCGGCGGGTTGGGTCGGGAACTGCTGGCCGAGGCCGAGCGGTACGCCCGGGAGCGCTGGCACGCCGGTGAGCTGCGGATGACCGTGATCGTCCAGCGCGACGACCTGATCGCCTGGTACGAGCGGCGCGGTTACGCCCGCACCGGCGAGTTGAGCCCGTTCCCGTACGGCGACGAGCGCTTCGGTGTGCCGCGTCGCCCGGACCTGGCGTTCGAGACGCTGTGCAAGAAGCTCGGCTGACTCAGCCCGGCGGCCGGTCGACCCGGGCGGCCAGCTTTCTCGGCGCCCGTAGGCAGTAGCTCTCGGTGAGCAGCTCGGCGACCTCGGTCCAGTCCGTCGTGTCGTCGAGCGTCATCCCGACCACGTCGGCGCCCCAGCCCGGCGCGAAGAACGGCGGACCGGCGGCGAGCAGCCCGGCGATCTCGTCGCCGGGCGCGCGGAACGTCAGCACGCAGAGCGGCTCGTCGGTCGCGGTGGCCCGCGCGACGGCGGCCGGGTGGTCGGGGCCGACGGTGTACGCGTGGGCGAACGTGCGGGTGCGGATCCGCCAGCGCAGGCCCACCCAGGCGGGCTCCTCGTGGGTCTCCGGCAGGCCGAGGCAGATCGGTCGCAGGCGGTCGAGGTGGTCGGGTGGGACGTCTCCGGGGGCGGTCACGCGGGCAGGTTAACCACTCCCACCGACAACCCGGAGGGCCGGCGCGGCGTCCTTGCCGCCGCCGGTGGGGCCGTCGATTGTCGTAGGCGGGGAGTAGAACACCGATGAGTCTCGACGCGATCCGTGGTCATAGCTGCTGCACCTGCGGACAAAGGATGAGGATATGAGCATAGTTCGAGTGCTTGTCGGCACGCGCAAGGGCGCGTTCCTGCTGACGTCGGACGAGCGGCGCCGCGACTGGACGGTCGACGGCCCGCACTTCGGCGGCTGGGAGATCTATCATCTGACCGGCTCCCCGGTCGCTCCGGACCGGCTCTACGCGTCCCAGTCCGGCGGCTGGTTCGGGCAGCTCATCCAGCGCTCGGACGACGGCGGTCGGAGCTGGGCCCCGGTCGGCAACGACTTCGCCTACGCCGGGGACGTCGGCGAGCACCTCTGGTATGACGGCACGCCCAGGCCGTGGGAGTTCAAGCGGATCTGGCATCTCGAACCGTCCCGTCACGACCCCGACACGGTGTACGCGGGCGCGGAGGACGCCGCGCTCTACGTCTCCACCGACGGCGGCGAGAAGTGGACCGAGCTGACCGCGCTGCGTCAGCACCCGAGCGGTCCCGGCTGGCAGCCCGGCGCGGGCGGGATGTGCCTGCACACGATCATCCTGGACCCGGTCCACCGGGACCGGATCTACGTGGCGATCTCGGCGGCGGGGGCGTTCCGCAGCGACGACGGCGGCGCGAGCTGGCTGCCGATCAACAAGGGGCTGCGGTCGGCGGAGATCCCCGACCAGGATTCGGAGACCGGCCACTGCGTGCACCGGCTGGCCCAGCATCCGTCCCGGCCCGACACCCTCTTCATGCAGAAGCACTGGGACGTGATGCGCACCGACGACGCCGGTGGGAGCTGGCGGGAGGTCAGCGGCAACCTGCCGTCGGACTTCGGCTTCCCGATCGCGGTGCACGCGCACGAGCCCGAGACGATCTACGTGGTGCCGATCACCAGCGACTCGCTGCACTACCCGCCGGACGGCCGGTTGCGGGTCTACCGCAGCCGCACCGGCGGCGAGCACTGGGAGCCGCTGACCGAGGGCCTGCCGCAGTCGCACTGCTACGTCAACGTGCTGCGGGACGCGATGGCGGTGGACACGCTCGACGAGTGCGGGATCTACTTCGGCACCTCCGGCGGGCAGGTCTACCACTCGGCGGACGCCGGCGACAGTTGGGCGCCGATCGTGCGTGACCTGCCGCCGGTGCTCTCCGTCGAG
The DNA here is from genome assembly GCF_040647835.1 of Micromonospora sp. NPDC049240. Lineage (NCBI taxonomy): Bacteria > Bacillati > Actinomycetota > Actinomycetes > Micromonosporales > Micromonosporaceae > Micromonospora > Micromonospora sp. NPDC049240. Next base: position 71,515 of record NZ_JBEZCX010000011.1, read on the forward strand.
GTGCAGGTGCTGCCGTGATCCGGGTCGTGCTGCCGGCCCATCTGAAGAACCTGGCGCACGTCACCGGCGAGGTGCGCGTCGAGGTGGCCGGCCCGCCCACGCAGCGTGAGGTGCTCGACGCACTGGAGGCCGCCTACCCGATGCTGCGGGGCACGATCCGCGACCGGCACAGCGGCGCGCGCCGCCCGTTCGTCCGCTTCTACGCCTGCGAACGGGACCTGTCCCACGAGCCGCCGGACGCGCCGCTGCCCGAGGAGGTGGTCGCCGGCAAGGAGCCGTTCATCGTGCTCGGCGCGATGGCCGGGGGCTGAGCGCCGCGTCCGGGAACCGCGTCCGGGGCGGCCACGTCTGAGGGTCCATGACTGGTGGCAGATCCCGAACCGTCGGATGGGCGACTGTCGTCGCGCTGACCCTCGCCGGCTGCACCCCCGCACCGTCGGCCGCGCCGCCGCCCCGGGACCGGGGCGGCTCGTCCGGCGGGCTGCGGTTGGTCGCGTTCGACTCCTGCGAGGAGGCGTTGCGGCAGCTCCGGGCCGCGGCGCGGGCGGCGGTCGGCCCGTGGGGTCTCGGGGTGGACGGCGACGGCGGGCTCATCGTCGAACGGGCCACCGGACCGGCCGCCGCGAAGGACGCGGCGAGCGCGCCCACGGCCGGTTTTTCCGGCACCACCGTGCACGAGGCCGGCGTGGACGAGCCGGACCTGGTCAAGACCGACGGCCGGCGGATCGTCACGGTGACCCGGGGCGTGCTGTCCGTGGTGGATCCGGCGAGCCGCCGGCTGACCGGCCGGCTGGCGATCGACCCGACGGTGGGGGAGCGGTTCGCCGGAGGTGACACCAGCCTGCTGCTGCACGGCGACCGGGCGCTCGTGCTGCTCCCGGCCCGGTGGATGGTCAAGTCCGCCGCGCCGAAGGGGCAGATCGGCCCGGACGGGCCGCAGTCCCGGCTGGTCCTGGTCGACCTCGCCGGGACGCCGCGGATCCTCGGTGACTACCGGATCGACGGCAGCATGGTCGACGCGCGGCAGGTCGGGGCGACCGTCCGGGTGGTGGTCCGCTCCGCGCCCCGGCTGGCCTTCCCCGCGCCGGGCCGGGGTACCGACGCGCAGCGGACGGCCGCCAATCGCGCGGTCGTCGACCGGGCCACGATCGACGACTGGCTGCCCCGGTACGAGGTTCGCGCGGGCGGCCACACCGCCACCGGGCGGGTGGACTGCGACCGGGTGAGCCGGCCGGCCGGCTTCTCCGGCGCCGCGATGGTGACCGTGCTCAGCTTCGACCTCGGCGCGTCCACGCTCGGCACCGGTGACCCGGTGACCGTCGCGGCCGACGGCGACACGGTCTACAGCAGCGGTCCCCGGCTCTATCTCACCAACGACAAGCGCCGGCGGATGCCGCTGGCGTCGCCGGGCGCGGCGGACGGCGGCACCGAGATCTACCAGTTCGACCTGACGGGGCGCACCCCGCGTCACGTCGCGTCCGGCTCGGTGCCGGGCTGGCTGATCAACCAGTACGCGTTGTCCGAGTGGAACGGCCACCTGCGGGTGGCCACCACCACCGGCGACCGGTGGGGCCGCGGGGACGGGTCCACCTCCGGCGTCTACGTGCTGCGGCCCGACGGCCCGACGCTTACCCGGGTCGGCCAGGTCACCGGGCTGGGTCGGGGCGAGCGGATCTTCGCGGTGCGGTTCCTCGGCCCCACCGGCTACGCGGTGACGTTCCGGCAGACCGACCCGCTGTACGCGGTGGACCTGCGGAACCCGGTCGCGCCCCGGGTGACCGGCGAGCTGAAGATCAACGGGTACTCGTCGTACCTGCATCCGGCCGGGGACGGCCGACTGCTCGGGGTCGGGCAGGAGGCGACCGACCGGGGGCAGGTCCTGGGCACCCAGGTGTCGCTGTTCGACGTCGCCGACCCGGCCCGGCCGACCCGGATCGCCCGGCACCACGTCGCGCGGGGCTGGTCCGACGCGGAGGCCGACCCGCACGCGTTCCTCTACTGGGCGCCGGAGCGCCTGGTGGTGCTGCCGGTGAACCGGCCGGGCGTGGTCACCGACCGGGCCGGCGGGGCGGCCGGCCGGGCCGCGCCGGCCGCCGGGATGCTGGCGCTGCGGGTCGGCGACGACGGGTTCACGGTGGCCGGCACGATCGACCATCCGCCGTCGCTGGGCGACGGTGCGGAGTGGACGCCGGTCCGCCGGTCGCTGGTGGTCGACGGGGTGCTCTGGACCGTCTCCGACACCGGCCTGAAGGCGACCGCCCCGACCACCATGCGGACGGTGGCCTGGGTGCCGACGGCCTGAACCAGCCGGCGGGCCGTCGTGCCGCCGCGACCATGGATGTCTGTTAATGTCCTGATGATGAGGATCGTCGATGCTCGGGTCATCCTGACCTGCCCCGGCCGCAACTTCGTCACCCTCAAGGTGGTCACCGACGAGGGCGTCACCGGGGTCGGCGACGCCACCCTCAACGGTCGGGAGCTGGCCGTCGCGTCCTACCTGCGCGACCACGTGGTGCCGCTGCTGATCGGCCGCGACCCGGCCCGCATCGAGGACACCTGGCAGTACCTCTACCAGGGCTCGTACTGGCGACGCGGGCCGGTCACGATGAGCGCGATCGCGGCGGTGGACACCGCGCTCTGGGACATCAAGGGCAAGGTCGCCGGGCTGCCGGTCTACCAGTTGCTCGGCGGCCGGTCCCGCGACGGCGTGACCGTCTACGGCCACGCCAACGGCGAGACCGTCGACGAGGTGCTGGCCGAGGTGGCCCGCTACGTCGACCTCGGCTACCGCGCGGTACGCGTGCAGTGCGGCGTGCCCGGCCTGCCCCGCACCTACGGCGTCAGCGCCGACAAGATGTTCTACGAGCCGGCCGACGCCGCGCTGCCCAGCGAGACCACCTGGTCGACCGAGGCGTACCTCGCCCACGTGCCGGGCGTGTTCGCCCGGGTCCGCGACGAGTTCGGTCCCACCCTGCGGCTGCTGCACGACGTGCACCACCGGCTCACCCCGATCGAGGCGGCCCGGCTCGGCCGCAGCCTGGAGCCGTACGCGCTGACCTGGATGGAGGATCCGGTCCCGGCCGACCTGCCGGAGGGCTTCCGGCTCATCCGCCAGCACACCACCACCCCGATCGCCGTCGGTGAGGTCTTCACCAGCATCTGGGACGCCGCCCAGCTCATCCGGGAACAGCTCATCGACTACGTCCGCGCCACGGTGGTGCACGCCGGTGGGCTCACCCACCTGCGTCGCATCTTCGACCTCGCGGCGTTGCACCACGTCCGCAGCGGCTCGCACGGGGCCACCGACCTGTCGCCCGTCTGCATGGCCGCCGCGCTCCACCTCGACCTGGCCATCCCGAACTTCGGCCTCCAGGAGTACATGCGGCACACCGACGAGACCGACGAGGTCTTCCCGCACGGCTACCACTTCGCCGACGGCTACCTGCACCCCGCCGAGACGCCCGGCCTCGGGGTGGACATCGACGAGGCGGCGGCGGCCCGGTTCCCGTACGCGCCGGCCTACCTCCCGGTGAACCGGCTGACCGACGGCACGGTGCACCCGTGGTGACTCGCCGGGTCACCAGATGCGGCGACCGTACGCGTCCGGCACCCCGGACTTGCGGAAGAAGTAGGTGTTGATCTGGTCCCGCCACTGGATGGCGCTGCGGACCTGCTCGTCGAGGCGCTCGGCCACCCGTTCGTGCACCGCCGGTTCGATCAGGCCGGCGAGTCGGCGCCACCGCTCGCGCATCGCCACCACCTGCTCGACGCCGGCGAAGTGCGTGTCGTAGATGTGCTGGATCACCGTACGGCCGCTGTGCAGCACGTGGTCGTAGGGGACGTGGTGGAAGAAGAGCAGCAGCTCGTCCGGGCACCGCTCGCGTGACTCGTACACCTCCGACCAGGGCGCCGGGTACTGGCCGGTGAACCCGGTCCCGGTCGCCCGGGTGCGGTCCACCCCGACGCCGTCCCGGTCGGCGAAGTGGTAGGTGCCCCAGGCGGTGTACTCGTAGCCGTCCACGTCGGGCCCGTAGTGGTGCCCGGGCCGCACCATGAAACCGACACCCAGCGGCGCGGTGTACCGCTCGTAGCCGCGCCAGGAGTCGTCCATGATCTCGTGCAGCGTCCGCCGCAGCAGGTCCGGGTCGGGCGTCGTGGCCGGCGGCCACGTCAACCCGATCCACTCGTCGAGCACCGCGCCGGGCTCCAGGCGGGGGTCCCAGGCGAGCCGCCCCACGGCGTACAGGTTGGCCTGGGCCAGCGGATGCCCGGTCCAGAACGGGTCGTCCCCGGTGCTGGCCACCGCGGCCAGGCCGCCACCGCGCGCGCCGGCCACCACGTCGGCGACCGTGCCGGCGTCGCCCCGGGGCGCGAACCGCAGCACCTCGCTCCAGCAGGGGCCGAGCCAGCAGACGTGCCGCTGCTGGCCGGTGTACTCCTGCGTCACCTGCACCTCGACCGCCATCCGGGTGGCCGGCATGGCCAGCAGCAGCGGCGACACCGGCTCGCGGACCTGGAAGTCCACCGGGCCGAACTTCACCTGGACGATCACGTTGTCGGCGAAGCGCCCGTCCAGCGGGGTGAAGTGGTCGTACGCGGCCCGGGCCCGGTCCGTCGACCGGTCCCGCCAGTCCTGGTGGTGGTCGTAGACGAACGCCCGCCAGTGCACCACGCCGCCGTGTGGCGCGAGCGCGGCGGCCAGCAGGTTCGCCCCGTCGGCGTGGTCGCGCCCGTAGGTGAACGGGCCGGGCCGGCCCTCCGAGTCGGCCTTCACCAGGAAGCCGCCGAAGTCCGGGACGCGCGCGTACACCCGCCCGGCGGCGGCGGCCCACCAGGCCCGCACCCGGTCGTCGTGGGGGTCGGCGGTGGGCAGGCCGCCGAGCACCACCGGGGCGGCGAACGTCACCGCCAGGTGCACCCGCACGCCGTACGGGCGCAGCACGTCCGCGATCTCCGCCACGTCGCCCAGCCGGTCGGTCAACAGCCGCGCCTCGGTGTCGTGCACGTTGACGTTGTTCACCGCGATCGCGTTGATCCCGCAGGCGGCGAGCAGCCGCCCGTAGTCCCGGATCCGGGCCGTGTCCCGGCGCGCCGCGCCGTCGCGCCAGAAGATCGAGCCGCCGGCGTAGCCGCGCTCGACCTGACCCGACACCGGGTGCACGGCCACGTTGTCCCAGTGGTCGAGCATCCGGCGGGACAGCGCCGGGCCGTGCCGCCGCGCCGGCCGGTCGACGTCGAACGCCGCCGCGCCCAGCCGGACCACGTGGAACAGCCCGTACAGCAGGCCGGCCGGCGCGTCGGCCAGCACCACCGTCACGCCCCCCGACCGGGCGGTCAGGAACCCCTCGTCGCCGAGCGCGCCGTCGCCCCGGCCGTTTCCCGCCGGCGTGGCGGCGAGGCGGACCGCCTCCGCGGTCGCGTTCGCCAGCGGACCGGCGTCGCGCAGCGCGAGCACCAGGTCGGCGTCGACGTCCCAGGACGGGGAGCGCCACACCCGACCGCCGTACCGGGCGCAGGCTCGCGTCACCTCGTCCAGCACGGTGTCCACCAGCGGGCCGGGACCGTGCACCAGGACGCCCCGGGTGCCGAGCGCCCGGAACGCCTCCGGCGGCAGCCAGGCGGCGTGCCAGGTGGTCGTGTCCACCGGCAGCGGCTCCGCGCCGCTCGCCGGCTCGTCCGTGGCAGCGGTACTCACGTGGTGAACTCCCTCCGGATCACGTCGATCATCGGGTCGCCGATCCGGAGCAGCGCCAGCACGCCGACCGCGCCCAGGAGCGCGAGCACCGCCTCGGAGAAGACGGCGGTGACGCCGGCGGCGGCGCCCAGCAGGACGGCGTTGCCGACCGTGACGCCGGGCGTGCGGACCAGGAAGTACCCGGCCAGGCGGACCACGTCGCGGGTGCGGAACGCGAACAGCGAGACGATCACCAGGGCGTTGGTCCCGACCAGCGCGACGCCCGCCCCGACCAGCGCCAGCGGCACCGCCCACCAGGCCGGCACGGCCGCGGCCGGCAGGTGGGCCAGGTTCACCGCGATGAGCGTCAACCACGCCAGCGTCGGCACCCAGACCCGCAGCACGCCCGGCAGGTTGGCCCGGTAGGCGCGCCGGAACGCGGCGGCGGGCCGCAGGTCGGTCAGGTCCCGGCGCTGGTGACGCAGCGCGTGCAGCGCGGCGGAGACGGCTGGCCCGACCGGCAGCAGGCAGACCGCGACCAGCGGCAGGTTGCTGGCGTCCCGGTCGAGCAGCACCAGCGCGATTAGCCCCGGCACGGTGGTGAGCAGGAGCAGCAGCTCCACGACGAGCAGGATGTGCACGGCCGCGGCGGCCCGCGAGAGCGGCCCGTCGCCGAACTCCCGCCGGCCGGGCCCGCTCACCACGGCTCCGGCCGGGTCGAAGCCGGCTCACCGGTCGGGTCGAGCATCCGCCCGTCGTCCCACGGCGGCGTCTCGTCCACCACCGGCGTCAGCTCGACAAGCGTCACCTCGTGCCGGGCGAGCGCGAGGTCGACGTCGGCCCGCCCGGCGGCGACCGGCAGGGCGCGGTGGCTGCGGGCCGGCTCGGCGGCCTCCCGCAGCGCGTCGAGCTGCCGGGGGCGGGGCGAGCGCGGGCTGCCCATCTCCCGCCAGGCCGCCCGGACGTTGCCGGCCTCCTCGCTCACCGACGAGCGGAGCTGGAACGCCGAGGTGGTGCCGGGCGGGCCGAGCGGGACCGACAGCGCCAGGGTGTGCCGCGCCGGCGCCGGCGTCCGGCCGGTGACGTCGACCGGCGCCCAGGCCAGCACCGCGACCCGACCGTCCGGGTGCCGGGTGACCAGGTGGTCCGACCCGTGGGCGAGCACCTCGCCGCCGAGCCGGGCCATGAACGCGTACAGGTGGTAGGTGGGTTTCTTGAGCTGCCGGTGGGCGAGCAGGCCGAAACCGCCGTGCAACGGCGCGGTCGGCACGCCCACCTCCTCGAACACGTCGCTGAACGTCCAGTACGAGAACGAGTCGACCAGGTCCCCGCCGGCGGCCAGCACCGGCGCGAGATAGGCGGCGTGGAACGCGGTGTCGTGGACCGGGTTGTCCGGCCGGTAGGAGGAGTTGAACTCGGTGATGTGCACCGGCCGGTCCGCCAGCGCGGTGCCGGCCAGGTGGCGGCGCGGCGCGGCGAACTGTTCCAGCAGCTCCGCCGCCGGGGCCAGCGTCTGGTGGGTGCCGAACGGCACGTGCCGGGCCGGGCCGGAGGTGTACGCGTGGCGGCTGACGAAGTCGACGGGCACGTCGCGGGCGGCGACGAACTCGGCGAACGGCGCCAGCCACTCGTCCGCGCCGGGGGAGATGGCCGGGCCGCCGACCTGGAGCGAGGCGTCGACGTCCTTGACCGCGTGCGCCGACACCTCGTACAGGCGGTGGTAGGCGGCCTGGTCGGCGTCGCGCCAGAAATCGGGCAGGTTGGGTTCGTTCCACACCTCGATGGGCCAGCCGCGCACCTCCGCCAGGCCGTACCTGTCGACCAGGTGGGCCACCGTGGCGCGGACCAGGTCGCCCCACTCCGGATAGGAGTTGGGTGGCGTGACGTTGCCCCGCCACCAGAACACGGTCTGCTCCCCGGAAGCGAGCGCCGACGGCATGAAACCCAGCTCCACGAAGGGCCGGACGCCCCGCTCCAGGTAGGCGTCGACGACCTGGTCGACGTACGTGAACGCGTGCCGCACCCGGCGCTCGCCCCGGTACTCGTACGGCCGGTGCACGCCGACGCCGTCGCTGAACAGCCCGTGGCCGCGGATGTGCCGGAACCCGATGTCGCGCTGCACGAGCGCCAGCGAGTCCTGGTAGTCCCGGCGCAGCGCCAGGTCGAACCGCCCGGTGCCCACGCAGGTGCGCCAGGCGTCGGTCAGCCGGCCGACGGGCCGGTCGGGGACGATGTGGCGCATCGCCGGTCACCCGTGGTTCTTGCGGTACCGCTCGTACGCCTTGTTGACCAGATCGGTGTACGCCTGCGCGTTCTTGCCCTTCAGTTCGGTGACGTAGGCGTCCCACTCGCTCAACGGGCGCTGGCCCAGCGCGAACCGGAGCGTGTTCTGGGTGACGTAGTCCTTCAGCGCCGTCGCCCAGAGCGTGGTCTGCTCGCGCTCGGAGTCGGTCAGCGGCGCGGGCGGCGGCGTCACCCAGGGCGCCGGCTTGCGGCCGTTCATCTCCCGCTGGAACTCCATCTCCTCGGGGGAGAAGAACGACTGCACCAGGTCCAGCTTGCCGCCGTACGCGAAGACGCCGTTGGCGAAGCCGAAGTCCTTCTGGAGATGCTTGGTGCCCTTGGGGTTGAGCCCGACGATGTCGACGTCGGGGGTGGGGGCGCGCCGGCCGGCGGCGTCCCTGGTGTACGTGGTGCCCTCGACGCCCCACTTGGCGAACTCCTGGCCGGCGTCGGAATACCAGAGCCAGTCGATGAACTGCATCATGGCCACGAAGTGCTTGCCGTCGCGCGCCTTGCTGGAGATCATCACGCCGTTCTCCAGCCGGCTCGCCGGGTTGACCGGACCGGCCGGGCCGATCGGGAACATGATCTTCTTCAGCCGGGCGTTGGGGTTGATCTTCGCGATGTCCGGGCGGTAGTCGTTCACGAGCGACTGCGCGTTCGTGCTGATCACGAACGACTTCCCGCTGGCGAGCTTCTGGCGGGCCTGGTCGTCGGTCTGGGTGAACGTCTCCGGGTCGAGCAGCCCCTCGGCGACCAGCTTGTGCAGGAACGTCACCACCTGCCGGTACTGCTCCGACGCGCCGGTGAAGACGTACTTCCCGGCGCCGGCGTCCCAGGCGGTGGCCTGGTAGTTCCAGCCGGCGCCCGGCAGCCCGTACGACAGGGCGAGCATGTTCAGCAGGTTGCCGGCGGGGTTGGGCTTGCCGAACCGGTCGGAGAACGGATGGACGTCCGGGTGGGCCGCCTTCATCGCCTTGAGCATGGTGTACACCTCGTCCCAGGTGGTCGGCGACGGGATGCCCAGTTGCTCCAGGATGTCGGTGCGGACCGCGAGCGTGTACTCCTGCCAGGGCTTCTCGTGCAGGCCGGGCAGCAGGTAGAACTTGCCGTCCTCCTGCCGGAGCGTGTCCATCTCCGGCTTGAGGTTCCACTTCTCCAGCTTCTCCGCGAAGTGCGGCATCAGGTCGAGGTAGTCGCTGACCGGCAGGATCGCGCCGGAGGAGACGTACGAGTTCTCCTGCGGGTGGTAGGTCTTCGGGATGATCAGCGGCGCGTCCCCGGAGGAGACGAGCACGCTGCGCTTCTGCTCGTAGTCGCTGAGCGGCACGGCGACCGGGTCGAGCTTGACGTTGGTCCGCTTCGCCAGCTCCGACCAGAACAGCCACTCCGGCTTGAGCGGGTAGTTCGGGTGGTTGTTGTAGAGGATCGAGAACGACACCGGCTCGGTGGCCCGGAACTGGTCGCCGATGCCGTACTTCTCCATCGCGCCGGCCCGGTTGCGGTCGAGGTCCTTCTTGTCGGGGCCGTCGTCACCGCATCCGGTCAGCGAGACGACGGCGGCCGCGCCGGTGGCGAGCAGCACCTGGCGGCGGGACAGCTGGACCATGGGTGTTCCCTTCGGTTGGTGGCACCGCTATCCCTTGACGGCGCCGAGCATGATTCCGGAGACGAAGTAGCGCTGGATGAAGGGGTAGACCGCGAGGATCGGCAGGACCGTCAGCACGACGGTCACGGACTGGATGGTCGCGGCGGCCTGCACGATGTCGTCGCCGCTGCCGAGCCCGCCGCCGGTCTGCGTGGCGTCGGTCGCGCCCACGATGAGGTTGCGCAGGTAGACCGTCACCGGGAGCAGGTCCTGACGGTCCATGTAGAGGAACGCGGCGAACCACGAGTTCCAGAACGACACCGCGTAGAACAGCACCATCGTGGCCACCATCGCCTTGGACAGCGGCAGGACGATCCGCAGCAGCGTCCCGTACGTGCCCAGCCCGTCGACCGCGGCGGCCTCCTCCAGCTCGACCGGCAGGCTCTCGAAGAACGCCTTCATCACCAGCAGGTTGAACACGTTGATGGCATTGGGCAGCGCGACGGCCCACACGGTGTTCTTCAGGCCCAGGCTGGTGACCAGCACGTAGTTGGGGATCAGGCCGCCGGTGAAGAACATGGTGAACACGGCGATCCCGACCAGCGCGGTCCGGCCCCGCAGGTGCTTCTTCGACAGCACGTACGCGTAGCAGGTGGTCAGCACGACGGAGATGAGCGTGGCGACCACCGTGTAGACGACGGTGTTGCGGTAGCTGATCCAGAACGCCGGGTCGGACGTCACCACCCGGTACGCGGTGAGGTTGAACCCGCGCGGGACGAGGTTGACCTGCCCGCTGACGATGGCGGCGTTGTCACTGAGCGAGCGCGCCACGATGGTGAGGAACGGGTACACCGTCACCACCACCACGGCGGTGAGGACGACGGCGTTGACCGCCTGGAAGACGCGGTAGCCCCGGCTGGGCCGGGGGCTCACCACAGGCTCGTCCCCACCGCGCGCCGGGAGATCCCGTTCGCGGACAGCACCAGCGTCAAGCCGATCACGGCCTCGAACAGGCCGATCGCGGCGGCGTAGCTGAGGTTCCCGGAGACGATGCCCACCCGGTACAGATAGGTGGAGATGACGTCCGCGGTCGGATAGGTGAGCGGGTTGTAGAGCAGCAGGATCTTCTCGAAGCCGACCGCCATGAACGTGCCGATGTTCAGGATCAGCAACGTCATCATGGTCGGTCGGATCCCGGGCAGCGTCACGTGCCAGGTCTGTCGCCACCGGTTGGCGCCGTCGATCCGGGCCGCCTCGTAGAGGTCGCCGTCGATCGTGGTGAGCGCCGCGAGGTAGAGGATGGTGCCCCAGCCGACGGTCTGCCAGACCTCGGAGGAGACGTAGATCGACCGGAACCAGCCCGGGTCCTGGATGAACGGGACCGGGCGCCCACCGAACGCGCCGACCACCTGGTTCACCGTGCCGTCCACGGACAGCAACTGCATGACCATCGCGGCCACGATCACGATCGACAGGAAGTGCGGCAGATAGGACACCGACTGCACGAACCGCTTGAGGACCCGGCTGCGCACCTCGTTGAGCAGTAGCGCGAGCACGATCGGCAGCGGGAAGCAGAACAGCAGCGTCAGCGCGCCCAGCACCAGCGTGTTGGTGAAGACGTCCCAGAACGTGGGGTCGGTGAAGAACAGCCGGAAGTAGCGCAGGCCGGTCCAGTACTCGCCGAACACGCTGCCGCCGGGGCGGAAGCGCCGGAACGCGATCACGTTGCCCAGCATCGGCAGGTAGCGGAAGACCAGGAAGAACAGCAGCGGTAGGACGGCCAGCGAGTAGAGCTGCCAGTCCCGCCGCAGCGCCCGCCGCCAGGGCCGGCGGCGGCCGACGCGGCGTCGGCGGTCCCGCCGCGGCGCGGGCGCGGGCGCCGTCGGGGCGAACCGCGCATCCGAGCGTACGGATGTCATTCGCGCCCTCCCGCCGTGGCCGAAAATTCCGGTAATGGCCCGTAAGCTTTCCGGAAATTTATGGCCATCGCTTGATCGATGTCAAGGCGATCGATGTCCCCGTCATCCGTGGAGGATCCGTGCCCTTCTCCGACCTGCCACTCGACCAGCTCCGGCGGTACCGGCCGGAGGTCCCCGAGCCCGCCGACTTCGACAGGTTCTGGCGCGCCACGCTCGACCGGGCCGCCGCGACCCCGGTCCTGTGTGACGCCCGGCCCGAACCCACCGGCCTGCGCCTGGTGGACACCTGGGACGTGACGTACGCCGGCTTCGACGGCGAACCGGTGCGGGCCTGGTACACCCGCCCCGCGGGCGTCGACGGCCCGCTGCCCGCCGTGGTGGAGTACGCCGGCTACGGCCGCGGGCGGGGCCTGCCGGGGGAGCGGCTGACCTGGCCGGTGGCCGGGTACGCCCACCTGCTGATGGACAACCGGGGCCAGGGCGGCTGGCACGCCCGCGGCGACACTCCCGACCCGCACGGCGGCCCGGGCGGTCCGACCATCGCCACCCGGGGCATCCTGAACCCGGACGACTACTACTACCGTCGCCTGATCACCGACGCGGTCCGCGCGGTCGACGCCGTCCGCGCGCTGCCGGGCGTCGACGCGACGCGCGTCGTCGCGGCCGGGAACAGCCAGGGCGGCGGTCTCGCCCTGGCGGTCGCCGGCCTGGTCGACGACCTCGCCGCGGTGCTGGTCACCGCGCCGTTCGCGTGTCACATCCTGCGGGCCGTCCAGCTCACCGACGCCTCCCCGTACGGCGAGATCGCCCGGTACCTGGCCGTGGATCGCGAGGTCGAGGCGGCGGTCCGGCACACGCTCGCCCACGTCGACGGCGTCGCCTTCGCCCGCCGGGCCACCGCCCCGGCGCACTTCGGCATCGGCCTGCGCGACGACGTCTGCCCGCCGAGCACCGGTTTCGCCGCGTACAACCAGTACGGCGCCGCCAGCGGCCGGCCGGTGCCGCCGCTGCGGGAGATGCACACCTACCCGTACAACGGCCACGAGGGCGGGGAGGCGGTCCACGTGCGGCGGCAGCGGAGCTGGCTGGAGGCGGTGCTCCGGCGCGCCGACGCGCCGGTGCGGACCTGACCGCCCGCCGCTCCCGGCGTGCCCGGCCGGTGCGGCCGGGCGCGTCGGGCGCATCGGGACGGCAGGTGCGGTCCGTCGGCGGTCGATCAGCCGACCGAACAGGGGGCGCCGTTCAGGGTGAAGGACGCCGGCTTGCCGGTGTTGCCGGAGTGGCTGGCCTGGAAGCCGATGTCGACGGAGGCGCTCGGAGCGATCGTGCCGTTGTAGGAGACGTTGCGCGCGGTCACCGCCCCACTCGTCGGCGCGTACGAGGCGTTCCAGCCGCCGGTGATGGTCTGCCCGCCCGGCAGCGTGAACGCCAGCGCCCACCCGTTGACGGCCGCGCCGCCGGTGTTGGTGATCGTGACGCTGGCGGTGAGACCGTTGCCCCAGGCGTTGACCGCGTACGCCACCCGGCATCCGCCGGCCGGCGGCGGGGTGGTCGGCGGGGGAGTGGAGGGCGGCGGTGTGGTGGGCGGGGCAGTGGTGGGGGGCGTGCTGTCGCTGATGCTGCCCGGCACCGATCGCAGCGCGTTGTACCAGGCGGCGGCCATCTTGGCGTAACCGCCGGCGTTGGGGTGCACGCCGTCGGCCAGGTCGCCGAGGGTCAGCGCGGCGTACATGTCCACCAGGTGCACACGCCGCCCCGCGTCGGCCCGGCTCTTCACGATGCCGGGAATCGCCGCGTTGTACGCGCGGACCTGCGTGTCCGCGCCGGACTTGGGGACGATCGTGGCGACGAAGAGCTCGGTCGTGGGCGAGGTCGACGTGATGCGGTCGACAAGCGTGGCCAGCCGGCCCGGGGCGCCGCTGGTGTCGCCGTACATGTCGTTGGTGCCGATGTGCAGCAGCACGGTGCGGGGATTCGTCGCCCGCAACCAGTTCACCACGTTGGCGTCGATCTGGGCGATGGTCCACCCGGAGTGCCCCTCGTGGTCGTGGTCACCCAGGCTGCTCGGGCCGTTGAACTGCGAGCCGACGAAGTCGATCCGGTAGTTGTCCGCCGCCAGCCGTCGCCACAGCTCCGTCCGGTAGCCGCCGGGCACGTTGAACCCGTCCGTGATGGAGTCGCCGAGCGGCATCACCCGGACGCCCCCGTTGGACTCGGCGCTCGCCGGGCCGCCGGCCATCGTCGCCGCGGCGGCCAGGGCCACCATCGCGGCGGCTGCCGCGCTCCACAGTCGAAATCTTCGGATCATCGGGTCCTCCGCGGGGGATCGGTCGGTGCGTGCGTCACCGCGGTCGCCGTGGCACGCGCGGTGAACGGGAGTGAGGTGCGGCGCGGCCGACCGGGACCCGGACACCGGTGTCGTGCCGCACGGGAGCCTGCCCTCCGCTCCCGCCGGCCCCACGCTACTGAGCCTTCGATAACGATGTCAATCGATGGTTCTAAATCGATTTCGACCGCCCCGGACGGGCGCGGCGCGCCGTGGTGCGGCGCGGGCGTGGTAGGCAGGTCGAGGACCGCAACCGCGACGGAGGGCCCGCAGCATGCCGACGTTCATCACCATCGGGTACGGCGACCAGGACGGCTACGACCGCACCGACCCCGCGGTACGCGACGCCGCCCACGCGCACGACGAGCGGCTGCGGGCGACCGGGGTGCGGATGGGCGTGGCCGGCGCTCCGGTGCAGGTGCGCAACCCCGACGGCGCGGGCGCCGAGGTGCGGGACGGGGCATTCCTGACCTCGGCGCTGCCGATCGGCGGCTTCGCGGTGATCGAGGCGGCGTCGATGGCGGAGGCGATCGAGCTGGTGTCGGGAACGCCGTGCGCGGTGGCCCACGGCGTGGTCGAGGTGTGGCCGCTGCGCGACACGCCCTAGCCGAGCCGGCGCAGCGCCGCGTCCACGGTGTCCTCCGGGGTGCTGTTGAACGCGATCGCCGCGCCCGGGGCGTGCCGGTGCACCAGGTTGACGACCTGCTCGAAGAGCTCCAGCAGCGGCTCGTGCTTGCGGAGGCCGCCACCGACCACCACGCAGGCGTACGCCCGGCGGGTCAGCGCCGCCGCGACCTCCCGTTCGGCGTCCGGGTCCGGCGCGACCAGGCACAGGTCGGCCTCGATCCCGTGCTCGGCGAAGCGGGCGTGACCGCGCGCGATCGCGGCGACCACCGGCGCCGGGTCCCAGCCCGGGATCCGAGCCGGGTCGATTCCGATCACCAGCACCGGGCCGTGTGCCATCGCGTCCTCCTCGGTGTGCCGCGCCGTCCGGTCCGTCCCATCCCACCCCACCGGCGGCGCTCCGGTCAGCCCGCCACCCGGTTTCATTTTCCGTTGCCCGGGGCAATTGACCGGTCGACTCACATCCCTGAGGAAGGGCGGCCATCATGCACGTCGGCGGCATCATCTCCGGCATCATCATCGGTCTGATCATCGGCGCGCTGGGCCGCCTGGTCGTACCGGGCAAGCAGAACATCCCGATCTGGCTCACCCTGGTCATCGGCGTGGTCGCCGCGCTGCTGGGCACCGCCGTCGCGGGCGCGTTGGACGTGGCCGACACCAACGGCGTCGACTGGATCGAGCTGCTCATCCAGGTCGTCTTCGCCGCGATCGGCGTGGCCGTCGTCGCCGGCGCCTACGGCCGGCGACGGCTCTGACCCGACCGCACCGCCGTCACCCGGGCCGGTCGGGACGCCGCGAGCGTCCCGACCGGCCGGCGTGTCAGGAACCGTCGGCGGCGAACGGGCCGCCCGCGCCGAACGCCAGCGCGGCGAACCGCTCGCCGATGCGGCGGTCCGCGACCGGGTCGGGGTGCAGCTCGTCGGGCAGCGGCAGCTCGGCGTAGTCCGCCTCGCCGTAGAGCTCCAGCCCGTCCAGGTAGTGCAGGTTCGGGTCGTCGGCGGCGCGGGCGGCCACGATCCGGGCCAGTTCGGCGCGGATCACCCGCAACGTGAGCTTCCCGGCGGCCTGCTCGGCCGGGTCGCCGGTGGCGACGAACCGCAGCGTGCCGGTGCTGAGGTCGGCCGCACCCGGGCCGGGCGTGTCCTCCTGGATCGGGCACAGGATCGACGAGACGACAAGCAGCGGGGTCTCCGGGTGCCCGTCGCGCAGCGTGTCGAGGAAGCCGTGCACCGCCGGGGTGAACGCGCGCAACCGCATCGCGTCGCTGTTCACCAGGTTGATGCCGATCTTCACGCTGATCAGGTCCGCCGGGGTGTCGCGCATCGCCCGCGCGGTGAACGGGTCGAGCAGCGCGCTGCCGCTGAACCCGAGGTTGACCAGCTCCACGCCGGCGAGCCCGGCGGCGATCGCCGGCCAGGTGGCGGTGGGGCTCTCGGCGTCCGAGCCGTGGCTGATCGAGCTGCCGTGGTGCAGCCACACCCGCCGCCCCCGGTCGCCGACCGGCTCGACCGGCGCGTCGGTGCGCAGCGCCACCAGCTCGGTGATCTCGCGCTGCGGCAGCCAGACCTCCACCTCCTTGTCGCCGACGGGCAGGTCGGCGAAGCGGACCGTGGCGACCGGTCCGGGATCGGTGGTCACGTCGCCGGTGGTCAGGTCGATGGTGAGCACCTTGCCGCCATCGGCGGTGGCCTGCCCGGCCAGCCGCCCGTCGACGAGCAGGTCGTAGCGGCCGTCCGGGCGCGGCGGGGCGCCCCGGTAGACCATCTTGGTGGGCAGCACGTCCAGCTCGACGACGGTGGCGCGGGTGCGGAACACCAGTCGTACGCCGGACGGCATCGTCTCCGCCATCGTCACCTGCGGGTCGGTGTTCTGGGCCCGGGCGCGGGCCGGCAGCCGGTGCGGCAGCACGCCGTGCGCGGTGCGTTCCAGGTCGAGCGCGCCGCGCAGCAGGTCGGCGGTGATCGGCGTGGTGATCGAGGGGGGCGGCAGCGTCATGACCCGATCTTGACCTACCGGTCCGCCGGACGACCACGTGTTTCGTCCGACAGGCCGGACCGGGCGCGCGTCAGTCGGCCAGCACCAGCTCGACGTAGCGCTCGGCCATGGTGGCGACGACCTGGTCCGGGTCGGTCGCCCACACCTCGGCGTTGAAGATCTCCACCTCGGTGTCCCCGGTGTAGCCGGCCGCCGCCACGGCGCGGCGCAGCGGCGGGAAGTCGATGTGCCCGTCGCCCATCATTCCGCGCCCGAGCAGCACGTCGGCCGGGAGCGGGGTGAGGAAGTCGCACACCTGGAAGCTGGCGATCCGCGCTCCGGCGCGAGCGATCTGCCGCCACACGTCCGGGTCCCACCAGACGTGGAACGTGTCCACCACGACGCCGACCTGGTCGACCGGGAACGCCTCGGCCAGGTCGAGCGCCTGCCCGAGCGTGGACAGCACCGCCCGGTCGGCGCAGTACATCGGGTGCAGCGGCTCCAGCGCCAGGCGCACGCCGCGTTCGCCGGCGTACGGGGCGAGCTCGGTGAGCGCGTCGGCGACCCGCGCCCGCGCGCCGGCCAGGTCGCGGGAGCCGGGCGGCAGGCCGCCGACGACCAGCACCAGACAGTCGGTGCCGAGGCCGGCCGCCTCGTCGATGGCGCGCCGGTTGTCGGCCAGCGCCTCGGCCCGCGCGGTCCCGCCGGCGGCGGTGAGGAACCCGCCCCGGCACAGCGAGGACACGCGCAGCCCGGCGTCCGCGACGAGCGCCGCGGCGGCCGGTACGCCGATCTCGGCGACCGGCTCGCGCCACAGCCCGATCGCCGGGATGCCGGCGCGGACGCAGCCGTCGACCGCCTCCCGGACCGACCAGCGTTCGGTGGTGCGCTGGTTGAGCGACAGCTTCGCCAGCCGCGGATCGGCGGTCATCCGGTCACCCCGGCCACGTCGAGGTACCCGCGCATCCGGTGTGCCGCCAGCTCCGGGTCGAGCAGCAGCCCGGCGGCGTCGGCCAGCCGGAACGTCTCCACCAGGTGCGGTACGCCGCGCCCGCCGTGCAGGCCGCCGACCATGGTGAAGCCGGGCTGCCGGCCGTTGAGCCAGGCGAGGAACGCGATGCCGGTCTTGTAGTACCGCGTCGGCGGCGCGAACACGTGCCGGGACAGCGGCACGGTCGGGTCCAGGACCGCCCGGAAGCCGGCCGGGTCCCCGGCGTCGAGCCGTTGCAGCGCGGCCGACGCGGCCGGGGCGACGGCCGCGAACGCGCCGAGCAGCGCGTGACTGGACCGCTCGCCATCGCCGGCGATCAGCTCCGGATAGTGGTAGTCGTCGCCGGTGTAGACCTTCACGGAGGGCGGCAGCAGCTCCCGCAGCCGCACCTCCCGGCCGGCGTCGAGCAGCGACACCTTCACGCCGTCGATCACGTCGGCGTGCGCGCGCACCAGCGCGACGAACGTCGTGGTGGCGTCGTCCAGGTCGGTCGAGCCCCAGTAGCCGGCGAGCGCCGGGTCGAACATGTCACCGAGCCAGTGCAGCACCACCGGTGCGCCACTGGCGCCCAGCACCTGCTGGTAGACGCGCCGGTAGTCGTCGGGGCCGGTGGCGAGCGCGGCGAGCTGCCGGCTGGCCATCACCACCGCGACCGCGCCGCACTCCTGCACGAACGCGACCTGCTCGGCGTATGCGGCGACCACCTCGTCGAGCGTGTCGGGCACGCCGGTGAGCTGGTCGGTGGCCGCCCCGGCGACGATGCGCCCGCCGCACGCGGCGGCCTCGGCGGCGCTGCGCCGGATCAGCTCGCGGGTGGCCGCCCAGTCCAGCCCCATGCCGCGCTGCGCGGTGTCCATCGCCTCGGCCACGCCGAGCCCCCACGACCACAGGTCACGCCGTACCGCGAGGGTGGCGTCCCAGTCCAGCCGCGCGGGCGCGTCGGGGGCGTTGTCGGCGTACGGGTCGGCGACCACGTGCGCCGCCGCGTACGCGATCCGGCTGGCCGGCGGCGCGGCCGGCCGTTGCCAGCCGGCCGGTTCCCGCAGCGTCCGCGTCTCGGTGCCGCCGCCCGGGGTGGGCAGCGTGATCCGGACGGTCACCTGTCGATCTCCTCGATCTCGACCCGCCGCCCCTCCCGGGCGGAGCGCAGCCCGGCCTCGGCGAGCTGCACGCCGCGCGCGCCGGCCAGGAAGTCCCACGGGAACGGCTCGTCGTCCACGACGTGCCGCAGGAACGCCTCCCACTGCACCTTGAACCCGTTGTCGTGGTCGGCGTTGTCCGGCACGGTCTGCCACTGGGCGCGGAACGGCTCGGTGACCGGCAGGTCCGGGTTCCACACCGGCATCGGGGTGGCGCCGCGGTGCTGGATACGGCAGTCCCGCAGCCCGGCCACCGCGCTGCCGTGCGTGCCGTCGACCTGGAACTCGACCAGCTCGTCCCGGTACACCCGGACCGCCCACGAGGAGTTGATCTGCGCGATGACGCCGCCGGCCAGCTCGAAGATCCCGTACGCGGCGTCGTCGGCGGTGGCCGGGTAGGTGACGCCGTTCTCGTCGACCCGCTCCGGGATGTGCGTGGCGGTGACCGCGGTGACGGCGGTGACCCGGCCGAAGAGCTGCTCCAGCACGTAGTGCCAGTGCGGGAACATGTCGACGGTGATGCCGCCGCCGTCCTCGGCGCGGTAGTTCCAGCTCGGCCGCTGCGCGTCCTGCCAGTCGCCCTCGAACACCCAGTAGCCGAACTCGCCGCGCACCGACAGGATCCGGCCGAAGAACCCGCCGTCGACCAGCCGCTTGAGCTTGCGCAGGCCGGGCAGGAACAGCTTGTCCTGCACCACGCCGTTCTTCACGCCCCGGTCGGTGGCGAGCCGGGCCAGCTCCAGCGCCCCGTCCACCCCTTCGGCGAGCGGCTTCTCGGTGTAGACGTGCCGGCCGGCCTCGATCGCCGCCCGGATCGCCTTCTCCCGCTGGGCGGTGACCTGCGCGTCGAAGTAGATCTGGTGGCGGTCGTCGGCGAGCGCCGCGGCCAGGTCGGTGGTGTACGAGGTGAGCCCGTGCCGGGCGGCGATCTCGGCGAGCCGGGCCTCGTTGCGGCCCACCAGGGTCAACTCCGGCCAGATCCGGCTGCCGTCGCGGGCGGGTAGCCCACCCTGCTCCCGGATCGCGAGCAGGGACCGGACCAGATGTTGCCGGTAGCCCATCCGCCCGGTCACGCCGTTGAGGATGATCCCGATAGACGTGCGCTCCACGTGTGTCCTTCCGGGTGGCGGTCCCGCTCCTGAATGCGTTTTCAGTAAGCGCTTTCAGGAGGTACGGTAGCCACGCCGAAACCGGCCGGTCAAGACGTTCCGTACGGGGGAGATCGATGCAGCCACGGGCGCACGTGACGCTGGAGGACGTGGCCCGGGCCGCCGACGTCTCGCTGGCCACGGCCTCCCGCGCGCTCAACGGCATGCGGGTCACCCCGCACCTGCGCGACCGCGTCCTGGCCGCCGCCGCGCAACTCGCGTACACCCCGAACGCGCACGCCCGGGCGCTGGCCGGGGCCTCCCACCGCACCGTCGGCGTCATCTGCCACGACGTCACCGACCCCTACTTCGCCGCCGTCGCCGGCGGCGTCATGCGGGTCGCCGGCGCCAACGACCTGCTGGTCATGCTGGCCAGCACGTTCCGCGACCCGGAACGCGAGATCGCGTACGTGTCGATGCTGCGCGCCGAACGCGCGCCCGCCATCCTGCTCATCGGCTCCGGCTTCGAGGACACCCGCTGGGAGCGGGCCATGGAGGCCGAGCTGAAGCCCTACCTCGACGGCGGCGGCCGGGTCGCCGTGGTCAGCCGGCACCGCAGCCTCAAGGTCGACAGCGTGCTGCCGGAGAACCGGGCCGGCGCCGCCGCCATGGCCCGCAGCCTGCTGGAACTGGGTCACCGCCGCTTCGCGGTGCTCTCCGGCCCTCGGACGCTCACCACCGTCATCGACCGGCTCGGCGGCTTCCGGGACGAGCTGGCCGCCGCCGGTGTCACCCTCGACCCGGCAGACGTGATCGAGGGGCCGTTCACCCGCGACGGCGGCTACCAGGCGATGACCGACCTGCTGACCCGCGGCCTGGACGCCACCTGCGTGTTCGCGGTGACCGACGTGATGGCCATCGGCGCGTACGCGGCGCTGCGCGACCACGGCCTGTCGGTGCCCGGTGACGTGTCCGTCGCCGGGTTCGACGACATCCCGATCGTCCGCGACCTCACCCCGCCGCTGACCACCGTGGCGCTGCCGCTGCGCGAGATCGGCGAGAAGGTGATGGAGCTGGCGCTCACCGAGAACACCACCCGCCGCCGGCGGATCCTGCGCCTGAGCGGCGAGGTGGTCCTGCGCGCCAGCACCGCCAAGGTGGGCGCGTGAGCAGGCGGGAGGGCTGCGCCCACGCCAGCACTGGCACCGCTGACCAGGACGGCGCCTACGGCTCCGCCACCCGAGGGTGCGGCGAGCCGTAGGCGCCGTCGTGTCAGTAGGTCAGGCGGCGCAGGTAGCGGTAGCCGACCTCGGCGGTCCGCTGCGGCGTCACGTCCGGGGTGTCGTTCTCCACGATGTACTCCAGCACCTGGTGCCGGCGGAAGATCCGGGCGAAGTCGATCATCCCGGTGCCGAGGTCGGCCATGTCGCCGGTGACCGGGTCGCGGTCCTTGACGTGGTACTGCAACACCCGCTGGGGCGCGCAGCGGATGACGTCGAGCGCGAAGCCCTCCGGGTCGTCGACGCCCTCACCCGAGTTGATGCCACCGGTCACCGCCCAGTACAGGTCGATCTCCAGGTGCACCAGGCGCGGGTCCAACTCCTCGGTCAGCACGTCCCACGGGCGCCGGCCGTTGCCGAAGTCGATGGTGAACTCGTGCGCGTGGTTGTGGTAGCCGTACCGCAGGCCGGCCCGGCGCGCGGCGGCGGCCTCGACGTTCATCTGTTCCGCCCAGCGCTTCCAGTCGTCCTCGCGGTCGGAGTTCAGGTACGGCACCACCATGAACCGCTGGCCCAGCGTACGGGCGTTGGCGATCTTCTGCTCCAGAGCGGCGGCGTCGGCGGCGATCCCGTCGTGGCTGGAGGTGGCCCGGATGCCGATGCCGTCGAGGAACCGGCGCAGCTCCTTCGCGGTGCGGCCGAAGTAGCCGAGCGCCAGCTCCACCCGCGGGTAGCCGACGCGGGCCAGGTGGGCCAGCGTCGCGTCGTAGCCGGGTGCGCCGTTGAGCGCGTCACGGACCGTCCAGAGCTGAAGGCTGATCAGCTCCTTCGGCACGTGCCGCCGGCCGTGCTGGTGCCCACCGCCGGCCTGGGCCGCGGTCGCGCCGAGCCCGCCGGCCAGCCCGACACCGGCCAGCGCCGCCAGCGAGCCGCGCAGCAGGTTGCGCCGGTCGAGGGACTGCCGCAGCGCGCTCTCCCCGTCGAATCCGTAACACATGACGTTCTCCTTTTCGCCGGTCTTACGCGGAGGGGACCAGGACGACCTGGTCGGTGCCGGTCAGCGCGGGCAGCCCGTCGCTCCCGGCATCGGTGTAGCTGGCGACGAACACGCCGGTGAGGTTGTCCGTCCCGGGGTCGTGGCCCTCCGGGACGGTGGTGGTGATCGAGCCGGTGCAGCCGCTGGCCGTGGTCTGCGGGTGCCCGTGGCTGTCGTGGCCGAGGATGTAGGTGACGGTGACGCGGGCGCAGTCCACCGGCTGGTCGTCGGTCACACGGACCTCGAAGGCGACCGTGTCGCCGAACGAGAACGACTGACCCTCGACCGGGTCGACCAGCTCCACCACCGGGGCGGCGTTGCCGACCGCGATCCGTACCTCGGTGGAGGCGGACCGGCCGGCGGGGTCGGTGACCTTCAGCGTGGCCCGGTAGAGGCCGTTCTCCCGGTAGGTGAACGTCGGGTTCGGCGCCCGCGAGTCGACCCGGTTGTCGTCGTCGAGGTACCACTCGTAGCGCAGCCGGTCACCGTCCGCGTCGGTGGTGCCGGCGCTGGAGAACGCGACAGTCAGCGGGGCGGCGCCGGCGGTGGGCGTCGCCGAGGCCCGCGGCACCGGCGTGTGGTTGCCGGTCCAGCCGATGTGGTCGATGCGGGCGAGCTGCGCGTCCGGGTTCTCGCTGAAGTAGCCGTCGCCGTACTCCAGCACGTAGAGCGCGCCGTCCGGGCCGAACTCCAGGTCCATCGGGTTGTCGAAGACCACCGAGGGCAGCACCGGCTCGATGCCGGTCACCGCGCCGCGCCGGTCCTGCCGGAACGCCTTGACGTAGTCGCGGGTCCACTCGTGGAACAGCGGCAGGCCGTCGTAGTGGGACGGCCAGCCGACCGCGGTGCGACCCCGGGTGGTGCGCCTGTCGAAGTCGTACGCCGGGCCGGCCATCGGGCCGATGCCACCGTCGCCCAGCTCCGGGAACCGCGGTGAGTCGCCGTACGTGTAGGCCACCTGCGGCTGCTGCACCGGTGGCAGCGCGCGCAGCCCGGTGTTGTGTGGTGAGTCGTTGACCGGGGCGGCGCAGTCGAACGGGGCCCCGGACGCGCCGGTGGCGAAGTCGTGGTCCACGTAGGGCAGGTCGGCGGTGGCGCAGTACGGCCAGCCGAAGTTGCCGGCCCGGCGGGTGGACAGCCACTTGCCGTGCCCGGCCGGCCCGCGCGTCGGGTCCGCCTCCCGCGCGTCCGGCGAGTAGTCCGCGACGTACAGCTCACCGGTGCCCCGGTTCGCCTCGATCCGGAACGGGTTGCGCACGCCCATCAGGTAGATCTCCGGGCGGGTGCGGGGCGTCCCGGTGCGGAACAGGTTGCCCGCCGGGATCGAGTACGACCCGTCGGCCGCGACCCTGATCCGCAGGATCTTGCCGCGCAGGTCGTTGGTGTTGGCGGCGGTGCGCTGCGCGTCGTACGCCGGGTTGCGGCCCGGCCGCTCGTCGATGGGCGCGTAGCCGCCGGACTCGAACGGGTTGGTGTCGTCGCCGGTGGACAGGTAGAGGTTGCCCTGGGCGTCGAAGACGATGTCGCCGCCGACGTGGCAGCAGATGCCCCGGTCGACCGGCACGTCCAGGATCTGCTGCTCGGTGCGCAGGTCCAGCCGGTCCTGGACCAGGCGGAACCGGGACAGGCGCAGCACGCCCCGGAACGGCGCGAAGTCCTCGGCGGTGCCCCAGCCGGGCGCGTCGCCCTCGTTGACGCCCGGGGTGGCGGGGTCGTCGACGGGCGTGTCCATCGGCGGCGAGTAGTAGAGGTACACCCAGTTGTTGCCGCCCCGCCCGAAGTTCGGGTCGACGGCGACGTTCTGCAGGCCCTCCTCGTCGTGCCGGTAGACGTCCAACGTGGCGGCGACCGTGTTGCGGCCGGTGGCGGGGTTGTGCAGCCAGACCTCGCCGGCGCGGGTCACGTGCAGCACCCGGTGGTCGGGCAGCACGGCCAGGTCCATCGGCTCGCCGGGACTGTCGTTGAGGGTGACCTTCTGGAAGGCGCTATCCGGCGGTGGGGCGGCGGTGCCCGGTGCGGCGGTGGCGGCGACGGTGGGAGTGGTGACGAGGGCGGTGGCGGTAACGGTGGCCACCGCGAGTGCGAGTCGTCCAGTCAACTGCCTCTCCTTGCTCGGGACGGTCGGGCAGGTCATGGGATGCGGCCGACGCTACAAAAGCCATGTCGATATGTCCATAGCTTTCTGTTGTTTCGGCTCAACTTTTGCCCAGGTTGGACGAAAGTGGCTCGCCGTGCCATGCTCCGCGCATGACCAGCTACGACGTCGCCCTCGTCCTGCTCGTCGACCCGGCCGGCGCGATCCTCATGCAGCACCGCGACGGCAACGCGCCCGTCTCGCCGTACCGGTGGAGCCTCCCCGGCGGCAGCATCGAGCCCGGCGAGACACCCGAGCAGGCCGCCCGCCGCGAGCTGCGGGAGGAGACCGGCCTGACCGCCGGTGACCTGCGCCTGCTGTGGAGCGGCCCCCGACCGTACGAGGAAGGTTTCCCGCACACCGTCACCGTGTACGTCTTCCGTGGCACCACGGACGCCCGCCAGGAGGACGTGGTGCTCGGCGAGGGGCAGGCCATGGTCTTCGTGCCCCGCGACCAGGTGCTCGACCGCGAACTGGCGGTCGGCACCGCCAAGGTCCTGTCGCTGCACCTGGCCGACCCCGAGGTCGGCTAGCGTTCCGTCACGTCACGTCAGGCTTCGGTCGGCGTCGGACGGCCACTGTCGAGCTGAGAGCGGAGACGACTCACGCGGCGGTGATCAGCGCACGACCAGCAGGTCCAACGCGTCGACCACCGGCCCGGTGCCGGCCCGGGCAGCCTCGCGCAGGCGCGCGACGCCCGCCGCGTACTCGTCGTCGGTGATCAACTGGAGCGGCGTGTGCGCCTCCCGGCG
Organism: Micromonospora sp. NPDC049240; assembly: GCF_040647835.1. Classification (NCBI taxonomy): domain Bacteria; kingdom Bacillati; phylum Actinomycetota; class Actinomycetes; order Micromonosporales; family Micromonosporaceae; genus Micromonospora; species Micromonospora sp. NPDC049240. The sequence goes on from NZ_JBEZCX010000011.1 coordinate 96,263, forward strand.
CAGCGTGACCGCCGCCTCCCGCAGCGACGCCGCGGTGACCTGCGGGACCGGCTCGACGGACGCGGCGGGGAAACCGGCGCCGCCGAAGGCCGACCCGACCTCGGCGACGCCGGGGTACGTGTCGAGCACGCGCACGGCCTCCGGGAAGTAGCGGAACAGCGTGATCGCCCGATGCCGGCCGGCGAATGCCGAGCGGATGAGCACCGGGCCGCCGGGCCGCACCACCCGGCGCAGCTCGCGCGCCGCGGCGACGAGGTCGGGCACGTGGTGGATCACGGTGGAGAGCCACGCGCCGTCGACGCTGCCGTCGCCGAGCGGGAGGCCCGCCGCGTCGCCGCCCAGGAGCGGCCGGAACGCGGCACGGGCGCGCATCGCCGGCGACGGCTCGACCGCGACGACGCGCAGGCCCGGAAACCAGGTGGTGAACGCGCGCGCCCAACTGCCGGTGCCGGCACCCAGGTCGAGCAGGCGCATGCCGGGCCGCGGGTCGAGGTGCCGGGCGACCGCCTCCCGCCACGCGGTGAGCCCGTCGTCGGCGAGGTGCCGGGTCGCCGCGAACGCCGCCGCGTCGGTGTCGTCGTACGCGATGCGGGCCATGTCGTCGAGTCAACTATCCGGTGGGCGCCCGGAGCAAGCGTGGCGAGGAGACGTACAGGCCGGAGCCGGTCCGCCGCAGCGACACCGGGACCGGACCGGCCGGCCGCGCTCGGGGACGCGTCGGGCCGATCCGCGTCTCGGGCCGCAGGACGAACCGGCCGTTGCCGGCGGGGTGTCCGTCCCGGCCGGCGTCGGTCCCAGCGGTGACCGACGCGGAGACCGCCACCCGGCGCTCGGCCCGGCCGTGTCCCCGTTCCCGGTCGGGCGGGTGGCCGGCGGCGTCGTGTTCGGCGGCCAGCCGGGTGGCGTTGTCGAGGAGTCGGCCGGCCGAGTCCACCTGGCCGTAGTGGGCCGCGGTGAGCGCGAGCGTGACCGTGTCGCCGACGCGCTGGCACCGCGGGCAGTCGTCGCGGAACAGGTGGCGACGCAGCGCGGGGACGCGGTCGTGCAGGGCGGCGGGGAGCAGGCTCAGGGCCTGGCGGAACTCGTCGGATCGCACGGTGCCTCCGGAGTGACGTCAACGGACAGGGGGACCGCCCCGGCGCGGCGCGGCGGGTGGCTCAGCGGTGCGCGGTCAGCGGGACGGGATGGCGACGACCTCGACGTCGACGCCCTCGGCGCGCAGCGTCTTCACCGCCTGATAGAGCGCGACCTGCGCGAACGTGAAGAGCGAGTCCACGGTGAGCGTGCGGCCGGCGCTCAGCGCGATGGCGTAGACCACCGTGCGGGGACGGAAGTCCTCGGGCAGCTCCACGCCGCCGGGCTGGGCGCGCACCAGGTCACGGAACCGGGTACGCGCCCGGGCGTCGTAGCGCAGCGCGTCGTAGGAGGTGACACCCTGCGCGAAGAGGTGACTGAGCGGGGAACTGCCGGACGCCCGCTTGACGTGGATCAGCTCGCCGTTCGGGCCGAGCAGGTCGCACGCCTCGATCCCACGGGGGTGCTGGCGGGTGTGGACGAGCTTCTTGTCCAGCAGCACCAGCCCGGGGTGACGCTTCGCGGCCTCCTTGTTGTAGGCGTCCTCGTTGGGCAGCGCGGTGGTCCAGGCCGGCAGCGCGACGCTCGGTGGCCGGTCCAGGAGGCGGGCGATCTCGTCGCGCAGGAACTCGCGGTGCCGAGCGCCGATCTCGTACCACCGGCCTTCGTGGAGCAGCAGGTGACCGGCGCCGACCGCCACCTCCGCGGTGAGCCAGCGGGACACCGGCGTGGACGTCAGCTCCTCGGTGCCGGCGGTGTCGGCGTAGAGCGTCAGCGTGCCGTCGTGCAGCCCGGTCCACCGGTCACCGTCGAGCGCTCCGGTGGTGTGGGCGAGGATCGCGGCCAGGTCCAGCTCCGTGGTCAGGGTGGGGCGCCGTCCGGAGCGGGGCACCCGGATCCGGTACGACCCGACGTGCTCGACGTCGGCCACGAGCCGGCCCGGCACGGCGACGCCGAGGTCCGGCGGCTCCGCCAGCGCCAGCCGCCGGTCCAGCTCGTCGGCCAGCGCCGACTGTCGCGGGTCGGTGGGTCGCAGCGGCCGGATCTGCTCGATGAACTCGAGGTCGGCCGGGGGCGACTCCTGCCGGCACACCCGGTCGATCTCCCGCAGGTCGGCGAGGAGCCGTTCCGGGGAGACGCCGAGCGGGATGCGCAGCGCGTCACCGCCCTCGACCTTCACCGCCCCGCCGACGCGCCGGCACGCGGTCAGGTTCGGATTGTCGACCCGGCCGGACAGCTGGCCGACGATCTCGCCCCACTTGTCGATGGCGTACCTCCAGATGGGCTGACCGCCCGGCACGAGGCTGCGGTCCACGCGGCCACTGGTGCCGAGCACCCGCCGCCGGACGTGGCGGATGTCGTCGGGCTTCAGGGTCCGCACGGCGAAGGAGACCCCGAACGTGGGATCCACCCGCTCCGGCTCGACCATGAACCGGCCCAGCGTGCCGAAGGTCAGGGCGTACGCCCGGTCGTCCACGGCGAGCAGCAGCGCTCCGCCGCCGTTGCTGTGGCCGATGGTCACGTCCGTACCGACCAGTCCGGAAAGCACGCCGCACCACTCGGCCCGGCTGCGCGGGGCGCTGCCGTGCACCAGGATCGCCGGCGTGTCGCCGACCCGGTGCGGCGTCGGCTCGAAACCGTGTCGCCGCAGGTAGTCGACGTGGAGCGCGGACGACAGGCCGTCGACGGTGGGCGGCACGGCGAGCCGGTAGACAGTGGTCGGGTAGGTGTCATCGGGGTTGTTCACCAAGCGCATGACGAACTCCGGTGGAGAGCAGGGATGTCAACGGGCTCAATGACAGCATCGTCCGTGAACCCTGTCAACAGATATGACGCTTGACGTCTGTGGCACACTTCGAACGTGCAGGAGACGCCGACCATCACCGCAGCGGAGATCGCCCGGCTCGCCGGTGTCGGCCGGGCCGCCGTCAGCAACTGGCGCAAACGGCACGAGGACTTCCCCGCGCCGGTCGGCGGCAGCGCGACCAGCCCCGAGTTCGACCTCGCCCAGGTCGAACGCTGGTTGCACGCCCAGGGCAAGCTCCCCGACCTCGCCACCGCCGACCGGCTCTGGCGGCACCTCGCCGCCACCAGCACCTCCCCGGCTGCCGGCCTCGCCGCCGTCGCCGCCCGACTGCTCGCCCGGCACCATGGCCGACGCCCCGCCCGCACCACCGATCCGCAGCTCATACCGCTACTGCCCGACGTCGACGCGCTCGCCGACGAGCTCGGCCCACAGGGCGCCTTCGACGCGCTGTGGCAACGCTTCTCCGCCCCCGGCCCTGGCCGCGCGATCGCCACCCCCGACGACCTCGCCGACCTGATGGCCGGGCTCGCCGACGTCGCCGGCGGCGCCGTGCTCGACCCGGCCGCCGGCACCGGCGCCACCCTCCGCGCCGCGGTCCGCGCCGGCTGCACCTCCGCGTACGGGCAGGAACTCGACAGCGACCTCGCCCGACTCGCCGAACTCCGGCTGGCCCTGCGCGACGTGCCGGGAGAGGTGAGCACCGGCGACTCACTGCGCGCCGACGCCTACCCGGGGCGCACCTTCGACGCCGTGGTCTGCCACCCGCCGTTCGGCGCCAGCAACTGGGGCGACGACGAACTCGGCCACGACCCCCGCTGGATCGTCGGCACCACCCCGCGTACCGAACCCGAGCTGGCCTGGGTCCAACACGCCCTGGCCCACCTGCGCCCCGGCGGCCACGCCGTGCTCCTGATGCCGCCCACCGTCGCCGGTCGCCGCGCCGGGCGGCGCATCCGCGCCGAACTGCTGCGCCGCGGCGCACTGCGCGCCGTCGTGGCACTTCCGCCCGGGGCGGCGGCGCCGCACGGCGTACCCCTGCACCTGTGGGTGCTGCGACGCCCGCCGGCCGACGCGCCGCCCCCGGCGCGGACGCTTCTCGTCGACGCCGCCGACCTCTCGCGCGTCCTCGACACCTGGCGGGCGTTCGTCGCGGACACCGACGTCGACGAACCCGGCTACGCGCGTGCCGTGCCGGTCATCGAGCTGCTCGACGAGGACGTCGACCTCACCCCCGCCCGCCGCCAACCCGCCGTCGTGGGCGAGGCGAGCGGAGAACATCTGGTACGCACGCGGGAGCGCCTCGCCACCGTCGTCGCGGACCTGCCGGCGCTGATGCCGCAGGTCACGCCCGCGCCCGACGGGGCCGAGGGGGAGTTCCTCTCCGTCGGTGAGCTGGTGCGGTCCGGCGCGCTGCACCTCCTCGGCCCGATCCGGGGAGCGGCTTCCGGCGACGGTGGTGAGCCGGCCGGGGGTGGCCGGCCGGTGCTGACCGCGCCCGACGTGGTCACCCGCAGCGAGCCCTCGGCCCGCGGCGGCTCGCTCGGGCAGGAGATCCCCCTGGCCGCCGGTGACGTGGTCGTGCCGGTGATCGCCCGGCAGCTCACCGCTCTCGTCGTGACCGCCGAAGGAGCACTGTTGGGACCGGGTCTGTACCTGCTGCGGCCTGATCCGGCGGTTCTCGACTCGTGGTTCCTGGCCGGGCAACTGCGGACGTCGACGAACGAACGGCAGGCGTCGAGCCTGTCGGGGACGCTGCGGTTCGACGTGCGGCGGGCGCAGGTGCGGCGGGTGTCGCGAGCGGAGCAGGGGGCGTACGGGGAGGCGTTCCGGCGGTTGGAGGCATTCGAGTCGACAATCCGACAGGCGGCGTCGCTGGGGGCGGAGCTGGTCAGGCTGACCGCCGACGGTCTGGCGAGCGGAGTTCTACGGCCCGCACCTGGGGCGTAACGGCCCGGCATGAAAGAGGTTCCGGCGACAGGTCGGTGATCGGCCGCCATCGGGTCAGCACGATACGCCAAAGGGTCCCTAGCTTCGTGATCGTGCGAAGTTGTACGGTCATGCGTCTGTCCGGCATGGATACGACATTGTGGACAGTGCCGGTCGTCGCGAGGGGGGGCGAATGACGCTGCGCAACATCGGCGGCTATGAGCTGGTCAAGCCGCTCGGGTCCGGTGGCATGGGTGAGGTCTTCTTCGCGGTGTCACCGACCGCGGACCGGGTCGCCCTCAAGGTGATCAAGCAGCATCTCATCGAGAAACCCACGGTCCGGGAGCGGTTCGCCGCCGAGGTCGACAGCCTGAGGCTGGTGTTCGGCTCCCGGGTGGCGCAGCTCGAGGACGCCGACACCACCGGCGACCCCGCGTGGCTGGCGGTCGAGTACGTGCCGGGCGCGAACTTGCGCCAGCACGTCGACGCCCGGGGCCCGCTGCCGTTGCCGCTGGCCGCGATGGTCGGCGCGATGCTCGCCGACGGCCTGGCGAAGGTGCACCAGGTTGGGCTGCTGCACCGCGACCTGAAGCCGCAGAACATCATCCTGGGTCCGGACGGCCCGAAACTGATCGACTTCGGTCTGGCGGTGCTGATCGACCGTGAGCACTACCTGACCGAGGTGGGCGCGATCGTCGGCACCCCCGCGTACATGTCACCGGAGCAGGTGCGCGGCGAGCGGGATCTGACGGCTGCGGTCGACATCTACGGCCTGGCCGCGACGCTGGTCTTCGCACTCACCGGTCACGGCCTCTACCCGCCGACGAACTCGTGGAATCTGCTGCTGCGGATCACCGATCCGGCCGACCTGCCCGATCTGAGCGGCGTACCGGCGGAACTGGTGCAGGTGCTCGGCACGATGCTGGCCTTTGACCCGACCGCCCGGCCCGGCCTCGACGCCGTGCGCGCCCGGCTGCTCGCGGTCGCCACCGGCAGCAGCGGCCGGACCGTCCTCGACCTGCGGCGGGAGGTCGCCGCGCTGACCTATGACGGTGACACCGAGCTGCTGGTGCCGCCTGATCTGGACGATCCGCGCCGGGAACCCGAGGATCCGCCCATCCCCGAGGAGGACGGCACCGTGCCGGTGCCGGATCCGGCACCCACCAGGCCCGACCCGGAGCGGCCCACCCTCCCGGGCGCCGACATGACCTGGCTGGTCGACCGGGTGCGCCGCCAGTACGCCCGCCGTTCGACCCTGTAGGAAGGCTCCACCGATGACCACCCCCCAGGACGCCACCTTCGCCCCGGGTTCCCGGATCGTCGTCCGCGACGAGGAATGGCTGGTCCGCAGCGTCAAGACCGGCACCGCGGACGGCACGATGGTGAAGGCGGTGGGCGTCTCCGAGTTCGTGCAGGACGTCGAGGCCACCTTCTTCACCGCCCTCGACACCATCAAGGCGATGCGCCCGGAGGAGACCCGCCTGGTCCACGACACGTCGTCGCGGTTCCGGCAGAGCCGGCTGTTTCTCGAGGCGGTGCTGCGGCGTACTCCGTTGCCCCGTACCGAGCGGGGTCTGGCGTTGGCCGACCGGTTCCTGCTCGACCCGCTGACCTACCAGCAGCGCCCGGTCGAGTTGGCCCTGTCGGGCCTGCGGCCACGCATCCTGCTCGCCGACGTGGTCGGTCTGGGTAAGACGCTGGAGATCGGACTGATCCTCGCGGAACTGATCCGACGCGGTCGGGGTGACCGGATCCTGGTGGTGTCCCCGCAGCAGGTGCTCGAACAGTTCCAGCGGGAGCTGTGGACGCGGTTCGCGATCCCGCTGGTGCGGCTCGACTCCACCGGCATCCAGCGCATCCAGCAGGAGATCCCGGCCGGGCGGAATCCGTTCACCCATTTCAAACGGGCCATCATCTCCGTCGACACGTTGAAGGACGCCGGCCAGTTCGGTCACCACCTCGACGCCACCACCTGGGACGTGGTGGTCATCGACGAGTCGCACAACCTCATCAACAAGGGCACGCAGCGCAACGAGCTGGCCCGCCGGCTCGCCGCGAAGACCGACGCGTTGCTGCTGGCCAGTGCCACCCCGCACAACGGCGACAAGGAGTCCTTCGCCCGGCTGATCTCGCTGCTCGACCCGGCGGCGATCGCCGACGAGAAGCGGTACGAGGCCAAGGACATCGCCCACCTCTACCTGCGGCGCACGAAGATCAGTCCGGAGGTGCGTGACCAGATCGGCGACCGCTGGGCGGACCGGGGCCCGTCCCAGGCCGTGTACTGCCAGGCCGGCGCGATCGAGGAGAAGATCTTCGACGAGCTGACCGACGTGTGGCTGGCCGGCAGATGGAGCGACGACGCCGTCACCGGCAAGGATCGTCTCTTCCCCTACAACCTGCTCAAGTCGTTCCTCTCCTCCCACCGGGCCCTGCACGAGACGGTCAAGAACCGCAGCAGGAACGCCACCGGCACCGAGCGGGCGGCCCTGGACCGGCTCGCGGAGCTGACCTCCGCGATGTCCGACCAGGACTCCAGCAAGCTCGACGCGCTGGTCGAGGAGCTGCGGACGATCGGCGTGGGCCGGGGCAGCGACACCCGGGCGGTGGTCTTCTCCGAGCGGGTGCCGACCATCAAATGGCTCGCCGAGGTGGTGCCCGGCCGGCTCGGGCTTCCGCGCGACGCGGTCCGGGTGCTGTACGGCGGCGTGGCCGACAAGGACGAACAGCGGATCCTCCAGGAGTTCGAGCTGGCCGGCAGCGCAGTACGACTGCTGTTCACCGGCGACGTCGCGTCCGAGGGCGTCAACCTGCACCAGCAGTGCCACCACCTGATCCACTACGACGTACCGTGGAGCCTGATCCGCATCGAGCAGCGCAACGGCCGCATCGACCGCTACGGGCAGAAGCACCGGCCGCAGTTCCGCGCGCTGATCCTCACCTCCGGCCGCGACGACGCCAAGGACGACCGCACGGTCGCCCAGAAACTGCTGGACCGCGAGGCGGTCGCCCACCGCACCCTCGGTAGCGTCGAGGCCACGACCGGTCTCTACGACGCGAAGGCCGAGGAGGACCGCCTGATCCGCGACCTGCTCGCCGGCCGGACCGTCGACGAGTCCTACGAGACCGCGCACGCCGAGATCGACGTGATGGCCGACCTGTTCGCCGAGGTCGGCACCGCCCCGGTCACCGCCGACATCGCCCGGGCCCAGGTGCCGAAGCTGTTCGACTCCACCCCCGACTTCGTCGACGCCGCACTGGCCGAGATCTACGACGACCGGCCCGACGACCACATCGACCTGCACCGCGACGACGAGCTGCTGACCTTCCTCGCCCCCGACGACCTGGTGCACCGCCTCACCGACCTGCCCCGGTCCTATCTGCGCGCCCACCGCGAGGGCGAGGATCTGCGCCTGAAGGTCACGTTCGACCGCCGGCTCGCGCAACGCAAGCTCGACCAGGCCCGGCAGAGCAAGACCCCGATGTGGCCGGAGATCGCCTTCCTCAGCGACGTGCACCCGATGGTCGACTGGCTGGTCGACAAGGTGCTGATCCGCCTGGGACGCCAGCAGGCGCCGGTGCTCACCGCCGACGTCGCCGCCCCCACCTATCTGATCCAGGGCATCTACGCCAACCGCCTCGGCCAGCCCACAGTGGTGCAGTGGATGGCCGTGTCCGGCCTGCCCGGCGACCCGACGGTGAGCCCGATGGACGAGGTGCTCCGCGCGGCCGGAGTCGGGCCGGACATGGTCAACCGCGCGGAGGCGGTGCCCCTGGACCCGCTCGCCGATCACCTGCCGCAGGCCGTCGACGCCGCCCGGACGTATCTGGAAGGCAAGCGCGACGAGTGGGCCGAGGCCAACGCCGAGCCGTTGCGCAGACACCGCGACCAGCTCGTCCACTTCCAGCAGGCGAGCATCTTCGACGAGCTGCCCGCGCCGTACCGCGAGAAGCGACGTCAGCGCGTCGACGCCACCGTCGCCGAGCAACACGACCTGCTCGACCGCCTGGAAACCGCCGGTGACCCGCTGCTGCGGGTGCTCGCCGTCCTCGTCCCGTCCCCGGAGAACGTCGCATGAGCTTCGAGTCACTTACCAACCGCGGCGAGTACCTGTCCGCGCACTACCTCGCCGAGATCCTGCCCGCCACTCTCAAGAACAGCGACCTGGTCAAGCGCTGGACCGCGACGGAGAAGAGCGGCGAGCAGACCCCGCGTACCTCGCTGCGGCGCGCACGCCGCGACTACTTCGACGCCAAGACGGAGCTGGCCGACGAGGAGTTCTTCGGCGCGGATCGGCTGCGCAAGCACCACCAGGGGCTGTTGACGGCGCTCGGCTTCGAGCCGCGACCGCAGACCATCACGGTTGAACGCGCCGGCCACGAGCACCAGATCCCGGTCGCCCACGCCGAGCTGGGCGGTGCGCACGGCATCGTCGCGCTGGACTGCGGCTGGGCCGTCGACACCGAGGCCGCCCAGGACCCGGACGACGCCGGCCGGCTTCTCGACCCGGTCACGCTGCCCGGCAACGAGACCATCGCCACCGGTGCCAAGCTCGCCTCCTGGCTCTTCGCCGCCGACAGCCCGCAGCCGCGTTACGTGCTGATCCTCAGCGGCGGCGTGGTCACCCTCGCCGACCGCCACGCCTGGGGCGAGGGCCGCTACCTGGCCGTCAGCCTCGACACCGCCTACGGCCGCAACGACGACAAGGAGTACGACGTCGTCGCGGCGCTGTTCGGCGCCGACTCGCTGCGCCCGCCCGCCGAGGGCGGCACCGAACCCCTCGCCGACCTGGTCGCGGGCTCCCGCCAGCACGCCGTCGGCGTCTCCGGCGAACTGCGCGAGGGATTGAAGGTCTCCGTCGAGCTGATCGCCAACGAGGTCCTGAACCGGATCCGGGACGCCGGCTACCAGCCGCAGGACGTGATGGTTCTCGACGAGCTGGCCAGGGAGCTGGGCCGGGAGGCGCTGCGCTACCTCTACCGGATCCTCTTCCTGCTCTATGCCGAGGCCCGCCCCGAGCTGGGTGTCCTCCCGGTCAACGACCCCGACTACGCCCAGGGCTACAGCCTGGCCCGCATCGGCGACCTGGTCGCCCGCCGGCTGGCACCCTCGGCCGAGGGCGGCACCCACCTCTACGAGTCGCTCGACCTGCTGTTCCGCATGGTCAACGAGGGCCACCGGCCACGCGGCGGCGCGCAGGTCGACGACAAGGCCAGCGAGGGGGAGGGGCTGCGCTTCGAGCCGATGCGCTCGGACCTATTCCTGCCGGAGAAGACCCGACTCATCGGGCGGCTCATCCCCGAGCCGGACTACGACGGCGACCCCGACGACCCGGACAGCCCGAAGATCGACACGCGGCTGCGCAACAAGGTCCTCTACGAGGTGCTGCGCCGCCTGATGCTCACCAAGGGCGGCAAGAAGCGCCGCGGCGGTTTCATCTCGTACGCGCAGCTCGGCATCAACCAGCTCGGTGCCGTCTACGAGGGCCTGATGTCGTACACCGGTTTCGTCGCCACCGAGCAGCTCTACGAGGTCGCCAAGAACGGCGACCCGAAGGACGGCTCGTGGATGATCCCGGCCTCCAAGGCCGACGACTACGACGACGCCGTCTTCGTCTACAAGGAGGACCCGTACACGGGGGTCCGCAGCCGGGTCAGCCACGCTCCCGGCGCGTTCGTCTACCGGCTCGCCGGCCGGGACCGGCAGACCAGCGCCTCCTACTACACGCCGCAGTCGCTGACCGAGGTCACCGTCCAGCTCGCCCTGAAGTACCGCCTCGACCAGGACGGCACCGAGACCAAGGCGCGGGAGCTGCTCGACTGGACGATCTGCGAGCCGGCGCTCGGCTCCGGCGCGTTCCTCAACGAGGCGATCAACCAGGTCGCCGCCGAATACCTGCGCCGCCGGCAGAAGGAGTTGGAGGTCACCCTCGACCCGGAGGACTACCACCTCGAACTCCAGCGGGTGAAGGCCTACATCGCGCTGCACAACTGCTATGGCGTCGACCTCAACCGCACCGCCGTCGAGCTGGCCGAGGTGTCGCTCTGGCTCAACGTCATGCACGCCGGCCTCCAGGCCCCCTGGTTCGGCCTGCACCTGCAACGCGGCAACTCGCTGATCGGCTGCGGACGCAAGACCTACGACCCGAAGCAGCTCGCCGACAAGTCGTGGCTGACCACCGCACCCAAGGAGCAGCCGTTCCGGGACGGCCCGATCGACGAGGGCACCATCCACCACTTCCTGCTCCCCGCCGACGGCTGGGGCGCGGTCGCGGGGGAGAAGGAGGCCCGCGAGCTGGCACCGGCCGAGACCGCCAAGCTCAAGGCATGGCGTACGGCGATGAAGCGCACCCCCTCCGCCAAGGGCAAGAACTCCCAGGTCAAGCGCTTGCAGGTGCTCGCCCGGCGGGTGGAGTTCCTGTGGGGGCTGGTGCAGCAGCGCCTCGCCATCTCCGAGCAGGAGATCCGCCGCGACATCAAGGTCTGGGGCGCCGACGACCTGCCACCGGTCACCGAGGCGGTGCCCCGGGAGGAGATCCTCGCCGACCTGACCGCGCCGGGCACGCCGTACTGGCGGCTCAAGACACTGATGGACGTATGGTGCGCGCTGTGGTTCTGGCCGCTGGACAAGGTCGGGATGCTCGACGGCTCGGATCCGGCCTACCCGGCCGCGCCGGTCCAGGTGTCACACGTCAGCGAGGTGCCGGCGTACGAGGAACCGGTGGTCTACGAGGCCGCCGACCTCTTCGGAAACGTGCCGGCACGGCAGATGCAACTGCCGACCAAGCCGACCACCTCCCGGAAGCTGTCGGTGTCCGAACAGCTCCGCCGGCAGGTCCCGCTGACCAACCTTGACGACTGGCTCACCTTCGCCGAAGCGTTGATCGGCCGCAGCGACGCCGACGAGAACACCGAGCGGTTCTACGGCCGGAAGCTGACCAGCCTGAGCGAGATGAGCGACTTCGAGCGCAAACTCGACGGCGTCATCGGCGTCGACGCACCCTGGACCCTGTCCGATCGCTTCCCTTGGCTTCTCATAACGGGCGAGGTTGCTGATCAGCAGGGCTTCTTCCACTGGGGCCTTGCCTTCGCACAAGTCTTCGGCAAAGGCGGCTTCGACCTTCAAGTCGGAAACCCACCGTGGGTGCGTCCACTGTGGGAAGAGAACCTCGTGCTGGCTGAGCAAGACCCCTGGTTCATCTTGACCGATGGATCGTCGCCTCAGGCGCGGCAGGGCCGTAAGATGCTGGCCGCGACAGCCGATCGGTTTTTCCTCCAGGAGCGTACGGTCAACGCTGGCCACGCGGCCTATTATGCGGCCATTGCCACGTATCCATTGCTCGCTGGAACGCAGCCGGACTTGTACCGCGCTTTTATGTGTCGCGTGTGGTCAAATCTTGCGGAAACTGGTATGGCAGGCTTGGTCCACCCAGACAGCCACTTCGGCGGCGCGCGTGAGGGGCGACTACGTTCGGCGGCCTATAGTCATCTGCGGCTTCATGCTCATTTTCAGAATATGCGTTTAATCTTTAAAGAAATTAGCTGGACTCGTGAGTTCGGTATCCACGTTTACGGAGGTCCTAGATCACATATCTCCTTCACTCATGCAAGTTGGCTCTATGCACCGGAGACCCTTGCTGGTTCGTTGACGCACGACGGCCAGGGAGAACTGCCGGGCATCAAGTTCGAAGGCGTCTGGGATCTGCGGCCGCATCGGGGCCGGCTTATTACGGTAGATAAATCAGTGCTCGCGGAATGGCAGATGGTAATCGGTGATGTTGGCGGCGCCGCGGATCAGGCCAAGCTTCTCCAGCCTGTAACCTGCGGAGAGCAGGCAGTTATTTCTGCCTTGGCGAACGTTGGTGGTCGGTTAGCCGATATGCGGCCCATGATTTCGTCAGGCTTCCATGAAAAAATTGCTAAAAGCGATGGATTGATCAAGTGGCTTGGCTCGGCTCCGGGTGACTGGCGCGAAGTGATCCTGCAGGGGCCCCATTTTGGTGTGGCTGCACCGCTCGCCAAGCAGCCGAACATTCCATGTCGTAGTCCTAAGGACTACGAATCATGGGACCTTACGGTTTGCGGCGATGACGCCATACCGCGAACGAACTATCGAAGAGTAGTTGAACGTGCAGTATTCGATTCAGCCCAAGACTCGTGGAAAGATCGACCATCCAGCGAATACTACCGTCTAGCTTGGCGTGAGATGGTGCCGCTGAACACCGAGCGGAGCCTCTTCGCGGCTATTATTCCACCTGGTCCGACTCATATCCATGCAGTGCGTTCTATGGTGCTCGAAACTGACCGCGAAACTGCTTTACATGCAGCCTTCTGGGCGTCGCTGCCGCTGGACTATCTGCTCCGCATTACCGGCCGTGGTCACTTAGATGTGAAAGATGCGGGGTTGATGCCAGCTCCTGAGCTGGGGCATCCTCTGGCGTCTGCTGCGTTGATCCGTGCGTTACGTCTGAACTGCGTGACCCGCTCCTACGCTGCCCTTTGGCGAGGTCTCTACTGCGATGGGTGGCGTGGCGAAGAGGGGTGGGCCGTGCGGTGGCCCGAGCTGCCCGAGGCGCGGGCCCTCGGCGACGTGGATCGCGAGTGGAGCCGCGGCACGCCGCTGAGGACGGAGCGAGTTCGTCGCTCAGCGTTAGTCGAACTTGACGCGCTTGTTTCCGTTTGGCTTGGCATCGGAGTCGACGAACTGCTATCGATGTACAGGGCGCGCTTCCCCGTGTTGAATGATTACGAGTCCACGATGTGGTTCGATGGCGCGGGGCGACGGATTACGAGGGACTACTATGCGCGAGGCGTGAACCAAGCGAACGATGCATACAGGAAGCTTATGGATTACCTTGACGACCCAGTGCGTAACGCTGTGCCGGAGGGCTATTCGGCGCCGTTCTACAAAGCGGAACGAGAGGCTGAATACCGGCAGGCGCACGCCGTATTCAGCAAGCGGCTGCAGGATGCGGCCAATGCAGGCCAGCAGTCATCCGAGCGGATAATCTCTAGAGCGGCGAGAGGTTAATGAGTCGTAACAATTTAGATTTCGGCGGGTGCCTCATTGCGGTGTTCATTCTGATGGTACTGCTCGGGTGCTTATTTTGGGTGACGGAGAAATTGTTTGGGAGTTCTGGCGAAACAGTTGGCTACGTTGTTATGGCGCTCGTTGGACTTGCAGTCATCCGTTACATTCTGCGGGGTTCAGGGAAGAGCTAATTGTGTGTTAGCAAGGAGATGTGGGGGCGTGCTTTTAATAGTTCAAAGCGCGCTCCCGCATCTCTGCGTTTAAGTCAACGCGTTGTCGCTCGAACGAACCTCGTCCAAGAGGCTGGGGAGAAGGTGAGAACATGCTGGGCTGGATCCTTGCTGTCGCGTACGGCGACGACGCCGGGCATGTTGGTCGCGACCTCGACGCAGTTGCCGCCGTTGTCTCCGCTGCGGGTGCTCTTCCGCCACTGGGCGCCGGTCAGCTCAACCATGGTGGACCTCTCCGATGATCTTGTTGATCAGTTGCCTTGATTGTTGCTCATCGAGGGCCAGTGAGGCGAGGCTCGCCCACACCTCCTCGTAGGTGGCGATCTCTTCCTTGCGATCGAGGTAGAGCGCTCCGGTCAGGGACTCGCTGTAGATGACCGACGGTTCGGGCTCGACCCGGTTGCGCAGCGGGAAGTCCAGCATGACGAAGGGCCCTGCCACTGCGCCGAAGTGCAACCCGGCGGCCAGAGGGAGAACCCGGATCGAGACATGCGGAAGTCTGCCTACGTTGAGCAGGCGCCGGAGCTGTTCGGCCATCGTGTGTGGGCTGCCGACGACCCTCAACAACACCGCCTCCGAGAGAACGACTTCGAATCGGGGTGCGGGTGGAAGGCGACGTTCCAGGAGCGTCTGACGCTGCAACCGCACCTCGACCAAGCGCTCCCGCTCATCCCCTGACATGCGCAAGCGATGTTGGTAGACGCCATTGGCGTACCCTCGGGTTTGCAACAGCCCCGGGATCAGGGTGTCGTCGTACTCCCGCAGGCGGGAGGCGGCGGATTCGAGGCCGACGTACAGCTCGAACCAGTCGGGGATGGCGTCGCCGTAGGAGTGCCACCAGCCCTTGGCCTTGGTCTCGGTGGCGAGGGCGGTGAGCGCGGTGGTCAGCTCGGGCGTGGCGGCGTACAGGTCGCACATGGCCTTGACGTCGAGCGCGCGGACCGCGCCGAGGCCGGTCTCGATGCGCCACATCTTCTGCCGGCTGCACTGGATCGCCTCGGCCGCGCCGTCGAGCGTCATGCGCGCCTCGGTGCGCAGCTCGCGCAGCGCCCTCCCGAGCTGTCGTCTCGGGACCGTCGAACCCATGTCGTCGGCCATCGCCCACCCCTCTCCGTGTTGCTTTTTGTTACATCATTCCGCCGTCGATGGAACAGGCAATGGCTGCCCGGGAAATGGTTTTCCGGGGCCCCTGCGAGTGCGGTGATTACGCCTCTGACCATACAAGACACCCCCGACAGTGGCTATCACCGCGCAATTCCCGCGCCGCGCTGATCACGTACCCCAGGGGTGGGAATGTGTGGCGCGGATGCCGTCAGATTGCGTCGTTGGATCGGACGACGAGGATCGTGCCGTCCTGGCCGACCGACAGCACCCCGCCGGTGAGCCGCGCCCCCGACCAACGCCGGAAGGTGCGCGGGGCGGCCCGCAGGTAGGGTCCGACCCGGCCCTCCGCGAGCTGTCGGTAGAGGCCGCTCTCCACGCCCCGGAACACCTCCAGCGTGTTGCCGCCGGGCAGCGGTGCGCGGTAGCGGGTGCCCTCGGCCCGGAGGCCGTTAGGCAGCCGCAGTGTCTGCGCGGTGTTCGACGCCCAGGGGTGGTCGATCTCGAACAGCGCCGGCTGCTGGGTTTCCTCCCGTTGGCGCGGCGTGGTGTAGGCGCCGGCGGTGTCGTTGGCGCCGGCGAAGAGCAGCGCGGTCGCCGCCGCCGCACGGCTCAGGATCTGGGTGAACCAGCGGCGACCTTCGGCGGGGATGTCGAACACGTCCGGCCGCGCGGGTGGCGACTCCTCGTCGAGGGAGGCGTCCGTGACCTCGGCCGGCGGCTCCGCGGGCGGCTCCTCGTCGGGCGGTGCGGGCTGCGGCAGCCAGTCCTGGTCGTCGGGGGTGGCGCCCAGCAGGCCGTCCAGCTCGCCGTCCGCGCCGGACCACAGCTCGCCGTCGCCCGGTGGATCCAGCACGTACGAGGTGATCCGCGACGCGGCCAGACGGGAGGCCACCATGAGCGACGGCTGTCGGCGCCACCCGCAGCGCGTCCACCTGCACGGCGGCGCGGGCGAGCTGCTCGTGGGCGAAGCCGACCTTCCCGTGAGTGCCCTTGCACTCCAGGATCACGATCTTCACGCCGCTGCGCCGACCGGCGCTGTGGTGGCCCATCAGGATGTAGTCCGGCCGCTTCTTGGTCTTCGACGCGGTGTCGACCTCACCGACCCCGTCGAGGAACCCCGCCTTCAGCGCCACCTCGGCGTCGACCGCGTGGAAGTCCCACCCCGGGTGCTGCCGCCGCAGCACCTCCTTCGCCACCACCAGAGCCAGCCCGATGCCCAACTGCTCGGACTGGGTCACCTTGTGGTGGTACACCACGTTGCCGGCGTGCCGGGACAACGCGAGATGACCCCGGCGGACGTCGAGCGTCGCGCAGTATCGGACGTGCGCCCAGTGCCGGGCCACCCGCGCCAGCGGGGAGGTGTCCAGGAACGTGGTCGCCACGCCCAACTCGTGCAGCACCTGCGCGGGACTGGTGCGGAAGGCCGCACCCAACGGGACGGGCACCGGCACCTTGGCGTACGGGTCGTTGTCGCCGGCGAACGTGCGCACCTCGGCCACGAGGTTCTCGTCGGAGACGACCGCCAACGTCGACTCGGTGCCCAGCGACCGCACCAGTGAATCGATCCTCACGCCTACCTCCGGGGGCGAGGCACAGCGTTCATCCGGACACCCAGGGTCATCGATTGACCGCAAACTGTCAATGCGATCTCTGTGACGACTATCCGACCCCGCCGACCGGCGTCTCATGACCACTGTGGACATAATGCCGAGGTGGCGCGTGGTTGTGTCGATAGGTTCGTGGTCATGGCATATCGGGATTACACGGCCGACGGCAGCTACTGGACGGTGCGCAAGCAGGGAGCGACCTACTGGGTGGCGCGGATCCGCAAGTCGAACGGCTCCTACGAGTGGTTGGACGTCTGGGGCGGCTACGAGCGCGCCGGTGCCGCCGCCGGAGCGGCCGCCCAGCTCGCCTACCAGCAGGCCCGGAAGGACGTGCTCCAGGAACTGGTCGGCAACCTGCACACCGCGCTGGACCAGGCCGGCCTCGGCGCCCCGCCGCCCGCCCCGGTGCGGCCCGACCGGGCGAAGCTGCCACCGGTCGCCGAGCTGGACGACCCCGAGAACTGACCGGTCACCACAGGCCTACTGCGGCCGGGTCCGATGGACGCCGGGACCGCTGGGATCCGCCGTGCATCAGGAACAACGGCATGATCCCAGCGGTGACGGCACCACTCCGCAGGCGAAACAGGCGTCGGGATGAGGCGCCCGTACGGCCTGAAGCGATGGCGCCGCCGGTGTTGCCCGCACCGCCGTGATCGATGGGCGCGGAGTCGACGGGCGCGGAGCCTTCCGCAGGGACCGCCGCGCGGCCTCCACCTGTTTCTTGCTGACGTACGGCCAGCCGCGTGCCCTGACCTCCCGGGCGAACTGCTTGATGCCCAGGCCCGGGCGGCTCGCCTGAACGGCGCGGACCACCTCGACCAGGGGCTGTCGTGCTGGGGCGGTTGCACTGGCCTTTGCTGGCGTCCGGGTGGTGGGTGGCGTGATCACGGTGATGGTGCCGCGGGACGGGGTCTTCGCCGGCTTCCGGGTCGTGCTGGGTGGAGTGGTCACCGTGATGGTCCCGCGGGGCTGAGGGCTCGGCCGGGCGGGGTAAGCGCGCAGCGCTTGGCGAACCTGCTCGGCGGAGACGTCCGGCCAGCCGCTCTCGCGCAGATGCCGGGCGATCGTCTGATCCTTGATGCCTCGCATTCGTGCCTGGAGCGCGCGGGCGGCCTCCGCGAGACCTCGTTGTGTCGGCGCCGGCCGCTTCTTCCGAGAGGGGGTGGCGGATCCATTCGAGGGACGGGAGTCCCCAGTCCGCTTCGACTGCCCGAGCTGGTCGAGCCAGGTGTCCGGCGTGCGGTCGGGCCGGTCGTCGTTCTCCCAGTCGTATCGTGAATCGGTCGAATCTCGGCCTTCAGCGTTGGCGTACCAGTTGGCGATGGTGTGCCTGACAACCAAGGTTTCCTCCGCTGCCGTCGGGATCTTCACAGCATGTGAGGTGATCGACACTAGGGTGAGTGCCCAGCGCCTGGAAGTGGCCGTTTGTCCCTCATGGACCACGGAAGGTCAGGTTCTTCATACGAGCGGCGCTACTGTGGGATCCTACGTACGGTGTCGAGCTGCTACCTTGCCGTGTTGTGCCGAACGAACGTGAGCTGTCCTCTCTGGATGCTCTGCTGACCGGGACGCGTCAGTCGCTGGAGGCGGTCCGGTCCGGCGGTCCGGGTTCCGTGCAGGAAGACACCGAATCGGCGATGGGAACCGGCAGCGCCGGCGAGGGCCTGATGTACGCCACCATCAGGGACGGCAAGCTCGACTCGTTCACGATCGACCCACGGCTGATGCGGCTGCCCTCCGGCGAGCTGGCCGAGCACGTGATGACCGCCGTCAACGCGGCCCTCGACGACCTACGGGGAAGGCAGGCGTCCGTCGACCAGCCCGTCGACGTGGATGTGCTGGCGGAGAGCCTCGGTGAGGTGCAGGACCGATCCGTTCGGCAGATGGCGCGGATGAACGACGCGCTGCGGGATGTGGTCGCGCTGCTCCGGGAGCCACCACGATGAAGCCGCTCGACATCGACCCGGTGCAACTGCGCGCGGCGGGCGACGGTGTCCGCACGGCGGCGGCCCAGCTTGAGGCGCGTTGGCAGCGACTGCGCGGAACGGCCGACGGGATGGGCGACATCTTCGGTGCCGACGACGTCGGTGGCCTGATCGGTGCCTCCTACCGGGCCGCCCAACAGATCGCCGAGTGCTCGGTCACGTCCGTGCTCGCCGCGCTGACCGGCTTCGGTGACGGCCTGGTCGACATGGGGGACGCCTACGACCGCATCGAGGAAGACAACGCCGCACTGTTCCGGCGACTGGGCTGAACGACGATGGGCATTCAGCTCCCGGGCGAGCTGTCCGGGCTGCTCAACGACCTCGGCTACACCTGGCCGGAGAGTGACGAGGAGCGGCTCTTCCAACTCGGCCAGGCATGGATCGCCTTCGGGGCGGACGCCGACGCCGCTTCGGCAGCCGCCGACGGTGCGGTTGCGTTGCTCGCGGGCAACCAGGGCATGGCGTTGGACGCCTTCCACGACCAGTGGGCCCACCCCGACTCGGCCCACGACGTGCTGCGGGGGATCGCCGTCGGCGCCCGAGCGGTCGGTGCCGCGCTTGTGGTCTGCGCCATGGCGGTGCTGGCCCTGAAGATCAACGTGATCGTCCAGCTGACCCTGCTGGTGGTCGCGATCGCGCAGGCCGTCGCCACCGCCGGCTCCACCCTGGGCGCCTCGTTGCTGGAGGTGCCCGTGTTCAAGAAGCTCGCCGACATCGCCATCGACTTCCTCATCGGCCAGGCGTTGGAGATCGTCTTTGGGTAGGCGGGGCCGGAAGGCGGGCAGCGAGGCGGCGTCCGGCCTCATCGCCAAGGCGGCGTCGGCGGCGATGCGGGAGGCCCGCGAGGTCGGCTCCAGATCTGCCGACGACGTCGCCGACGCGGCGCGGAAGACCATCCCCGGACCGGCCGGGAAGATACCGCTGAAGCCGCCGCATCCACGTCACAACCTCGACAGCATCCGGCCCAAGAACCCCTCCAAGGAAGTCAACACCGTCGTCCTGCCCGGCACGGATGTCGCCAGGGACCTGGAGGACATTGGCGCCGGCCGCGCCACCTGGGACCCGGACCGCCAGCGCTACCACGTGAACGGCCGCACCTATGCCGTCGAGCCGAGCGGCACGGTCTTTCCGGAGGCCGGGCCCGGCCTGGAGCAGTTGAACCGTGCCGAGTACGGCGCGCTGAAGGAGTACATTGCCGCTGGCGGCGATATCGAGAAGGCGAAGGCCGCCATGGCCCGCAATCCCTTCCTCACCGAGGCCGCGCAGGAGCGGGCACTGGACATCTTTCGCCATCACAAGAGCTACCGGGGGTAAGCGTTGCGTTACCAGATCCACTTCGAGGGCGAGCTACCCGCCGAGCCCTTACGCCGATTCCTCCACGAGGACTACGGCATCGCGCCGGAGACCGTCTACGTGGGGCGGATCGAGGACCGGGCGGTGGACGCCCCGCGACCGGTCGCGATGTTCACCCCGCCCGACGAGGATGAGGGGTTCGGCTGGATCCTGACCGGGGACACCGAACTCGCCGACGCCACCGGCCAGGGCGAGCGGGAGCTGGCCGCCAGCATTGCCCGTACGTTCGGGGTGCGGGCGCTGGTCGACGACGGCAGCATTCACCCCGACCGGTGGCTGCTGGTGAGCAGCGACGGCAGCAGTGGCCGGGTCGTCACCGACGAGGACGCCGCCGCAGACGGGGACCTGCGCATCGTCCACGCGCTCGAACCGATCACCGGCGAGCCGCACCTCACCGTCGTGCCCCCGCCGGACTGGGCCCGCGACTGGTGACGTGCAATGGCACGTCAGCCTGTCGGTCGGTCGCTCTCCCGCTGTAGGGCCGCCGTCAGATGTCGGCGAAGCGTGACCGCGCGGCCGTCCGGGAACCGGCTCAGCAGCGCGACCGCCTCCCGTCGCCACCGGTCCCCCTCGTCGCCCCGTTCAAGGTCGACCAGGGCCGTCGCGAGGTGGTCGAGCGTCAACGCGAGCTGCCAGTCGTCGCCCAGTTGCCGGTGGACGGCGGCGGCCCGGACGTGGAAGGCCACCGCCTGCTCCGGCTGCTCCAACTCCCGGTAGGCCTCACCGGCCCCGTCCAGCGCCATCGCCTCCCGGCTGCGATCACCGAGTCGCCGCTGGATGGTCGCCGCGCGATGCGTCGCCACCAGCGCCTCGTCCGGCTGGCCCTGCGCCCGCAGAGTCCTCGCGTGTTCGACCAGCCAGTGCCCCAGCCACAACTGGCTCGTCCCGTCGGCGATGGCGAGCGCCCGGTCGATGGCGGCACGTGCCTCGTCGAGGCGTCCGAGTTCCCGCAGCGTCATGCTGAGGAAGAACAGCGAGTTGCCCTCCTGCCCCCGGTCCTCGATGGCCCGCTGCACCGCGAGCGCCTGTTCCAGCAACGGCACCGCCTCGGTCAGGTCGCCCAGCTCGTAGCGGGCCTCCGCGAGGTTGCTGAGCAACAGGGCCTGCCACCGCTGGTCACCCCGTCGCGCGAAGACGTCGAGGCTCGCGCCGAAATGCCCGAGCGCGTCGTCGAGTCGCCGGTGACGTAGGGCCAGCAGCCCCAGCGCGTTGACCGACACCGCGACGCCGTGTTCGTCGCCGATCTCCCGCCGGATCGCCAGCGCCGCCCGGTGGTGTTCCTCGGCCTCCCGGAGCTGACGGGCCTGGAAGTGGGCCTTGCCGAGACTTTCCAACGCCTCGGCCTCGGCGTGCCGGTCACCGAGCGACCGCGCCGCGGCCAGGCCGGCCCGCGCCGTGGCGAACCACGGGTCGAAGGCGTTCTGGTGCATGAAGAAACCACGCAGCAGCACCGCGAGCTGCCACGCGACCTGCGGCAGCGCCGCGTCGGCAGCGGTCAGCACGGCCGCGACCAGATTGTCCTGCTCGGTGGCCAGCCACGCGTCCGCCTCCGCGGCCGTGGTGAACGCCAGCGGGGCGAGCTCCGGCGATGCCTCCACCGGCAGCCCCCGGTGGAACGGCAGGGTGCGCGCCAGCGCGGCCTCCGCCGAGCGCAGGTACCAGGTGAGGACGCGGCGTAGCGCGGCGCGGCGTTCCTCGTCGCTCTCCACGTCGTGGGCCTGGTCCACCGCGTAGGCGCGCAGCAGATCGTGGAGTTGGTAGCGGCCCGGATCCCGCTGCTCCACCAGGTGGGCGCCGACGAGCGCATCCAGCGGTTGGCGTACCCGGGCGGGTGGCACCCCGGCGAGCGCGGCGGCGGCCGCCACGCTGACGTGCGGGCCGGGGTGCAGCCCGAGCAGGCGGAACAGCCGCGCCGCCGGTGGACTCAGGGCTCGGTAGGACCAGGCGAAGACCGTACGCACCGCCTCGGCATCCGGGCCGTCGTCCGTGCTGAGCGCGTCCCACAGCGCCGACTCGTCCCGCAGGTCCTGGATCAGTTCCGACAGCGGCATCAGCGGGCGGCTGGCCGCCCGCTCGGCGGCGATGCGCAGCGCCAACGGCAGCCGGGCGCACAGTCGTGCCAACTCGGCCAACTCGGCCGGGTCGTCGTCGGTGCGGTAGACGCTCGTCACCTCGTGCAGCAGGGTGACCGCCTCGTTCTCCGACAGCAGCGGCACCGTCAGGCGGCGACCACCTTCGCGGCTGAGCAGCGCGGACAGCGTGCTGCGGCTCGTGACGATCACCAGGCAGGTTTTCGTGCCCGGCAGCAGCGGGCGCACCTGACTCGCGGTGGCGGCATTGTCCAGGACCACGAGGACCCGCCGCTCGGCCAGACGGGAGCGGTAGAGCGCCGCCCGTTCGTCGGGGTCCACGGGGATCGCGGCGGGTGGCACGCCCAGCGCCCGCAGGAACCGGTCGAGGATCTGCGCCGGCTCACCGGGCTGCCCCGGGTCGTAGCCGCGCAGGTTGACGTAGAGCTGACCGTCCGGGAACCCCTGCCGCACGGCGTGCGCCCACCGCAGTGCGAGAGACGTCTTGCCGACACCGGCCGTGCCGGTGATGACGGCGAGCGTGACACCGCTAGGCCCGTCGCCGAGCAATCCGTTGAGCACGCCGAGTTCGTCGACCCGGTTGACGAAGCCGCCCACGTCACCGGGCAGTTGGCGGGGTGTCGAGTCGTCACGGGGCGACTCGGCCGGGTGGAAGTGGATTCCGCCGTACACGTCGCGGGCCTGCACCAGGTCCGCCGGGCCGGACAGCTCGGACCGGTTGACGTGCTCCGGTCGGTCGCCCTCCGTCATCGCTCAACCGACGCGCGGGGGCTCCAGCGGGGCCACCGACCGGGCGAAGAACTCGTCAAGCGGCTCACCGTCGTCGTACAGGGACTCGATGAACTCCTGGCACCGGACCACCACGGCAGGGTCCCGCCACCGGCGGGCCGCGTCGAGCACGCCATCGGCGTCGTAGATCGCCTCGTACATGACGTCGGTGCCCAGGGTGTACAGCTCGGGCAACATCCCGTCCGCCTCCGCGTCGACGACCCGCTGCGGCCCGACCACGCGGGTCAGGCCGCCGTATTCGTGGCGCAGCCGCAACACGTGCAGCTCCCATTGCAGATACGGAGTCAGCGGCTGCGCCACGACCCGCACCCGTCGCGTGGCGAAACCACTGTCGACGACGTGCCGGTAGTAATCGGCGAACTCGGGGCGCCGCGCGTCGAGGATCCGGAGCGACTCCGCCCAGCGGCCGGCGGCGAACGCCTGCCACCCCTCGTCGTGCGGCTCCTTGAACGTCTGCTGCCGCTCCAGCTTCCAGAAGCCGGGTCGACCGGTCTTCCAGAACCGCTGCTCGAAGTCGGTCCAGTAGTCGTCGAGGGCCAGCAGCTCGCCGGGATCTCCGCCGAGGAGTTCACGCATCAGGGATGTCCGCCTTAGCCGCGATGATGGTCGACCGCGGAACGATGATAAGACGCTCGCCCGGGTCTACCGAGACTCCCTCAGGAAGCCGATCCCGGTAGGCCTCGGTGAGATCCTGGCCGATCACCGCCACATCACCGTTGCTCAACTCCCACACATCCGGGCAACTGCCGTCGCCGGACGTGTTGCCCAACTCGTGTGCGGACTTGCCCCAGCGGCGGCTCAGCTCGGCTGACGCGTCCGCCTGCCATCGCTGTCCACTCATGCCAGCCTCCCACCGTCAAGCATGATCTGAATACGGATAGTAACATCTATTTCGGCCGATCACTTTGGATTTCGGGTCGGCTCGGGGAGGTCACGAGATGGACGATCCACTCATGCTCGCGGCAGCGACGACGGTCGTCACGTGGGCCACCACCGAGGTTGCGCAGGGCGCCCGAACCGCCCTTGCGGACCTGACCCGGCTGCTCCGGCGGCGGTTCCGTCACGAGCCGTCCGCCTCGCAAGCCGTGGACGTGGCGCTGCGTCAGCCCACCCCCGAGGCGGTACGACGATTCGCCGCGCTCCTGCAGGAGGAGGCGAGCCGTGACCCGGCCTTCGACGCCGCCTTCCGGGAGCGATTCGCGCGCGTCGAAGCAGCCCTCACCGCCAACCCCGGCGACGTGACCAACACCGTGTTCGGCGACGTCGGCGGGTCGGCGGTGCAGGCCCGTGACGTCCACGGCGGAATCACCTTCGGCAACCGGCACGGCTCGTCGTGAGAGTGACGGTGGATCGGCGCGGCGGGCCTCAGGCAGGGACGGCGGGCAGGGCGCCACGCACCACCCGGGCGAACTCCCGGCGTAGGGCCGGCAGGTCGACCGGGCGGCCGGCGAGCCGCTTGCACAGGTCGGCCAGCGGCCACGCGGCGTAGTGTCCGAAACGTACGGCGTAGCTGGCGACCGTGTGCAGCGCGAACGTGTCGGAGTAGTCCAGCAGCACATACCCCAGAAGTTGGTCCAGATCCTCGCGGGCGAGCTGCGCCGGCCGGCTGCCGTCCCGCCGCGGCCTGCCTCCCTGGCCGGCCTTGAAGTCCACCAGCACCCCGCCGACGATGAGATCGGCGTCGGCAGGAAGATCGGCGCTGCCGTCGAATGTCGAACCGGTCGCCACCGCTCCGGTCGGCAGTGCCGGAAGCAGTCTCTCCACGGCCAGGTCACGCATCGCGATCAGGTCGGCGACCTCGTCGGAGTTGGCCAGCGCCAGCAGGTCCGCCACTCCGCTTCCCGGGTCGAGCCACATCAGCCGGGAGCCGTCGACCTTCGGCGCCCGATACAACTCCACCATGAGCGCCAGCGCATACGACACCCGCGCCCACCACTCGTCGGACCGGTCGCCGAACCGGGCCGGGTCGATCCGATCGTCGTCTTCCGCGCCCAGCTCGTGCAGCAGTTCGAGCCCGGCACGCTGGCAGGGTGCCCGCCGCGACCGTAGCCCGGCCGCCGCGAGGCCGACCGACGGAGCCGGATCGATCAGGAACCGCAACCACCAGTCGATGGCCGCGCCCTGGGTGCCCGACGCGACCGTCGTGGACGGCAGCACCCGGGCCACGCCGGCCGCCTCCCGGTAGGCGGCCTGCACGTCGCGGTGGTGCGGGAACGTCGCGCGAAGCCACCGCGCCACCGGGCTGCGGGCATCCCGCACCTCACTCGTCAGCGACGACACGTCGTACCGCCCCTCTGCCTCGCCGATGGCGGAGTCACGAGCCGATGTAGAGGCGGATCAGATCGAGGAAATGACGAAGCTTCGCCACCTCCGCCGGCCTGACCGGATCGGGATTGAAGTGCATGACCTTGTTGCGCACCTTACGCAGCTCGTCCAGTCGGGCGATGAACAGTTCCCGGTTCAGAGGCCAGCCAAGTTGCGCCCAGCATCCGGCGTTGTTGAGCACGGCCTGGTACTGGCCGATCGACATGGTCTCCAGTGACTTGAAGGTGAGCTTGGCGGCGAGGCACGCCTGCTTCACCGTCTCCTCGTCGAAGGTGTTCACGATGAGGTGGCGTAGCTCTTGATCGATCTCACCGATGAGGAAGAACGGCGTCGCCGTCTCGTCGTATTTGCGCACCACGTCGGCGGCGGTGACGATTCCGCTGATCTTCCTCTGGTCGTCGCGTACGAAGATGAACCCGTGCTGCTGCAAGGTGCCCAGCACGTCCAACAGACGCCTGTCGTAGTCGAAGACGCGGTCGCGGGCCCCTCGGTCGATGGCGTCACTGAACGTGGCGTTCGGGTTCCGGTGTTTCGCGGCAGCGATCGACTCCCACGACACCGAGCCGTAGAGCTGGTGCGAGTTCGCCAGCACGGCGACCTGCGAATAGTCATTGATCTGCATGGCGGTGATGGCCTCTTCGAAAGTGGCCGAGGGCGGCACTGAGACCAGGGACATCCGGTGCGGGAACAGGTTCTCCAGCGTCAGCCCGATGTCGACGCCCTCTTCGCTGAGTTCGTCGGCGATGGCCTCAGCGGTCTCCGCGGACCCTTCGGTCGAACTCTCGTCTTCGTCCTGTTCTGGCGGCGTGACTACCCGAATGATTCGATCCAGACTGACAGCTCGGAAGTCAGGGCTGGTGGTCAGGCCGTGATTCGCCAGGTCCGCCTCGACCTGCGCCGTCGCCATCCGGTCCCGGTCCTCCAAACCCCAGAGGCCGATGAACTCGCGGACGGTGAACGACCGGGGTTGATCGGACTCGGCTGCCGCTCGGGCTGCCTCTAGCGTCGCGAAGCGATGGCGGACCGCCTCGGCCTCCTCGTGGGAAGTCTCCTGGTCCGCGCCGACCTCCTTGGCGACGTCCTGAAGCAGCTCCAGCCGTAGGCGATGCAGCGAAGGGCCGTTCCGGCCCACCTGCCAGGCCGACCAACCGGCCACGGCACGTCGTCCGGCCACTGTGGCACCAGCGCGGGACGGGGTGCTGAACTCCCGGCCGTCCGGCAGCCGAAGCCTCGCTCGGTCCGTCACCGTGGCCTGATGTGGTGCGTCCCCGATTCGCTGCTGAAAGAAGAGCTCATCGCCCGGCTTCAGCAGACCGGCGTCGATCAGATCGGCAATGCGAACCCGGCGACCGTTGAGCAGGTGTTTGCGCCGTGGACGGGAGGGGGTGTTCGGCATGGTTGTTGCTGCTCCAGGAGAACGTCGTGGGTGCGTGGCAGCGTAGGCGCTGATCCATTACCTGCGGTGTCGCGAATCCGACTCAGCTCCACTGTGCTTGATCAAGCATTCAATCCACTGGGGAACCTGACGTAGCATGCCCCGGGTGATCCGCTCATGAGGCCGACCATCGCCGCCGACACCCTGCGCTGGACCCTCACCCAATATCTGACCACCACATTCGGGTTGACCGAGGACGGCGTACGCCAGAGTCTGGAAGCGTTCCTGTCCCACCCGGAGCAGGGCATCTTCCGTGGCCCGTACCTGCGGATCCGTACCCCCTTTCGCCAGGCGGCGGACGACTGGCGGGCAAGCCTCGACTGGGCCCCGGCCGACTTCGCTCCCTACCTGCACCAGGCCAGGGCGTTCGCCCGGCTGTCGACCAGAAACCGGACGGCCGAGCCGACCCTGATCACCACCGGCACCGGCTCTGGCAAAACGGAGTCGTTCCTGATTCCGGTGCTGGATCACTGCCGGCGCCGGAGGCAGCAGGGCCGGGCCGGGATCAAGGCGATCCTGCTCTATCCGATGAACGCCCTCGCCACCGATCAGACGCAGCGCATCGACGACTTCCTGTCCGATCCGGCGCTCGCCGGCGTGACGGCCGGACTCTACATCGGCGACATCGCGGCGATCGAGTACCCGCATGTGTCCACCAAGCGGTCGGAGATGCGCCGCAACCCGCCGGACATCCTGATCACCAACTACAAGATGCTGGACCTGCTGCTCCAGCGCGTCGACGACCTGCCGCTGTGGGAGGACGCCGAGCCGGCGTACGTGGTCCTGGACGAGTTCCACACCTACGACGGCGCGCAGGGCACCGACGTGGCGATGCTGCTGCGACGCCTCGCCGCCATGCTCGGCGTCGCCGAACCCGACCGTCCGCTCGGGCCGATCTGCCCGGTGGCCACCTCCGCCACCCTCGGTGAGGGCGGAGGCCGGGACGGTCGGACCGCGATCCGCGAGGTGGCCGGGCAGGTCTTCGGCGTGCCCTTCGACGCCGATTCCCTGGTGGGGGAGGACCGCTACGAACCTGGCGAGTTCCTCCACAAGCAGGAGTTCGGGCTGCCGCTGCCCAGCCCGGAACAACTCGCCGCGGTCGACGCCCGGGACCCGGACGAGATGATGGCCGAGGTGGCCGCACTGGTCGTCGGCGAGCGCTGCCTCGACAACCCCACCCGCCTCGGCAGGCTGCTGCGCGAGCACCCGCTCACCAAGGCGGTGCTGGACTCGCTTCAGGCCCGACCGTGCACGCTCGACGAGATCATCGAGGTGCTGCCCCGCAAGAACGCCACCGGCTGGGGCAGTGCCATGAAGTCGCGGCCCGACACCACCGCCAGAGCGCTCGCCCGCTTCGTGGGCCTGCTGTCCCAGGCGCGGAATCCGGACGTGCCCGACCGGCCGCTGCTCAACATCGAGACGCACCTCTGGGCCCGGTCGGTCTCCCGGCTGCTGCGGAGCACCTCCCGGCAGCCGGCCTTCGGCTGGTACGGCGAGGTTCCCCGTGAGCCCGACCCGTTCAGCCCGGACATCGACGCGGTGGTGGCCGACAACCGCCACCCGCTTCTGCCGGCGGTCTACTGCCGGCACTGCGGCCGGTCCGGTTGGATGGCCCTGTCCCCGGAGAAGGACCCGCAGGAACTGGAGATCGACCCGGACCGGATCTACCGGGCCAGCGTCGGACGGGACAAGCGCCGCGTCCGCGCCCTGATCGCCGCCACCGAGGACGAGATCCAGCAGCTCACCGCCGAGTTGCTGATGCTGGAGCACGGGCGTCGGGTGCGGCCCTTCGACCCGGTCCGGGACCGGGAACCCGCCGACGACGCGATCGTGGTGCTCGGCGACTTCTCCACTCTCGACGCGGCGGAGAAGGACCGCTGCCCGTCGTGCCGGCTCGACCACGGCATCCGTTTCCTCGGTGCCGGCCTGGCCACCCTTGCCTCGGTGGCGATCACGCAACTGTTCACCGGCGGCGAACTCGACCCGGCGGAGAAGAAGACGTTGCTGTTCAACGACTCGGTGCAGGACGCCGCGCACCGGGCCGGCTTCGTCGCCAACCGCTCCTACGCCTTCTCCCTACGGTCGTTGCTGGCCGACCAGTTGCGTCCCGGCGTGACGGCCGGACTCGACGACCTGCTCGCCGACATGATCACCGCGGCGGCGAAGCCCGACGTGCTGTCCAGCGTCGTGCCGCCGGACCTGCACGACCGGCCGGACGTCGACAGCCTGCTCGGGGGCGAACACACCGGCAGCCGCGAAACGTGGACGCTGATCAGTGAACGCTTGGCGTTCGCCGCCGTGATGGAGACCGGCCTGCGGTCCCGTCAGGGCCGTACCCTGGAGTTGACCCGCAGTGTCGCCGTCGAGGTCGCCCTCGACGACCCGGCCGCCGCGGCGGCGATCTGCCGGGACGTGCATCGCACCGGCCGCGCCCGGCTCGACGAAACCCCGCCCGACGAGGCCCGCTACCTGGCTTTCCTCCGGGGCCTGCTGGAGCGGCTGCGCGTCCGTGGCGCGGTCTACCACGAGTGGTTGAAGCCGTATCTGAGCCGGGGTGGCATCCGCTGGCAGGTGTGGGGCGGTCGCCCTGCCGGCATGCCCGCGTTCCCGAAGGGCCTGTCGGCGCCCGCGTTCCTCCTGGCCGGCCCCAAGGCCCGCTCCGAGTTCGACGTGATCACCGCGCGGGGCAACTGGTACCAGGACTGGACGCACCGTTGCCTGGGCCTCGACCCCGCCGACACGGCCGGCTACCTCAGCCAACTGCTGCCGGCACTGGCCGCCGCCGGCGTGGTCGCCGCCGGCGGCACCGACGACGGCAACACCGTGTACGGTCTGCTGCCCGGCCACCTGCGGGTGACGCGACTCGACGACGAGGCGGCGGTGCGCGCCGGCGTCGGCTGCGACACCTGCCACTGGCAGCAGACCGAGCATCCCGACCGGGTCGCCGACTGGATCGGTCAGCCGTGCCGGCAGTACCGCTGCCGGGGTCGGCTGCGCGCCGTCACCGACGAGACCGCGCCGGACGACTACTACCGTCGGCTCTATCTGGAACGCCCGGTCTTCCGGGTGGTGACCGGTGAGCACACCGGCATGCTCACCCGCTCGCAGCGGGAGAAGGTGGAGGCGGAGTTCCGCGACGGCGCCCGGTACACCGACCCGAACGTCCTGTCGTGCACTCCGACTCTGGAACTGGGCATCGACATCGGGGACCTGTCGGCGGTCGTCCTCGCGTCGCTGCCGCACGGACCGGCCAACTACGTCCAGCGGGCCGGCCGCGCCGGACGCAGGAGTGGCAACGCCTTCGTGCTCACCCTGGTGGGCCGGACGCCCCGGGACCGTTACTACCTCACCGATCCACGGGACATGATCGCCGGGCAGATCGTCCCGCCGGGCTGTTTCCTGTCCGCCGTCGAGATCCTGCGCCGTCAGTACCTGGCCCACCTGATCGACCTGTCCGCTCGGGGCCGCCTGCCCGGCGTGCTGCCGATGCCCCGGCGGGCTCACGTGCTCTTCGGCGCCAGCGGCTGGCTCACCCACCTCGCCCAGGCCAGCCGCGAGGACGGCCATCGGCTCGCCGACGGGTTCCTCGCCCTCTTCGGTAAGAGGATCTCGTCGGTCGCCGCCGCCCGGCTTCGCGAGTTCGCGGTGGACGGCGTGGTCCATCGCGTCAAGGAAGCTGACGAGGTTTGGGAGAGCCGCCTGTCGGACCTGCGGCGTCGGCTTCAGGAGATCGCCGCGGCGACCGGTCGGCTCGTCGACAGCGACCCGGACCACGCTCGGGAGATCCGCATGCTCAGGGCCGAGCAGCGCGCCGTCCGACGGCGACTGCGGGAGGTCGGGGCCGCCGCCGCGCATAGCACGCTGGTCGAGTTCGGACTGCTGCCCAACTATGCTCTGATCGATTCGCGGACCGACCTGGAAGCCACGCTGACCTGGGAGGAGCAGGTCGAGGGGGATCGTCGCTTCCACAGCGAGCTACGGGAGTACGCCCGTCCGGCCCGCCAGGCGCTGTCCGAGATCGCGCCCGGCAACAGCTACTACATCCGCGGTTACAAGCACGAGATCTCCGGACTCGACGTCGGGACCGCCGACCGACCCGCCTATGAGCAGTGGCGGGTCTGCGCGCAGTGCGGCTACGTCCGCACGCACCTGGCCAGGGAGGACGCCAGCCCTTGCCCGCGCTGCGGGGACCAGGGCATCGCCGATCACGGTCGGGTGTTCCACGTGCTTCGGCCACTCCGCGTGTACAGCCGGGACAAGCGCGACGACGCGCGCATCCGTGACGACAGCGACGACCGTGACCGTCGCTTCTACGCCACCGCGCACGCGGTCGACGTCGACCCGGCGAAGATCGACTCGTCGTGGCGGCACCGCCACGAGACGTTCGGTGTCGACTACAGCCGCCGTGCGATGATCCGGCACTTCAACCTCGGCGCGCAGCGGTACGACCGGGCCACGGAACTCTTCGCCGGCGAGGAGGTGCGGATCAACCGGTTCCACACGTGCGTTTCCTGCGGTGGCACCACCGTCGACGGCGCCACCACCAACAGCCAGCAACTCGCCGCGCAGGCGTCCGGCGCGACCGTGATCCAGGGGGCCGAACATCACCTGCCCTGGTGTCCCTACCGGCGGTCACCGGCCGGTCCGGGCGCGCACGTCGACCTGATCCTCGCCCACGAGTTGGAAACCGAGGCCCTGCGGATCCTGATCCCGGCGGCCACCGCCCTGGTGCAGGAGCGCCTGTTGTCGTTCTCGGCGGCGATCCAGCTCGGCATCGCCGCCCAGTACGGCGGTGACCCGGCACACCTGCAAGCCGTTCCGGCGACCATGCCCGACGGACAGAGCGACGGCACCCGCAACTTCGTGGTCGTCTACGACACCCAGCCCCAGGGCACCGGCTACCTCGACCGCCTCGCCGACCCGGACGAGTTCCGAGCCATCCTCGAACTGGCCCGGGAGACCATCTCCCGATGCGGCTGCCAGCACGAGGCGAGGAAGGCGTGTCACCGCTGTCTGCTGCGCTATGCCCGCAACGAGCACTTCGCCCTCATGGACCGCGACGAGGCGCTGGCCATGCTCGCCCGGCTGCTCGACACCTGGGACACGGAGAAGGGCACCCGTACCCACGAGATCTCCCTGATCCATCAGGTGGAGAGCGAACTGGAACTGCAGTTCCTCACCAAACTGCTCACCCTCGGGGACACCCCCCGCTCCGGGCTCCGCATCGAACGGGTGACCCAGCACGACGGCCGCCGGATCGCCGACCTGAAGTTCACCCGCGACGGTGGGCACAGCGTCACCCACTGGCAGATGAAGCTGCAGAACACCATCCGTGGCACCCGTCCCGACGTGCACTTCACCCGTCTCGACGGGCCGTCCCCGGACGTCGTGGTCTACCTCGACGGGTTCAAGTACCACGCCTCCTCGCAGTACAACCGGCTCGCCGACGACGCCGACAAACGCGCCCGCCTGCGGGCGCACGGCTATCTCGTCTTCGCCGCCACCTGGGACGACGTCAAGACCTGGGGAATGGGTGACGGGTCGGGCCGGTGGATGCCGTACGGCGGCGTGGCCAAGCGGACGGCCCGCGAGAACTACCGGAAGTTCCTGCCCGGCGCGGATCCCGACGAACTGGACGAGACCGTCTGGACCAACCCGGTCGAGCAGCTTCTGCGGTTCCTCGCCGACCCCGACCTCACCCGCTGGCAGCGACGCGCCGAAGCGGTCCTCGCCGGCATGCTGAAGCAGGCCGACGCGCACACCGCGACCGACTCGACCGGCGTCGCGGAACGCCTCCTCGCGGCGCTGCGTGACGAGCCGCTCCCCGGACCGACCGGGAAGCACATCATGGTCGCCCGCGCCCGGGACGGCGCCGACTGCCCGGTGACGGTCCTCGTCGACGGCCGGTCGAAACCGATGCCGACCTGGTCTGCCCTCACCGTCATCGACGACCTGCCCGCCGCGGTGAGCAGCGCGGGGCACAAGGTTCGCTGGGCCCGCTGGCTCGCCTGGGGCAACGTCATCCAGTTCCTTGCCAACGGCGGTGGTGACGCCGGTCAACTCGCCGTGTCCGACCTGGATGCCTTCGACCCGGCATCGATGGCGGTCACCGAGGTCACCGGTCTCGTCCAGCCTCGGGCGGCTCTGCCCCTGGACGACGAGACCGCCACCTGGCTCGGCGTCACCCCCCAGCCGGCGCCACCCGGACCGGGCCTCGTCGAGGACGACTCGCCGTGGCGGGAGGTCCTGCAGTACCTGGACCCCGACGAGAGCGCGCTGGAACGGCTCGTGCGAGACCTCGCACAGCAGCGGCTCCCCGTGCCCGTCGTGGGTTACGAACTCGGCGACGACGGCTGGCCCGCCGAGCTGGCCTGGCCCGACCGGCGCATCGCCGTCGTCCTCACCGGCCCCGACGGCGACCCGGAGACCGACGACCGCGACCGGGCGTACGCCCGGGCGGGCTGGCACGCGAGGACCGCACAGCAGTGGTCGGCCGAGGACCTGGCAGCACAGCTCGCGGCGAATGGGGGAGAGCGCTGATGAACACCGTGGCCACGCTGCGGATGCTGGACCGCGCCGACAAGGAGGTCATGAAGCTCACCCGCGCCGACATCGGCGCGGTCTACGAGTTCATGCACAAGTTCCGGCAGAACCCGGAGAACCCGGGCCTGCAACTGAAGACGCTCAACGGCGATTCCCGGCTGATGTCCGCGCGGGTCAACCGTGACTACCGGGCGTTGCTGCTCCACATCGCCGACCGCGACTACCTACTCGTCGCGGTCAAGCACCGCAGCGAGGTGTACGACGACCTCACCCGCTACGCCTACCGGATCAACCGGGTCACCGGCGGCATCGAGGTCATCGATCTCGGGCCGGTCGGCGACAGCATCGTCGGCCGGGTCCTGCCGCCGCAACCCGACCCCGAGCCGGCGCCGAAGCCGAAGCCCCTCTTCGCCCGGTACACCGACACCCAGTTGGTGGAGCTGGGCGTCTCCGAGCCGCTGCTGCCGCAGATCCGGGAACTCGCCACCGAGGCCGAGTTGCTGGAGCTGCTCGACCGGGCACCGCAGCTCACCACCGACGTGCTCTTCGCGCTCTTCGACGGCAAACCGTACGACGAGGTGTTGCAGCAGGTCACCGAGCCGGTGCGCGCCGAGGGGCAGGTCGACCCGGACGACTTCGAGGCCGCGGTCGAGCGCCCGGCCACACAGGTCACCTCCGACGACGAGGCGCTCCAGGCGATCATCGCCGAGACGTTCGAACGGTGGCAGATCTTCCTGCACCCCACCCAGAAGAAGCTTGTGGAGAAGCCGTACACGGGCCCGGCCCGGGTCGGCGGCGGACCCGGCACCGGGAAGACCATCGTCGCCCTGCACCGGGTCGCGCACCTCGCCCGCCAACTGCCCCCGGGAGTGGACAAGCCGATCCTGCTGACCACCTTCAACCGCAACCTCGCCGCCGACCTTCGGACCCGCCTGCTGGCCCTCGGCGGCCAGGACCTGGTGGCCCGAGTGGACATCATCAACATCGACCGGCTCGCCAGCCGGGTGGTCACCGAGGCCAAGGCCGGCGGCAACCGGCGGATCGTCGACGACAACCGGGTTCCCGAGCTGTGGAGCGAATTCCTCATCGAGGTCGGGGAATCC
Source organism: Micromonospora sp. NPDC049240 (assembly GCF_040647835.1). Classification (NCBI taxonomy): domain Bacteria; kingdom Bacillati; phylum Actinomycetota; class Actinomycetes; order Micromonosporales; family Micromonosporaceae; genus Micromonospora; species Micromonospora sp. NPDC049240. The sequence goes on from NZ_JBEZCX010000011.1 coordinate 130,662, forward strand.
GGCTGGGACGCGGACTTCCTTGCCGCCGAGTGGACGCAGGTGATCATCGGGCAGGTGCTCAACTCGCGCACCGACTACTTCAAGGCGCGTCGCCCCAACCGGGGCCGTAGTCTGACCCGCATCGAACGCGACCGGATCTGGCGGCTCACCGAACGGTTCACCAGCTGGCTGGAGGAGCGCGGTGCCTGGACATGGCGTCAGGTCGCCCAGCGCGCCGCGCGCCTGGAGATGGACCGGGCGGCAGCCGCCGCCAGCGTCTCCACCGAATCCTCCTCTGGGGGGTTCCGGCGCCCACGCTACCGGCACATCGTGGTCGACGAGGCGCAGGACCTCAGCGCCGCCCACTGGAAGATGCTCCGCGCCATGGTCGCCCCAGGACCCGACGACATGTTCCTCACCGGCGACACCCACCAACGCATCTACGACAACCACGTGACGCTGGGCAGTCTCGGTATCAACATCCGCGGTCGCTCGTCCCGGCTCACCCTCAGCTATCGCACCACCCGGCAGATCCTCGCCGACGCGTTGCAGATCATGACCGGCGAGGTGTACGACGACCTCGACGGCGGCGAGGAGGACCTCGCCGGCTACCGTTCCCTGCTCCGTGGTGGACCGCCGGTGTTCCGCGGCGCCGCGACGTGGGCGCAGGAGCGGGACCTGATCACGGCGCAGCTGCGTGCCTGGGGCACTCCGACCGACGGTTCGGTGGCCATCTGCGTGCCCACCAGGGAATACGCGTCGGATGTGATCGCCCGGTTGGAGGCGGACGGCGTACCGGCGGTGGAGATCGGGCCGGACGGTCCGAAACGGTCCGACGGTGTACACGTCGGCACCATGCACCGGTTCAAGGGCCTCGAGTACCAGCGCATGATCATCGCCGGGGTCGCCGACGGTCTCGTACCCCGGCAGATGATCTCCCGGTTCCGCGACACCGATCCGAAGCGGTACCAACGCGAGCGGCAGCGGGACCGGTCCCTGCTGTTCGTCGCCGCCACCCGGCCCCGTGACGAGTTGGCGGTGTTCTGGCACGGCACCCCCAGCCCGTTCCTGACCAGCCGCCTCGTGCAGCGGCAGCTACCGTGAGGCTGCACGGCCGACCTGTTCGGTCGTGCGCGTGTGGGATCGGAGGCGGAGAGTGCAGGCGCGGGACCGCATCGGCGACCGGTACGAGCTGACGTACCCGATCGGCCGGGGCGGGATGGGTGAGGTCTGGGCGGGCCATGACGAGCGGCTCGACCGGCCGGTGGCGGTCAAGTTCCTCCGGCAGACGGAGGTCTCCGAGGATGAGCGCGACACGGCGGTGCGGCGATTCCGGCGGGAGGCGCGGGTCACCGCGCGCCTCGACCACCCGGGTGTGCCGGCCATCCACGACCTCGGCGAGCATGGTCGAGACCTCTACCTCGTCATGCAACTGGTGCCCGGCGCCGTGCTCACCGACCTCATCGCCGAGCGGGAGCGGCTCGATGTCGCCGAGTCCGCCACCATCGCCGTCCAGGTGTGCGCCGTGCTTGCCGCCGCCCACGCCGCCTCGCTGGTGCACCGCGACCTCAAACCGCAGAATCTCATGATCACTCCGACGGGCGCCGTCAAGGTGCTCGACTTCGGAGTCGCCGCTCTCCTCGGACCCGTCGAGGCGTCGCGGCTCACGGCCACCGGGCACACGCTGGGGACACCGGCCTACATCGCCCCCGAACAGGCAGCGGGTGATCCGGTGGGACCGGCCGCCGACCTGTACGCACTGGGCTGTGTCCTCTTCGAGATGCTCACCGGACGTCCGCCCTACGAGGCCGGCAACGCCCCGGAACTGCTCCGCCGGCACATGCAGGCACCCATCCCCGTCATCACCGAGTACCGAAGCACCGTTCCCGACGATCTGGCGCATCTCATCTACTGTCTGCTCGGCAAGAAGCCGACCGACCGGCCCGCGAGTGCCATCGAGGTGCAGCGACTTCTCGTCCCGTTCCAGACAGAGCTGCCCTGAGCAGAATGACTGGCTTCCGGCCCGCGGCGGCGAGCAGGCTACCGTAGTGACGAAGGGTTTCACCGGCGAGGTCGCCATCCTCTACGCGCGGCACCGGCGCGGGTACCCGCCCGAGGTGCTCGACGCCCTAACGGACATGTTGCATCTCGACGCCACCGACACGGTGGTCGACCTCGGGTGTGGCACCGGCCAGTTGAGCCTGCCGCTCGCCGGCCGGACCGGTGCCCTCATCGGCCTGGACCCGGAGCCCGACATGCTGGCCCTCGCCCGTCGAGCCGCCCTGGACGCCGGAACGACGAACGCCACCTGGGTGCTCGGCGGCGACAGCGACCTGCCCGCACTGTCCCGGCTGCTCGGACCGGGAACGGTCGGCGCGTTGACCATCGCCGTCGCGATCCATTTCATGGACCGGGGGACCACGTTCACCGCCGCCCGACCGCTGCTGCGTCCCGGCGGTGGCCTCGCCGTGATCACCAATGGCACGCCCCTGTGGTTGCAGGACACCGAGTGGTCGAGAGCGCTGCGTGGATGTCTGGAGAAGCTGCTCGGGCATCCGGTGACCGCCAGTTGCCAGACCGACGAGGCCGGTCGCGGACTCACCCGGGAGGCGCTGCTCACTGCCGGCTACCGGTACGCCGAGGCAGGCGTGGCGTACGACGCCGCGCTCACCGTCGAGGACATGGTCGGTGGCGTCTTCTCGGCGATGTCGGCCGACCGGTTACCCACCGTGGAGCGCCGTGCCGCGTTCACCGCCGAGGTGCGCGACGCGCTCGACGGACGGGACAAGGTCACCGAGCGGGTCCACGTCTGGTTGCAGTACGGCGTTCGCGACCTCTGAGCGGTCGCGCTCCGCGTGTTCCTCCGTGCGTCGGCGGCTCAGCGGGCGAGTCGGACGATCGCGGCCACCGACCGGTCCACGTCCGCCGCCGTGGTGGTCGCGTTCGACACCGAGATCCGCATCAACCGTCGGCCCCGCCACGTCGTCCCGCCCACCCAGCAGGTGCCGTCGGCCTGCACCGCGGCCACCACCCGGTCGGTGCGCGCGTCGTCGCCGAAGCCGACCAGCACCTGGTTGAGCACCACGTCGTTGACCACCTCGAACCCGGCCGCGGAAAGCCCGTCGGCGAACCGGCGGGCCAGCGCGCAGCACCTGTCCACCAGCGCGGTGACGCCGTCGCGGCCCAGCTCCCGCAGGCCCGCCCAGACCGCGAAGCCACGGGCGCGGCGGGAGGACTCCGCGGTCAGGTCCGCGCCCGCCGGCACCCCGCCGGAACCGACGAGGTACGCGGCCGAATACGACAGGGCCGCCGCGTGCGCGTCGGGTCGGGCGCAGAACGCGAACGCGGTGTCGTACGGCAGGTTGAGCCACTTGTGCCCGTCGCAGGCCCACGAGTCGGCCGCCTCGATGCCGTCCACCAGGTGCCGGGTGGCCGGGCTGGCGGCGGCCCACAGCCCGAACGCGCCGTCCACGTGCACCCAGCCGCCGTACCGGTGCACGAGGTCGCAGGCCCGGCGCAGCTCGTCGCAGGCGCCGGTGTTGACGTTGCCGGCCTGGAGGCAGACGACGGTGGGGCCGGGCCCGGCGTCGCGCAGCGCCACGGCCAGCGCGTCCGGGTCGATCGCGCCCTGCGGGCCGGCCGGCACCTCGCGCAGCGCGTCGGTGCCGAGGCCGAGCAGGCGCAGCGACCGGTCGATGGTGGCGTGCCGTTCGGCGCCGGCGAGCACCCGCATCGGCGGCGCGCCGAGCAGGCCACGCCGTTCCACGTCCCAGCCGGCGTCGGCGAGGACCTGGTGTCGGGCGGCGGCGAGCCCGGCGGTGTTGGCGGCCTGGCCGCCGGTGACGAAGCCGACCGACGCCGACGCCGGCAGGCACAGCAGGTCCTTGAGCCAGGTGCCGGCGGCGGTCTCGGCGGCGACTGCGGCCGGCGAGGTGACCGCGTTGAACGCGATCTGGTCCCAGCCGGCGGCGAGCATGTCGGCGGCGGTGGCGGCCGGGGCCGCGCCGCCGACGACGAAGCCGAAGTAGCGCGGCCCGGCGGTGGCGACCAGCCCCGGGTCGGCGGCGGCCACCAGCTCCGCCAGCACCTGTTCCGGGGGTGTGGGCGCGGCCGGCAGCGGGGCGGCGAACGCCCGGTCCAGCGCGGCCTGGTCGACCGGCCGGCCGACCGGCCGCTCCGGCAGCGACCGCCGGTAGTCGGCGGCGTGGTCGGCGGCCCGCCGGAACAGCTCCCTCGGCTCGTCCATCGCCGCACCCTAGCCCGGCCGCCGGTCACGCGCGTCGCAGGGACGTCGCGGGGCCGCCGGTCACGTCGACCCGAGGGCGGCGTCGAGCCGGTCGAGGTGCGCGGCGACCAGGCCGGCGGTGAGCATGCCGCTGCCCGCGCCGGCCACCTCGTGCGCCGCCGGGGCGAGCGCGGCCCGGGCCCGCCGCATCGCGGCCCGGTCGCCGAGCGCCACCGCGGCGCGACCGGTCAGGCACCACAGCGCCTCGCACAGCAGGTCGGGCGGGGGCGCGGGGGTCCGGCGCAGTGCGACGGCGGCGTCGGCGGGGCGCTCGGTGGCGAGCAGGACCAGCGGGCGGGCCCAGGGCGCGTACGGCCCCCAGTCGGTGTCGTCGGGGAAGTCGGCGGGCCGGTCGTGCCACACCCGCAGGCACAGCAGCGCCAACGGGAGCAGGCCGCGCGCCACGCCGGGCATGCCGCAGCCGGCCAGCCGGGGCGCGGCCGACCGGTAGGCGGCCTCGGCCCGCGGGTACGGCGCGCCGGTCGCCGCGGTCCGCATGGCCCGGTACCAGGTGGTGAACACGCCGGTGAGCGGGGACTCGTGCCGGTCGGCGAGCCGGTCCGCGGCGTCCGCGTGCCCGTCGGCGACGGCGAAGTCGGCGAGTGCGCCGCGGGCCTGCATCCGGATCAGGTGTCCGAGGATCTCGACCGGGGCCTGGCCGTGCCGGGCGGCCAGGGCGACCAGTTCCGCGCCGACGGCGTCCCGTTCGGCGGCCAGCCCGGTGCGGTGGAACGTCTGCAGGAACACGGCGTTGAGCGCTTGGGCCAGCAGCCCCGGGTCGGCCAGTCGCCGGGCGATCGCCTCGGCCTGCCGGGCCGCTTCGGGACCCCGCGTCGACGGCCGGCCGCGTGACTCGACCGCGATGGTGGCGAGCAGCCGCGCCCGGGTCGTCTCCGGCGCGTCCGGGCCGAGACCGGCGAGCGCCCGCTCCGCCGCGGTCACCACCCGGGCCGCCTGTTCCGGGTCGTCCGACCGGGTCCAGATCGCCGGCACGTCGTACCCGCCGATCACCCGCGCGGTGAGGTCCGGGTCGCCGAGCTGCTCGGCCGCGTCGATGGCCGCCAGCCGCTGGTCACGGGCGGCGGCCAGGCCGCCCGGCCCGGTCACCGCGAGGCTGCGCAGCAGGCCGACGGTGGACTCCAGCCGGGCCCGCGCGCCCGGCACCACGCTGCGCTGGTACGCCGCGGCGGCCTCGGCCCAGACGTGCGCGGGACCGGCCGGCTCGGGGTCGGCCTGGCGTCTCAGATCGGTCTCCAGTCGGCGCAGTCGCGGGCCGGGGTCCAGGCCGAGCTGGTCGCGCAGCAGTTCGCGGGCCCGGCGCAGCACCGCGAGCGCGTCGGCCTGCCGCCCGGCCCGGTAGAGCGCCAGCGCCAGCAGCCGCCAGCCGTCCTCCCGCCACGGGTGGTCCGCCACGTGGGCGTCCAGGTCGGGTACGGCGTCGGCGGCCCGGTCGAGCGTGAGCAGCGCCTCGGCCCGGCGTTCGACGGCGGTGAGCCGCACCTGGTCGAGCCGGGCGCGTTCGGCGTGTGCCCACGACCTGTCGACGTCGGCGTACCCGGGCCCGCGCCACAGGCCCAGCGCCGCGTCGAGCCTGTCGAGCGTCGGCCGGGGCAGCGCGTCGGCGGCGTCGGCGACCGCGGTCTCGAAGCGCCAGGCGTCGACCGTGTCCGGGGCGGCGCGCAGCGCGTACCCGGGTCCGTCGGTGACCAGCAGCCGGGCCGGCTGCCGCGGTGGGCGGTGCGGTTCGAGGCCGCGGCGCAGCGCCGCCACGAACGTGCGGACCGCGCCGACCGCGCCGGCCGGTGGGTCGTCCCAGAGGTCCTCGACGAGGTGCCCGACCGGCACCACCCGACCCCGGGCCACGATCAGCCGGGCCAGCACCGCGCGGTGCCGTGGACCCCGTAGGTCGACGGGTGCGCCGGTGTCGTCCCAGGCCGTCACCGGACCGAGCACACCGAAGTTGACCCGCACCGACCGTCCCTCTCCTCGACCGGGCCACCGTACCGCGCTCATCGGTTGCTCATCCGGCGCGGCGACGCTGGTCGGGCACCAGTCGAGCGGAGAAAGGAACGACCGATGACCTCCACCATCGCCGGATTCGACACGCGACGGGTCACCGTCGCCGAGGACGTGGCGCTGCACGTGGCCGTGGGCGGCTCGGGCCGCCCGATCGTGCTGCTGCACGGCTTCCCGCAGACCCACCTGATGTGGCGGCACGTCGCCGCCGACCTGGCCGCCGACCACACCGTCATCTGCCCGGACCTGCGCGGGTACGGGGCCAGCGACAAGCCGGCCGCGCGCGACGAGGACACGTACGCGAAGCGGACCATGGCCGCCGACGTGGTGGCCCTGGCCCGGGCGCTCGGCCACGAGCGGTTCGCGCTCGCCGGCCACGACCGGGGCGCCCTGGTCGCGGTCCGGGCCGGCCTCGACCACCCGGACGCGGTCACCCACCTGGCGTCGCTGGACGTCCTGCCCACCCTCGACATGTGGGAGGTGCTGCACGGCGCCTCCGCGTCGGTCGCGTTCCACCTCTACCTGATGGCCCAGCCGCCCGGCCTGCCGGAGCGGATGATCTCGGCCAGCGCGGACGACTTCTTCGGGTACTTCCTCGACGCCTGGGCCGGCGATCCGGCGGCCGTTCCGGCCGACGTGCGCGCCGAGTACCTGCGGGCCTCCCGGGAGGCGGTCGACTCGATCGTCGCGGACTACCGCGCCTCGGCCGGGATCGACGTCGCGCACGACCGGGCGGACCGGGCCGCCGGGCGGCGGCTGGCGATGCCGGTCACGGTGATCCAGCAGGACTGGGGTGCGGCGCTCGGCTACGACGCGGCGGCGGTGTGGCGGGCCTGGGCCCCGGACCTGGAGCACCGCACCACCTCCGCCGGACACTTCCTGGCGGAGTCGGCGCCGGCCGAGGTCAGCGCCGCGCTGCGCGCGCTGCTGGCCCGGTAGCGGCGCTCCCGGCTTCCGGCGCTCCCGTATCCTCTACCGTATGATGTACGCTAGGGTCCGCCGTCGAGGCGACACTGCGGAGGAGGGCGCGACGTGGCAGCGGGCGAACACGCGATCATCGCGGCGGGGCTACGCAAGCGGTACGGGGACCGAAACGTCCTCGACGGGTTCGACCTGCGGGTCCCCCCGGGCACCGTGTGCGGTCTGCTCGGCCCGAACGGTGCCGGCAAGACCACCGCGGTGCGGATCCTGTCCACCCTGCTCCGCTTCGACGAGGGGCGGGCCGAGGTCGCCGGCTTCGACGTCGCCCGCCGGCCCGACCAGGTGCGCCACCGCATCGGTCTGGTCGGGCAGCACGCCGCGCTGGACGAGGTGCTCAGCGGCTACCAGAACCTGGTCATCTTCGGCCGCCTCTGCCACCTCGGCACGAAGCGGGCCCGGCAGCGCGCCACCGAGCTGCTGGAGCGCTTCGGCCTCGCCGACGTCGGCGACAAGCCGGTCAAGGCGTACTCGGGTGGCATGCGGCGCCGGCTCGACCTCGCCGCCGGCATGACCCTCACGCCGTCGGTGCTCTTTCTCGACGAGCCGACCACCGGCCTGGACCCGCGCGGCCGCAACGAGGTCTGGGAGTCGGTCCGTGAGCTGGTCCGCTCCGGGACCACCGTGCTGCTCACCACGCAGTACCTGGACGAGGCCGACCAGCTCGCCGACCAGATCTCGGTGCTGGACAGCGGGCGGGTCGTCGCCGCGGGCAGCCCCGACGAGTTGAAGTCGCGGCTCGGCGGCGACCGGATCGACCTCGTCCTGCGCGACGCCGGTGACCTGGCCGTGGCCGCCGCGCGGCTGCGGCTGGTCGCCGGCGCGGAGCCGGCGGTCGACCCCGACCGCCGCCGCGTCAGCGCCCCGGTCGGCGACCGGGTCGGCGCGCTCACCGAGGTGCTGCGGGCGCTCGACGCGGGCGGCGTCTCCGTGGCCGACGTGGCGCTGCGCCGTCCGACGCTCGACGAGGTGTTCCTGCACCTGACCGGCCGCCGCTCGCGGGCCGCCGAGGAGGTGGCCGCGTGACCGGCACGACCCTGCCCACGGCGGCCGGTTCGGCCGCCGTGCCCGGGCGACCGTTCCTGCTCGCCGACAGCGTCACCCTGACCCGGCGCGGCCTGGCGCACTGGCGCCGCGACCCGGGGCCGCTGATCGCGTCGCTGGGCTTCGACGTCGTCATGGTGCTGATGTTCGCCTACCTGTTCGGCGGCGCGCTCCGGGTGCCGGGCGGCGGCAGCTACCGCGAGTTCCTGATGCCCGGCATGTTCGCCATGACCATGGTGTTCGGCATCAGCCTCACCACCCTGGCCGTCTCCGCCGACGTCGACCGTGGCGTCACCGACCGGCTCCGGTCGATGCCGGTGTCGCCGCTGGCCCCGCTGATCGGCCGCGCCGCGGCCGACATGCTGTTCGCGGTGGTGACCCTGGCGGTGATGGTGCTCGCCGGCCTCGCCGTCGGGTGGCGGGCGCACGGCGGTGTCGGCGACACGCTCGCCGCGTTCGGGCTGATCCTGCTGCTGCGCTTCGCCCTGGTCTGGGTCGGCATTTTCCTCGGCCTGGTGATGAAGGGGCAGCAGGCGGTCGCCGGCGTGCAGACGCTGGAGTTCCCGCTCGGCTTCCTGTCCAACGCGTTCGTGGCGCCGTCCACCATGCCCGCGTGGCTCGGGGTGGTGGCGGAGTGGAACCCGTTGTCGGCCACCGTCGGCGCCGTCCGGGAGCTGTTCGGCAATCCCGGCTGGGGCGGTGACTCCTGGGCGGAGTCCCACTACCCGGTGCTGGCGGTGGCGTGGCCGTTGGTCCTGGTCGCGGTCTTCCTGCCGCTGTCGGTCCGCGGATACCGCTCCTTGCGCGACTGACCGCCCGGCCGGACGGGTAAGCTACGGTACGTTGTACGCCAAACGGGGTGGACCGCCGGCGCGATCGGGAGGTACGAGGTGCTGCTCGGGCGGTTCGCGGTCGTCTTCGAGCCGGGCGATCCGCCCCGGGCCGGCACGGTCAGCTTCTACGATCCGACCGGCGACGCGGTGCCGGACGAGTGCGACGAACTCGGCGACGTCCGCGAGCTGACGCTGGCCCTGCCCCTCGACGGCCCGGTCGCGGCGTGGCAGGTGCGGGTCTGCGCCGTGCCGGTCGCCGACGCGGTCCGGCAGCTCGTCGCGCTGCGCGACGCGGCGGACGTGACGCCCGCCGCCGCGTTCTGGTCGGCGGTGGCGGTCACCGGCCTGCACCTGGTGGCGCGGGGCCGGCTGCTGCCCGGCGTCACCCCGGACGGGCACGACGCCTGGCGGGTAGGCCCCTTCGACGTCGCCGACGTGGCGCGCATCCGCGCGCTCGCCGCGGCGATGCCGGCCGGGGCCCGCGCCGTGCCGGTCGACCCGTTCGCCGAAACGCTCGTGCTGCCCGACGCCGAGGACCTGGTCCGGGCGTTCCTGGACGCGGTGGCCGACACGCTGCCGCGCATCCCGGCGGCACCGTGGCTGACCGGCGACGACCGGTTCACCAGCCTGGACCCGCAGCCGGTGGAGGAGCTGCGCGACTGGGCGCGCGAGGTCTCCGCCGGCGTGGACACCGGGCTGCGGGTGGCGTTGCGGCTGGTGGGGCGCGGCGACTTCGCGACCACCGGCCTCACCGCCGTGGTCCGCCTGCGCAGCCTCGCCGACCCGACGGTGGTCAGCGACGCGGCCGCGCTCTGGGAGGGCGACGCGCACGGCCTCGGCGAGCAGGCCACGTTCGAGGCCATGCGCGCGGTGCGCCGGGCCGCGACGGTGTGGCAGCCGCTGGCCCGGCTGCTCGACGAGGCCGCCCCGGTCGAGCTGGAACTGCTCGACGAGGACCTGATCGACCTGCTGGGCGGCGCCGAACGGCGGCTCGCCGCGGCCGGCATCGACGTCGAGTGGCCGCCGCGGTTGTCCCGCGAGCTCACCGCCCGCGTCCTGATCTCCTCGCCGCCGGAACAGCCGGCCGACCCGGCCGGCGTCCTCCGCTCGGCCGCGCCGATGCCGCGGAGCTGGCAGCTCACGCTCGCCGGCGAGGCGCTCACCGACGCGGAGATGGACCTGGTCGCCAAGTCCCGGCCGATCGTCCGACTGCGCGAGCAGTGGGTGGCGGTCGAGCCGGAGCTGGCCCGCCGGGCCCGGGAGCGGCAGCTCCCTCCGCTCAAGGCGTACGACGCGCTGGCCGCCACGTTGATCGCCAGCACCGAGGTGGACGACGAGCGCGTCGAGGTGGTGGCCGACGGCTGGCTCGGCGCGTTGCGGGAGCGGATCGCCGAGCCGGACGGCGGCCCCGAGCGGCTGGCCCCGCCGGCCGGGCTGGACGGCACGCTCCGCGCGTACCAGCTGCGGGGGCTGCGCTGGCTGGACCGGATGACCTCGCTCGGCTTCGGCGGCTGCCTCGCCGACGACATGGGTCTGGGCAAGACCGTCACCGTCGTCGCGCTGCACCTGCGCCGCCGCGCCGGCCCGGCCCTCGCCGGGCCGACGCTCGTGGTCTGCCCCGCCTCGGTGCTGAGCAACTGGGAACGCGAGATCCGCCGGTTCGCGCCGGGCGTGCCGGTCCGCCGGTTCCACGGCGCGGCCCGCACGCTCGACGACCGCACCGACGGGTTCGTGCTGACCAGCTACGGCACCATGCGACTGGACGCGGCCGTGCTCGGCGGGCGACGGTGGGGGATGGTGGTCGCGGACGAGGCGCAGTACGTGAAGAACCGGCTCAGCGGCACCGCGAGGGCGCTGCGCGAGATCCCCGCCGACGCCCGCCTCGCGCTCACCGGCACGCCGGTGGAGAACAACCTCTCCGAGCTGTGGACCATCCTCGACTGGACCACGCCCGGCCTGCTCGACACGGTCGGCACGTTCCGGGCCCGGTGGGCCCGACCGATCGAGGTGGACCGGGACGCGTCAGGCGTGGACCGGCTGTCCCGTCTGGTCCGTCCCTTCCTGCTGCGGCGCCGCAAGTCCGACCCGGGCATCGCGCCGGAGCTGCCGCCGAAGACGGTCACCGACCACCTGGTGTCGCTCACCGGCGAGCAGGAGACGCTCTACCGCCGGGTCGTCGACGAGGTGATGGGCGAGATCCGCGCCAGCCCGACCGGCATCGCCCGCCGAGGGCTGGTGCTGAAGCTGCTCGTCGGGCTGAAGCAGGTGTGCAACCACCCGGCGCACTACCTGAAGGAGCCGCACGGCACGCTCTCCGGCCGCTCGGAGAAGTTGCAGCTCCTCGACGACCTGCTGGAGACCATCCTCGCCGAGGACGGCGGCGCCCTGGTCTTCACCCAGTACGTGCGGATGGCCCGGCTGCTGGAGCGGCACCTGGCCGAGCGGGGCGTGCCGGCGCAACTGCTGCACGGCGGCACGCCGGTGCCGCAGCGCGAGGAGATGGTCCGCCGGTTCCAGGCCGGCGCGGCGCCGGTGTTCCTGCTCTCCCTCCGGGCGGCCGGCACCGGTCTCAACCTGACCCGGGCCGACCACGTCATCCACTACGACAGGTGGTGGAACCCGGCCGTGGAGGAGCAGGCCACCGACCGGGCGTACCGGATCGGGCAGACCCGGCCGGTGCAGGTGCACCGACTGATCGCCCAGGGCACCCTGGAGGACCGGATCGCCGCGCTGCTGGAGTCCAAGCGGGAGCTGGCCGACGCGGTGCTCACCGGCGGCGAGACCGCGCTGACCGAACTGTCCGACGCCGAACTGCTCCGGCTCGTGCGGCTGCGCGACGAGGGATGACGGACGTGGACTTCGACGTCGAGTTCGACGACGAGCCGGACGACGAGGCGACCGGGCCGGTCGAGGACGACGGGCGGGCCCGGAGCTTCCCGGCGTTCGGGCCGGGCCGGCGGATCGGCAGGAAGTTCGCCGACACCTGGTGGGGCAACGCCTGGATCGAGTCGATGGAACACACCGCGCTCGACCCGGAACAGCTCAGGAAGGGCCGGCGGTACGCGTTCGCCGGTCAGGTCGGGCCGATCACGGTGAGCCCCGGGCGGATCTCCGCGCCGGTGCACGACGGCGACCAGTACACCCCGCACCACACCGAGGTCCGGATCTCCACGCTCGCGGACGCGGAGTGGGACCGCCTGCTGGACCGGGTCGCCGCCCGGGCCGGGCACATCGCCGCGCTGCTCGACCGGGACATGCCGCAGGACCTGGTGACCACCGCCGACGACGCCGGGGTGCGGCTGCTGCCCGGCTACGGCGACCTGGAGCCGTCGTGCGACTGCCCGTCCTGGGACCATCCCTGCCGGCACGCCGCCGCGCTGTCCTACCAGGCGTCCTGGCTGCTGGACCGGGATCCGTTCGTGCTGCTGCTGATGCGGGGGCGGGCGGAGCCGGAGCTGATCGAGGAGCTGCGCACGCGTAACGCCGGCCGCGCGGTCGCCGCCGGCGCGGCGGACGCCGTCGGCGTCCGGGCCGAGGAGGCGTACGCGACCGTCCCGGCCGCCCTGCCCGGACCGCCGCCGGCGGTCCGCGACGAGCCGGTGGCGCTTACGCCGCTGCTGGCCCCGCACGACGCGCCCGGCCTGGACGCCGAGGCGCTGGGCGTGCTCGCCGCGGATGCCGCGTCCCGGGCCCGGCGTCTGCTCACCGCCGACGCGGCCGAGGCGCTGGCGCCCGAGCACGACGCCTGGTCGGACGCCGTGCGGCTGGCGTCGCGGATGCCGCGGTCTCGGGCCGCGCGCCGCCTCGCCGAGGCCAGCGGCCGGGTCGACGACCTGCCCCTGGCGATCAGGGCCTGGGAGTACGCCGGTGCCGCCGGCCTGGCCGCGGTCGACGCGGTGTTCAGCCCGCCGAAGGAGTTGGTGTCCCGAACCACCGACGCGCTGCGCGAGGCCGGCGGGATCGGCGGCGCGACGCCGCAGGTGCGGAACTGGCGCAACCGCTGGACCGTGGGCCGGGACGTGCAGGTGCGCTACGGCCCGGACGGCCGCTGGTACCCGTTCCGCAGGCGTTCCGGCCGGTGGTGGCCGGCGGGCCCGCCCGGACCGGACCCGGCCGACGCGCTGCTGGAGCTGTCGAGGGACTGATCCGTGGACCGGCGGCCGGCCGGAGGGTCCCGCTCCGGCCGGCCGCCTCAGCGGACGGCCCGTACGCCATACGGTATGGCGCCGGTAGGATGGAGCCACTATGTCGAAGGAGCGCAGCGGCAAGGCCGACCCCGCACGCAGCCTGGCCATTCTGTGGCGCACCCGGGAGCCCACCAGCCGCGGCACCGGTCCGGGGCTGAGCGTCGACCGGATCGTGCGGGCGGCCGTCGAGATCGCCGACGCCGAGGGCATCGACGCGCTCACCATGCGGCGGGTCAGCGAGGCGCTGGGCGCCGGCACCATGTCGGTCTACACCTACGTGCCCGGCAAGTCGGAGCTGCTCGACGTCATGGTCGACACCGTCTACGGCGACATGCCGCGCCCGGCCGACGTGCCGGGCGGCTGGCGCGGCCGGCTGGACCGGATCGCCCGGGACAACCTGGCGCTCTACCGCGCCCACCCGTGGCTGCTGCGCGCCGAGACCAGCCGCCCGGTGCTCGGCCCCCACACGCTCGCCAAGTACGACTACGAGCTGCGCGCCGTGGCCGACATCGGGCTGGACGACGTGGAGATGGACGCCGTGCTCACCCTGATCCTCGGGCACGTCAAGAGCATCGCCCGCGCCGACCACGACGGCGCGCAGCTGGAACGCGAGACCGGGATGACCGACGGGCAGTGGTGGCAGATCCACGGCCCGTGGCTGGAGAAGTTCATGACCTCGGGCAGCTACCCGACCGCGGCCCGGGTCGGCTCGGCGGCCGGGGCGGCACACGGCGCGGCCTACGGCCCGGAGTACGCCTTCGAGTTCGGGCTGCGGCGGGTGCTGGACGGCGTCGCGGTGGTGGTCGCCGAGCGCACGGGCGGGGCCGGTCCACTGGGCTCGCCCCCGAGCGACGCCGGTGACGCCGGGCGGTGACCGCGCGCCGCTAGGGTGGTCGCATGATCACGTGCGTCGTGCACTACACCATCGATCCCGCCCGGATCGAGGCGTTCGAACGGTTCGCCCGCGCCTGGATGACGCTGGTGGCCCGGCACGGCGGCGTGCACCACGGCTACTTCCTGCCCGCCGAGGGCGCCAGCGACCGGGCCGAGGCGCTGTTCAGCTTCGAGAGCCTGGCGGCGTACGAGCGGTACCGCTCCCGGTTCGGCGTGGACCCGGAGTTCGTCGCGGCCGACCGGATCCGCGACGAGTCGGGGTGCGTGCTGCGGTACGAGCGCACGTTCATGCGTCCGCTCCTGCCGACCGACTGACGCCGTCGCCGCGCTGCGGGCGAGGCGGTGGTCACGGGGGAGCCGGCCGGCGGGTGCCGACGGCCGCGGCGGCGTAGCGCCGGGCCAGGCGGGCGAACGCGTCCCGCAGCTCGGGCGGCCCGACCACCTCGATGTCGGCGTCGTACCGGCCGAGCAGGGCGGCCAGGCCGGGCCAGGACCAGCCGCCGAGCACCAGCCGGCAGCGGTCCGGGCCGAGCTCCTCGACCAGGCCGTCGCGGGTCCAGGTGGAGACCGTCCGGGCGGGCAGGTCGAGGATCACCTCCCCGCGGCACGGCCAGTCACCGGGGCCGCCGGCGCCGTGGAACCGGCCGGCGACGTACGCCGCCACGTCGCCGCCGGGAAGCTCGCGGGGCGTGAACCGGGGGCCGGTCGGGGTGCGCGGACTGATCCGGTCGACGCGGAACGTGCGCCAGTCGTCGCGGTCCAGGTCCCAGGCGACGAGGTACCAGCGCCCGCCCCAGGTGACCAGGTGGTGCGGCTGGACCCGGCGCGGCGGTGGCAGGCCGGCCGGTGGATCGGCCGCCGGCCCGGCCGGGTAGTCGAAGCGCAGCACCTCGCGGGCGTGCACGGCGGCGCTGAGCGTCACCAGCAGGCCCGGCTCGACCCGGGGCCGGGCCGGGCCGCCGGACTTCTCCACGGCGACCACCCGCAGGGCGTCGACGCGGTGGCGCAGCCGTGCCGGCATGACGTGCCGGACCGTGGTCAGCGCCCGCGCGGCGGACTCCTCGATGCCGGTCACGGTGGTCGCCGCGGTCTGCAACGCCACGGTGAGCGCCACGGCCTGCTCGTCGTCGAAGAGCAGCGGCGGCAGCGCCGCCCCGGCGCCCAGCCGGTAGCCGCCGTCCGGGCCCTTGGCGGCGGCGATCGGATAGCCCAGCTCGCGCAGCCGGTCGACGTCGCGGCGCACGGTCCGCGCGCTCACTCCGAGCCGTTCGGCCAGCACCGCGCCCGGCCAGTCGCGACGGGCCTGCAACAGGGACAGCAGGGCGAGCAGGCGGGCGGACGTCGTCGACATGGGCCGCATTCTGCCCCGGGTAGCGGACAGGAACTGACCGCTACGCCTGCGACCGTGGACCGGCACCGATCGCCGACCGGAAGGAACCGATGACCGTGACCGCCCCGACCGCGCCGTCCACCACGCTCGACGCCGAGCGGACCGACCTGCTCCGGGCGCTCGCCGGCGCCCGCGCCGCGCTGACCGCCACGGTGCGCGACCTGACCGACGCCCAGGCGGGGGAGCGCCCCACCGTGAGCGCGCTCTGCCTGGGCGGGGTGCTCAAGCACGTCGCGTCCGGCGAGGAGGCCTGGCTGCGGTTCGTGGTCGACGGCCCGGCGGTGATGACCTTCACCCTGCCCGACGGCGTGACCTGGGCGGAGTTCCTGGCCGGCACGGCGCGCGAACTGCCGCGCTGGGCGATCGAACGGGAGCGGACGTTCCAGATGCTGCCCGAGGACACGCTGCCCGCCATCCTCGACCGGTACGCGCGGGTCGCCGCCCGTACCGAGGAGATCGTCGCCGGTCTGGCCGACCTGTCGGCGGCGCATCCGGTGCCGGACGTGCCCTGGCAGGAGCCCGGCACGGTGCTGAGCGCGCGCGCCGTGCTGATGCACGTCATTGCCGAGACCCGGCAGCACGCCGGGCACGCGGAGATCCTGCGCGAGACGCTCGACCGGCGGACCACCACCTGACCCGGCGCGGGCCCGCCCTCACCCCGGCGCGGCGACGGCCCGGCCCATCCGGGTCACCGCCTCGGTCAGCACGGCGGGCGAGGTGGCGAAGTTGAGCCGGACGAAGCCCGCGCCGCCGGTGCCGAAGACGTGCCCGGAGCTGAGCGCCACCCGGGCGTCGTCGAGGAACATCCGCGCCGGGCCGGACAGGTCGGTGACCACGCCCGGGCCGTCACCCGACGTCTCGGTGGGCACGCCGAGCCGGGTGCAGTCCAGCCAGGCGAGGTAGGTGCCCTCGGGCGGCTGCCAGGACACCGCGGGCAGGTGCTCGGCGAGCAGCGTCCCGAGCAACGCGCGGTTGGCGTCGAGGCCGTCGAGGAGCTGGTCCAGCCACGGCCCGCCGGCGGCGAACGCGGCGGTGTGCGCGAGCACCCCCAGGTGACTGGGCCCGTGGCCGACCTCCTCCGGCATCCGGGCCAGGTCGGCGGCGGCGTCCGGCCCGGCGACCGCCACCGCCGCCTTGAGACCGGCGAGGTTCCACGCCTTGGACGCCGACAGCAGCGCGAACGCGTTCCCGGAGCCGGGGACCGTGAGGTAGGGGGTGAACCGCGCGCCGGCGAGCGCCAGCGGAGCGTGGATCTCGTCGGAGACGACCCGGACGCCGTGTCGCGCGGCCAGCTCGGCGACGGCGGCCAGCTCGTCACGGCGGTGCACCACGCCGGTCGGGTTGTGCGGGTTGCAGAGCAGGAACGCGGGCCGTGCGCCGAGCAGCCGGGCCCGGCGGAACGCCTCGTCCAGCGCGGCGAGGTCGAGCCGTCCGTCGGGCCCGAGCGGGGCCTCCAACACCCGCCGGTCGGCGTGCGAGACGAACGCGTAGAACGGCGGATAGACGGGCGGGCAGACCACCACCGCGTCATCCGGTTCGGTGACCAGCCGCAGCACCTCGACCACGCCCATCATCACGTCGGGCACCAGCGTGCTGCGCCCGACCGGGAAGTCCGGCCAGTCCCAGCGCTGCGCCGCGAACCCGGCGAGCGCCTCCGCGTAGCCCGTCCCGTGCGCGTAACCGGTGTCGCCCTGCTCGACCGCGCGGCGCAGCGCGTCGGCCACCGGCGGCGCGAGCGGCACGTCCTGCTCGGCCACCCACAGCGGGAGCACGTCCGGCGGGTGCAGCCGCCACTTGACGCTGGTGCGCTGCCGGAGCTGCTCCAGCGTCAGCCGGGTGAGCGGGTTGCGGTCGTCGGCGGAAACGCGCATGTCGTTCACCCTAGGCGGCTCTACCATCGCCCGATGGCCCGCCCGACGTATCCACTGCGGACGCCGCGACTGCTGCTGCGCCCGGTCACGCCCGACGACCTGGACGACGTGCACGCCTGGCAGCGACGTCCCGACGTGTGCCGCTGGACGCTCGCGCAGCCGCGTACCCGGGAGCAGTCCCGGGCGTCGGTGGCCGCGATGGTGGGCGAGGACGCGCTGCGGGCGGAGGGCGACTGCCTGACACTGGCCGCGGTCGCCGGCGACCGGGTGATCGGCACGGTGGAGCTGGTCTGGCGCAGCCGCGCCGACCGCACCGCCGAGCTGGGGTACGTCTTCCATCCCGACCACGGCGGCCGGGGCCTGGCCACCGAGGCGGCCGGCGCGCTGCTGGACTGGGGGTTCGGCCCGTTCGGGCTGCACCGGGTGACGGGCCGGTGCCACGCCGGCAACGAGGCGTCCGCCCGGCTGCTGGCCCGGCTCGGCATGCGCCGGGAGGCGCGGCACGTGCGCAGCTACCGGTTCCGTGACGAGTGGGCCGACCAGCTCGTCTTCGCCGTCCTCGCTGACGAGTGGCGCCCCCGCGCGGGCTGAGCCGGCCCGCGTGCGGCCCCTGGGCCCGGAGGCGGTCAGTCGGCGGTGACCGGGTCGCCGACCCGGATCTCGCCGGCGCCGACCGGGATCAGTCGGATGCCGAACCACACCTTCCCGTCCCACCGCCGGTGCCGCGCCAGCGTGCGGATCGGCTCCCTGCCGCTGGTGAGCGTCACCGGGTCGATCAGCGTGAGTGAGCAGCGGTCGCAGCGTTCGGCGACCCGGAAGTCGACCGCGCCGATGCGCACCCGGGTCCAGCCGTCCTCGGCGAACGGCGCGACCGGGCCGTCGAGCACCACGGTGGGCCGGAACCGGGCCATCGGCAGCGGGTCCGGCGCCGGCTCGCCCCGCTCCAGCGCGCCCTCGACGATCCAGTCCCGCAGCCGGCGCAGCGACGGCAGCGTGGCGGCCAGCAGCGGGCCGGCGTCGGCGAGGTTCAGCGGGTCGCCGGGGCGGCCTCCGTGCGCCTCCGACACCGGGCGCCGGCGCGGGTCGTCCAGCCAGCCCAGCCGCACCGGGCGCGCCAGGCGCTCGGTGAGCCAGTCGTGCGCCTCGGCGGTGGCCAGGCGTACCGAGTCCAGCCGGGACAGCGTGGTGGCGACCGGCGGGCCGGCCACCGGCTCGGGGACGACCAACGAACCGCCGGCCCGGTCGGTGAGCGTGAGGGAGCCGACGCCGGGCACGGCGGTCAGCCCGAGCATCCGGGGCACGGTGCGGGCGGTGAGCACCGCGCCGTCCGGTTGCAGCAGCACCCAGCGCCGGTCGTGGCGCAGCCCCCACGGCTCGACCGTGGCCCGGTCGACGTCCACGCCGGCCAGCGACTTCACGGGGTGGACGTGGGCCGAGACGAGTCGCACCGGTCAGCCGACCTTCGGGGTGGCCCGGTCGATGATCGCGGCGAGGTCGAGGCCGCCGGGCAGCGTCCCGTACGCCTGACCGTGGTCGCCGCCCAGCCGGGACGCGCAGAACGCGTCCGCGACCGCCGGGTGGCCGTGCCGGACCAGCAGCGCGCCCTGGAGCACCAGCGCGAGCCGCTCCACCACGCGGCGGGCCCGCAGCTCCAGGTCGGTGTGGTCGGCCAGCTCGTCACGCACCGCGCGGACCGCCGCGTCGAGGCGCGGGTCAGCGCCGGCCGCGGTGGCGACCTCCGCCTCGTACGCGGCCAGCACCTGCGGCTCCCGGGTGAGCGCGCGCAGCACGTCCAGCGCGGCGACGTTCCCGGAGCCCTCCCAGATCGAGTTCAGCGGCGACTCGCGGAACAGCCGCGGCATGCCGGACTCCTCGACGTAGCCGTTGCCGCCCAGGCACTCCAGCGCCTCGGCGGCGTGCCCCGGCCAGCGTTTGCACACCCAGTACTTCCCGACCGCCAGCGCCAGGCGCTTGAACGCGGTCTCGCCGGCGTCCCCACGCGCCGACCGGTCGGTCGCGCCGGCCAGCCGCGTCATCAGCACGGTGGCCGCCTCGGACTCCACCGCCAGGTCGGCCAGCACGTTACGCATCAGCGGCTGCTCGGCCAGGTAGCGGCCGAACGCCCGCCGGTGCGTGGCGTGGTGCACGGCGGTGGTCACGCCCTGGCGCATGCCGGCCGCGGCGCCGATCACGCAGTCCAGGCGGGTCAGGTTGACCATGTCGATGATGGTGCGCACGCCGCGGCCCTCGTCGCCGACGCGCCACGCCACCGCTTGCTCGTACTCGATCTCGGCGGAGGCGTTGGAGCGGTTGCCGAGCTTGTCCTTCAGCCGCATCAGCCGCATCGGGTTGCGAGCGCCGTCGGGCAGCACCCGGGGGACCAGGAAGCAGGTGAGGCCGTCCGGCGCCTGGGCGAGCGTGAGGAACAGGTCGCACATCGGCGCGGAGGTGAACCACTTGTGCCCGACCAGCCGGTAGCTGCCGTCCGGCTCGGGCCGGGCGGTGGTGGTGTTGGCGCGCACGTCCGAGCCGCCCTGCTTCTCGGTCATCGACATGCCGGCCAGCAGGCCCCGCTTGCCCAGCGGGGGACGCAGCCCGTGGTCGTAGTCGGTGCTGGTGAGCAGTGGCTCGTAGCGTGCGGCCAGCTCGGGGCTGTGCCGCAGCGCCGGCACCGCCGCGTAGGTCATCGAGATCGGGCAGCCGTGCCCGGCGTCGGGCCGCCAGACGTAGAAGCCGGCGGCCCGGGCCACGTGTGCGCCGGGCCGGTCGTCGGCCCACGGCGCGGCGTGCAGGCCGTGCCCGACCGCGGTACGCATCAGCTCGTGCCAGGAGGGGTGGAACTCCACCTCGTCGACGCGGTGGCCGTAGCGGTCGTGGGTGCGCAGCACCGGCGGGTGCTCGTTGGCCAGCCGGCCGTGCTCGTTGGCCGCCTCGCCGCCGGCCAGCCGGCCCAGCTCGCGCAGCCCGGCGGCGGCCCAGCCGGCGCCCTCCCGGGCCAGACCGTCGAGCAGCGCCGGATCGTCGGCGGTGTCGTGGCCGACCAGCGGCGGGACCTGGTTGACGACCTCGTGTGTGGTCACGGCGGCACTCCCAGCGCGCGGTGGCGGAAGGTGGATTGAACCACCGTTCAACCCCGACCGGCAACCGCGTGTCGACCGGTCGATTCGGCTCGATTCGTTTGACATCATCCCGCTCGGCGAGAAGAGTGGCCGAAACTTTCTTTTGTTCGGAAAGCGGCAGGGGGGCCAATGTCCAGGAACAAGCTCGGTGTGATCGGCGCGGCGCTCACGCTCGCGGCCGGTGTCCTGTCCGGATGCAGCGGCGGCGAGGCCGTCGACGTCGGTGACGGCGGTGCCGGGGGCGCGGGGGGCGTCCTCAACGCCGCGATCGGTGGCGAACCGGACCAGCTCGACCCGCACAAGACGTCCGCCTACTACAGCTTCCAGGTCCTGGAGAACGTCTACGACACGCTCGTCGAGCCGGACGCCGACCTGAAGATGGTGCCGTCGCTGGCCACCAAGTGGACCACCAGCGCCGACCAGCTCACCTGGACGTTCACCCTGCGCGACGGGGCGAAGTTCTCCGACGGGTCGCCGCTGACCTCGGAGGACGTGGTCTACTCCTACGAGCGGATCATCAAGCAGAAGCTGAACACCGCCTACAAGTTCGCCACCGTCAAGTCGGTCACCGGCCCCGACCCGGCCACCGTCGTGGTGACGCTGACCGCGCCCACCCCCAACCTGCTGGCCAACCTGGGCGGCTTCAAGGGCGTGGCGATCGTGGAGAAGTCCAACGTGGAGTCCGGCAAGGTGAAGACCGCGCCGGTCGGCAGCGGCCCGTTCAAGGTCGCCGGCTACACCTCGGGTGACAGCATCAAGCTGGTCCGCAACGACACCTACTGGGGCGACAAGCCGAAGCTCGACGGCGTCACCTTCACGTTCGTCAAGGACCCGACCGTCGCGCTGCAGAACCTGCGCAGCGGCCAGGTGCAGTGGACCGACAACCTGCCGCCGCAGCAGGTGAAGTCGTTGCGCGACGGGGACGACCCGGTGGTGAAGACCGCGCCGTCGACCGACTACTGGTACGTGGCGCTCAACGAGGCCCGCAAACCGTTCGACAACCCCGAGGTCCGCCGCGCGATCGGCTACGCGCTGGACCGGGAGGCGATCACCAAGGCGGCCAAGTTCGGTCTCGCCACGGTCAACCAGACCGCCATCCCGCGCGACAGCGCGTTCTTCTACGACTACGCGCCCTTCTCGCACGACCCGGCCAAGGCGAAGCAGATGCTCGGCCAGGCCGGCGTCGGCAACCTCACCATGGACCTGATGGTCACGAGTGAGTACCCGGAGACGGTCACCGCCGCCCAGGTCATCGCCGCGCAGCTCAAGGACGTCGGGATCACCGTGAAGATCCGTACGCTGGACTTCGCCCAGTGGCTCGACGAGCAGGCCAAGGGGAACTTCGACGGCTTCATGCTCGGCTGGCTGGGCAACGTCGACCCGGACGAGTTCTACTACGCCCAGCACCACAGCGGCGGCACGTTCAACTTCCACAAGTACGCCAACCCGGCCGTGGACAAGCTGCTCGACACCGCCCGCACCGAGACCGACCAGGCCGCCCGCAAGCAGGCGTACGACCAGGCGGCGAAGCAGATCGTCGACGACGCCAGCTACCTCTACCTGTACAACCCGGACGTGGTGCAGGGCTGGTCGAAGAAGGTCTCCGGCTACGACGTCCGCAGCGACCGGGCGATCCGGTTCCGCACGGTCGCCCTCGGCAAGTGACATGACCCGCTTCGTCCTGCGGCGGGTCCTCCAGTCCGCGGTCGTGCTGCTCGGGGTGACCCTGGTGGTCTTCCTGCTGCTGCAACTCGTGCCGGGGGACCCGGTGCGGGTGGCGCTCGGCACCCGCTTCGACCCGCAGACGTACGAGGCGCTGCGCTCGCGCGCCGGCCTCGACCAGCCGCTGCCCGTGCAGTACGCCAGCTACCTCGGTCACGCGCTCACCGGCGACCTCGGGGTCAGTTTCCGCACCGGTCAGCCGGTCAGCCGGATCGTGCTGGAACGACTGCCGGCGACGCTGTCGCTGGCGCTCACCGCGGTGGTGTTCGCGCTGCTGGTGGCGTTCCCGCTGGGCATCGTCGCGGCGGTGCGCAGCGGCTCGGCGGTCGACCACGCGGCGCGCGTGTTCAGCCAGTTCGGCGTCTCGGTGCCCGACTTCTGGATGGGCATCATGGGGATCATCCTCTTCGCCGGTGTGCTGGGCTGGCTGCCGCCGTCGGGCTACGTGGCGCTCACCGAGGACCCGGGCCGGTGGGCGTCGCACGTGGCGCTGCCGGCGGTCACCGTCGGCCTGGTCACCGCGTCGATCCTCACCCGGTTCATCCGCTCCTCGGTGCTGGAGGTCCTCTCCGCCGACTACGTGCGCACCGCCGAGGCGAAGGGGCTGCGCAACCGGGTGGTGATCCTGCGGCACGTGCTGCGCAACGCGCTGATCCCGGTCGTCACCGTGGTCGCGGTGCAACTGGCCAGCCTGCTCGGCGGCGTGATCGTCATCGAGGTGCTGTTCGCCTGGCCCGGCATCGGCCGGCTCACGTTCGACGCGGTCCAGGCCCGCGACTATCCGGTCCTGCAGGGCGCCGTGCTGCTCGTGGCGGCACTGTTCCTGCTGGTCAACCTGCTGGTGGACATTCTCTACGCCCGCCTCGACCCGAGGATCACGGTCAAGTGAGCGGCGCATCCGAGAGCACCAGGCGTCGCGTGCTGGACGCGCTGCGCCGCGACCCGCTCGCCGTCGGCGGCACGCTGGTCCTGCTGCTGCTGGTCGTGGTGGGCGTCGCCGGTCCCTGGCTGGCTCCGTCCGGCGTCAACGACGTCGACGTCGACGCGATGCTGCGACCACCCAGCGGGGCGCACCCGTTCGGCACCGACGAGCTGGGCCGGGACGTGCTCAGCCGGGTGCTGGTCGCGGCGCGCGTCTCGCTCCAGGTCGGCGTGGTCAGCGTCGGCATCGCGCTGGTCGCCGGCGTGACGCTCGGGCTGTTCGCCGGCTACTACCGGGGCTGGCTGGACAGCGTGCTGATGCGCTGCATGGACGTGCTGTTCGCGTTCCCGGTGCTGCTGCTGGCGGTGGCCATCGTGGCGGTGCTCGGGCCCGGCCTGCTCACCGCCATGGTCGCCATCGGCGTGGTCTACACCCCGATCTTCGCCCGGATCACCCGTGCCGGCGTGCTGGCCGTCCGCGAGCAGGTCTTCGTCCGGGCCGCCGTCTCCATCGGCGCGTCCGACCTGCGCATCATGCGCCGGCACGTGCTGCCCAACATCGCCGCGCCGCTGATCGTGCAGACGTCGCTGTCGCTGGCGTTCGCGATCCTGTCCGAGGCGGCGCTGTCCTTCCTCGGGTTGGGCATCCAGCCGCCGGCGCCGGCCTGGGGTCGGATGCTCTTCGACGGGCGGGGCTTCGTCACCGACGCCTGGTGGCTGGGCGTGTTCCCGGGCGCGGCGATCTTCCTGACCGTGCTCGCGTTCAACCTGGTCGGTGACGCGCTGCGCGACGTGCTCGACCCCCGCCAGCTCACCCTCAGCGAGGCCCGCAGGAGCACCACCGCATGAGCGAGCGCACCGAGCGAAGCGAGGGCCACGAGCGCATGCCCAGCCAGCACCGCATGAGCGAGCGCACCGAGCGAAGCGAGGGCCACGAGCGCATGCCCAGCCAGCACCGCATGACCAGTGGCGATGCCGTGTTCTCCGTCGAGGACCTCACCGTCACCGTCGGCACCCGGCGCGGGCCGGCCCGCGCCGTGGCCGGCGTGTCCTGGCAGGTGCGGGCCGGCGAGACGTTCGCGCTGGTGGGCGAGTCGGGCAGCGGCAAGAGCATGACGCTGCTCGCGGCGACCGGCCTGGCGCCACGCGCCGCCACGGTCACCGGCCGGGTCCGGCTGCTCGACACCGAGCTGAGCGCGCTGCCCGACGACCGTCGGCGCAGGCTGCGCGGACGGCACGTCGGGTTCGTGTTCCAGGACCCGATGACCTCGCTCAACCCGGTGCTGCCGGTCGGCCGGCAGGTCACCGAGGCGGCCGAGGCGCACCTCGGGCTGACCCGCCGCGCCGCCCGGGCCCGGGCGGTGGAGCTGCTCGACCTGGTCGGCATCCCGTCCGCCGCGCAGCGGGTCGACGCGTTCCCGCACCAGTTCTCCGGCGGCATGCGCCAGCGCGTCGTCATCGCCATGGCGCTGGCCTGCGAGCCGGACCTCCTGATCGCCGACGAGCCGACCACCGCGCTCGACGTCACCACCCAGGCGCAGATCGTCGAGCTGGTCGCCGACCTCCAGCAGCGGCTCGGCACCGCGGTCGTCTGGGTCACCCACGACCTGGGCGTGGTCGCCGGCATCGCGGACACCGTCGCGGTGATGTACGGGGGGCGGATCGTCGAGCAGGGCCCGGTCGACGCGGTGTTCGACGCGCCGACGCACCCGTACACCCGGGCGTTGCTCGCGGCGCGGCCGGACCCGGCCCGCCGGGGGGAGGACCTGGTGGCGATCCCGGGCGCCCCGCCGAGCCCGCTCGACCTGCCGCCGGGCTGCGCGTTCTGGCCGCGCTGCCCGGTGCGCGCCGACCCCCGGTGCGAGCACGAGCTGCCCCCGCTGACGCCGGTCGGTGACGGGCACACCGTCCGCACCTTCTATCCGGGAGAGACGCCATGACAGCGGCGGACGTGGTCGCCGAACTGGACGACCTGGCGGTGCACTTCCCGACCCCGGCCGGCGTGGTCCGCGCCGTGGACGGCGTCACGCTGGCGGTCCGCCGGGGCGAGACGCTCGGCCTGGTCGGTGAGTCCGGCAGCGGCAAGTCCACCGCCGGCCTGGCGCTGATGCGGCTGGTCGACCCGACCGCCGGCCGGGTCCGGGTAGCCGGCGCGGACGTGACCCGGTTGTCCCGGCGTCGCCTGCGCGGCATGCGCCGGCACGTGGCGATGGTGTTCCAGGACCCGCAGGCGTCGCTGGACCCGCGCCGTACGGTCGCGGACAGCGTCGCCGAGCCGCTTGTGGTGCACCGGCTGGCCACGTCCGCCGCCGCCCGCCGGTCCCGGGTGGCGGAGCTGCTGGAGCTGGTCGGCCTGCGGCCGGAGACCGCCGACCGGCACCCGCACGAGCTGTCCGGCGGCCAGCGTCAGCGGGTGGGGGTGGCCCGCGCGCTGGCCGGTGAGCCGGACCTGATCGTGCTGGACGAACCGATCGCCTCGCTGGACCTGAGCGTGCAGGCGCAGATCATGAACCTGCTCCGGCGGCTGCAACGCGATCTCGGGCTGACCTACCTGTTCATCGCGCACGACCTGGCGGCCGTCGAGCACATGAGCGACCGGATCGCGGTGATGTACCTGGGCCGCATCGTGGAGACCGGCCCACCGGAGCGGATCTACCAGCGGCCGGCGCACCCGTACACGGCGGCGCTGCTGTCGGCGGTGCCGGTGGCCGATCCCCGCGTCGAGCGGGAACGCCGGCGCATCGTGCTCTCCGGTGACATCCCCAGCCCGGTGGACCCGCCCAGCGGTTGCCGCTTCCGTACCCGCTGCCCGCAGGCCCGCGACGCGTGTGCCGGGACCGATCCGGCGTTGGCCGAGGTCGGTCCCGGCCAGCACGCCGCCTGCCTGTTCCCGCTGGACGGCGTGCTTCGCCCCACCGGCGGGCGGCGACCGGACGGCGGGCCGGACCGGGACGGCGGCGCGGCGTAGGCTCACCGGGCCGCCGTCGCCCGCAGGAGCCGCCCGATGACGTTCACCACCCGGCCGACGCTGCGCGGCACGTTCGGCATGGTCTCCTCGACGCACTGGCTGGCCAGCCAGTCCGCGATGGGCATGCTGGAGCGCGGCGGCAACGCGTTCGACGCCGCGGTCGCCGCCGGTTTCGTGCTGCACGTGGTCGAGCCGCACCTCAACGGTCCCGGCGGCGAGGTGCCGGCGATCCTCGCCACGGCCGGCGATCCCACCCCGCGGGTGCTCTGCGGCCAGGGCCCGGCCCCGGCCGGCGCCACCGTCGCGCACTTCCGCGCGCTCGGTCTGGACCTGGTGCCCGGCGCCGGCCCGCTCGCCGCCGTGGTGCCCGGCGCGGTGGACGCCTGGCTGCTCCTGCTGCGCGACCACGGCACCCGCACGCTCGACGAGGTGCTGGAACCGGCGATCGGCTACGCCGCCGCCGGTCATCCGCTGGTCGGCGCGGCCGGGCAGACCGTGGCGCGGGTCCGGTCGCTGTTCACCGAGCACTGGCCGACCTCCGCGCGGCTCTGGCTGCGCGACGGCCGCCCGCCCGCGCCGGGGGAGATGGTCACCAACCCGGCGTACGCGGAGACGCTGCGCCGCCTGGTCGAGGCCGGGCGGGATGCCGGGGCGGACCGGGTGGCGCAGATCGAGGCGGCCCGGCGCGCCTGGCGGGAGGGTTTCGTCGCCGAGGCGATCGACCGGTTCAGTCGCCGCCCGTTCCGGGACTCCAGCGGTCGCCCGCACGCCGGCCTGGTCACCGGCGACGACCTGGCCGGTTGGTCGGCCACCTGGGAGGAGCCGGTCACGCTCGACTGGCGGGGGCACACCGTGGCGAAGACCGGTTTCTGGGGCCAGGGCCCGGTGCTGTTGCAGGCGTTGGCGACGCTCGACGCGCTCGACGATCCCCGCGCGCTGGACCCGTCCACGGTGGACGGCATCCACGCCCAGGCCGAGGCGCTGAAGCTCGCCTTCGCCGACCGGGAGGCGTGGTACGGCGACACCGACGTACCGGGCGCGGCGCTGCTCTCGTCGGCGTACGCCGGTGAGCGGGCCGCGTTGATCGGCGAGCGCGCCGCGACCGGGCTGCGCCCCGGTCACCCGGCGGGCGCGTCGCCGCGGCTTCCGGCGCACCTGCGCGCGCACGCCGCTCGGCGGACCGGCCCGCAGGACCCGAGCACCGGCGAACCGACGGTACGCGCGGACGGGGTGACCCGCGGCGACACCTGCCACGTCGATGTGGTGGACCGGTGGGGCAACATCATCTCGGCCACCCCGAGCGGCGGCTGGTTGCAGAGTTCGCCCGTCATCGAAGAGCTGGGCTTCCCGCTGGGCAGCCGGTTGCAGATGTGCTGGCTGGAGGAGGGGCTCGCGTCGTCGCTGCGGCCGGGCCGGCGTCCGCGTACCACGTTGAGCCCGACGCTGGTGCTGCGGGACGGCGAGCCGGTGCTGGCCTGCGGCACGCCCGGCGGCGACCAGCAGGACCAGTGGCAGTTGCTGTTCCTGCTGCGTCACCTCGCCGGCGGGCAGGAGTTGCAGGAGGCGATCGACGCGCCGGCGTGGCACACCACCAGCCTGCCGGCGTCGTTCTACCCGCGTGAGGTCGAGCCGGGTGTGCTGGTGGTGGAGGACCGGATCGACCCGGACGTGCGGGCCGCGTTGCGCGCGAAGGGCCACACCGTGCGCCGCGCCGACCCGTGGAGCCTGGGCCGCCTGTGCGCCGTCACCCGCGACCCGGCCACCGGCGTCCTGTCCGCCGCCGCCAACCCCCGAGGCGCCCAGAACTACGCCACCGGCCGCTGACCCCCCGTCCCGTCCCACCCCACCCCTCCCTCGCCGCGTCGATCTTGCAGATTCGGCCCCGGCATCGCGGACGAATCGGGCTTCCGCCGGGCCGCAACTGCAAGATCGCGGGGGAGAGGGAGGGGTGGGGGGAGTGGGGGTGGGGGGTGGTGTCGAGTAGGTGCTCGGTCCGGGTGAGCAGGGCGGCCATCGCGGCCGGGGTCCACGTGGAGCGCCACGGCTCGTCCGCCCAGACGCTCGACCGGCCGGTGGTGGCCGCCAGCAGCCGGGCCAGCAGCCGACCGTGCGATCGCTCAGCCGTCGATCCGGGTGATGTTGCGGATCTTGTTGGCGGCGTCCAGCGCCGCCACCTTGTACGCCTCGGCCAGCGTCGGATAGTTGAACACCGCGTCGAGCAGGTAGTCGACCGTCCCGCCGCAGCCCATCACCGCCTGCCCGATGTGGACGATCTCGGTGGCGCCGGTGCCGAACACGTGCACGCCGAGCAGCCGCCCGTCCGTCGGCGAGACGAGCAGCTTCAACATGCCGTACGGGTCGCCGACGATCTGCCCCCGGGCCAGTTCCCGGTAGCGGGCGATGCCCACCTCGAACGGGGTGGACGCCTCGGTCAGCTCGTCCTCGGTCTTCCCGACGAAGCTGATCTCCGGGATGGTGTAGATGCCGATCGGCTGGAGTTCCGGCATCGCGCGGGCCGGTTCCCCGCAGGCGTGCTGCGCGGCCAGGCGACCCTGTTCCATCGAGGTGGAGGCCAGCGCCGGGAAGCCGATGACGTCGCCGACGGCGTAGATGTTCTCGACCGCGGTGCGGTAGTCGGCGTCGACCTGGATCCGGCCGCGGTGGTCGGCGGTGAGCCCGGCCGCCTCCAGCGCGAGTGCGTCGGTCTGCCCCTGGCGGCCGGCGGAGTACATCACCGTGTCGGCGACGATCTTCTTGCCGCTGCGCAGCACGCAGAGCGCGGCGGTGCGGTGCTTCTCCACCGAGGCCACCTCCTCGCCGAAGCGGAAGGTGACCGACAGGTCCCGAAGGTGGTACTTGAGCGACTCGACGATCTCCTCGTCGCAGAAGCCGAGCATCCGTTCGCGGCGCTCCACCACCGTCACCTTGGTGCCGAGCGCGGCGAACATCGAGGCGTACTCCATCCCGATCACGCCGGCGCCGACCACGACCATGCTGCGCGGCACGGCCTGCAGGTTGATGACGCCGTCGGAGTCGACGATCGTCCGGTCGTCGAAGTCGACGCTGTCCGGGCGGGCCGGGCGGGTGCCGGCGGCGATGACCGCCTTGTCGAAGCTGACCCGGGTCTCCCGGCCGGAGCCGGCGTCGACCCAGACCGAGTGCGCGTCGGCGAAGCGGCCGGTGCCGGTGATCATCGTGACCCGGTTGCGGGCCAGTTGGTCGCGGATCACGTCGGTCTGCCGGCCGATCACGTGCTGGGTCCGGGCGGCCAGGTCGGCGACCGTGATGTCCTCCTTGACCCGGTAGCTGCTTCCGTAGAGGTCACGCTGGCTGAGCCCGGTCAGGTAGAGGACCGCCTCGCGCAGCGTCTTGGACGGCACGGTGCCGGTGTTGATGCACACCCCGCCGAGCATGTCGCGACGGTCCACGACGGCGACGCGACGGCCCAGCTTGGCCGCGGCGATAGCCGCCTTCTGTCCACTTGGTCCGGAGCCCAGCACCAGCAGGTCGTAGTCATACACGCCCGACAGCCTGGCAGCATGTCCCGGCGGACGCCAGCGGAGGGGCCCCCAGAAGTGGATCTTTCCCGTATGGTGCGCTGATGCGTCGCCGCGTACCGCTGATCCTGCTTCTCGCGCCGCTGCTCGCCGCCGGGTGCACCACCGACCCCGCCGCGCCGGCCGCCGACCCGTCCACTCCGCCGACCACGCCCGCTCCGACCGTTCCCGCCGTCGACTACACCGCCTGGCAGGCGGGCCGTTCCACGCCGGTGGCCGACAAGGTCTACCCGGCGCGGGGCACCGACGCGCTGGACGTCCTGCACTACGACCTGGCGGTGGAGTGGGCGCCGTCGACCCGGACCCTCACCGGCGTCGCCACGCTGCGGATCCGTCCGGTCCGGGACGCGCCGAACCTCGTGCTCGACTTCATGCCTTACCAGCTCGACGGCGTGACGCTGGACGGCACACCGGTCACCGCCGCGGTGGCCCGGGAGAAGCTCACGGTGACCGCGCCGGTCGTGGCCGACAAACCGGTGACGCTGGTGGTCGAGTACCACGGCCGGCCGCGGACCACGCCGATGCCGTCGCACCGCAAGGACGTGGAGGACCTCGGCCTCACCGTCACCAAGGAGGGCGGCCTCTGGACGATGCAGGAGCCGTTCGGGGCGTTCACCTGGTACCCGGCGAACGACCAGCCCGCCGACGAGGCGCTCTACGACATCCGGGTGACCGTGCCGGCGGGGTGGACCGCGATCGCCGGCGGCACCCCGGCCGGGCAGTCCGGCACCACGTTCTCCTACCGCAGCGCCGACCCGGTCGCGACGTACCTGACCACGCTCGCGGTCGGGAAGTACCAGAAGCTGACCGCCAAGGGGCCGCGCGGCGTGCCGCTGACCTACTGGTACCGCAAGGGCGCCGACGACGATCTGGTGCCGTACCTGAAGAAGTCCCCGCAGTACCTGGCCTGGCTGGAGAAGAAGTTCGGCCCGTACCCGTTCCCCTCCGGCGGCGTCGTGGTGGTGGACTCGGCGTCGGGCATGGAGACCCAGCAGATGATCACGATGGGCGGGAAGATCGAGGACACCCGGGCCCGCCGGGACCGCTGGGGCAGCGACCTGCTGCACGAGTACGCCCACCAGTGGTTCGGCAACTCCGTCACGCCCACGAGCTGGACCGACCTGTGGCTGAACGAGGGCTGGGCGAAGTACGCCCAGGACCTGTACACCCAGGAGACGCTGAAGCTGAGCGCGGCGAGCCTGGACCGCTACCTGCGCGAGGGCGACGCGGTCCTGCGCAAGAAGCTGGGCCCGCCCGGCAAACCCGACCCGAAACGGTTCGCCGAGGGCAACGTCTACCTCTGCCCGGCGGCCATGCTCCGCGAGATCCACCGGCAGGTGGGCGACAAGACGTTCTTCGTGCTGGCCCGCGCCTGGGTGCAGGACCAGCGCAACACCCAACAGGACCGCGCGTCGTTCATCGCGTTCCTCAACGAGCGGACCGGCCGCGACTTCACCGAGCTGGTCAACGCCTGGCTGGACTCGAAGACCACGCCGAAGCAGATCAAGGTCGGTTGACCGGGTCCGGGGCCCCGCGGATCGGCGGGGCCCCGGACCGGGCTCAGCGGCCCTGGAGCGCCCGGACGTTGTCGCCGAACGTCCAGCCCTTCGACCCGTCCCAGTTGATCGACCAGGTCATCAGGCCCTTGAGTCCCGGCACTCCGTGCCACGCCTGGCTGACCAGCGACGGGCTCAGGTAGCCGCCGCCCGCGCCGGGCTGCGCCGGCAGGCCGGGGACCTGCTTGTCGTACGGGACGCGGATGGTGACGCCCTGGACGGTGAGCCCGTTGTTCAGGCACTGCGTCTGCACCGTGAAGCCCTGCACCGTGCCGGCCGGGTACGAGTCACCGGCGCAGCCGTACATGGAGCCGTTGTAGTACTGCATGTTCAGCCACCAGAGCCGGCCGTTGTCGGCGTACTTCCTGACGATCGGCAGGTACGCGCCCCAGATCGAGCCGTAGGTGACGCTGCCGCCGGTGACGTACGCGGTCTCCGGCGCCATGGTGAGCCCGAAACCGGCCGGCATCTGGGCCAGCACCCCGTCGATGATGCGGATCAGGTTGGCCTGCGACGGCGAGAGCTGGTTGATGTTCCCGCTGCCGGTCAGCCCGGTCTCGATGTCGATGTCGATGCCGTCGAAGTTGTGCCGTTTGAGGATCGGCACCACGGTGGCGACGAACCGGTCGGCGACGGCGGCGGAGCTGAGGTCGATGCCGGCGGCGGCGCCGCCGATGGAGAGCAGCACGGTCAGGCCGGCGGCCTTGGCCTGACAGACCTGCGCCGGGGTGGGCACCCGGACGCCGGCGTCCATGCCGTCCTCCCAGAGCACGGTGCCGTCGGCGCGGATGACCGGGAACGCGGCGGTGACCACGTTGTAGCCGTGACCGGTGATCCGGGCGTCGGTGACCGGGATCCAGCCGAGTCCGGGGTGCACGCCGTTGGCCGCGCCGTCCCAGTTCTCCCAGTAGCCCTGGAGCACCTTGCCGGTCGGCCGGGACCGCAGCGCACAGGTGTCACCGCCCGGCGTGGACGTCGCGGTCGGGGTCGGCGTGGGGGTCCGGGTGGGGGAGGGGGACGCGGTGGGACTGGGCGTGGGTGACGGTGGCCGGGTGGTCGGGCTGGGTGACGGTGTGCCGCCGGTGCAGGCGCCGAGATCGGTCCAGAGCGCCGGCACGGCGGCCGGCGTCCAGCCCGCGCCGACCGGCGGGGTGTGCGTGACCAACGCTTGGTAGAGCCGGCCGGCGTAGCTGGCCCGGCTGCCGGCGGTCCAGGTGACGCCCTCGGCCCAGGCCGGCGCGTCGCAGGCCACCAGCGCGGTGGGGTTCGCGGCGGCGGCGAAGCCACCGGCGGCGGGCAGGGCCACGGTGGCGGCGAGCAGCGCGACGCCACCGAGCAGAGCGGTCGTCCCACGTCCGAGTCGCATGACATACCTCCTCATCAATGCGGCGGAGGTTATCAGTTAACTTTGTTAAGTGTAAATGCGCAGTAGTCTGTCAGCACTTGATTCAGGGTCTGAAATGCGGGCCGCCGACGCGCGGCCCCGGGGAAGGACGGCGGCGAACGTGGACGCCAGACGCACCACGGTGCGCGACATGCGCCGGGCCAACCGGTCGGTCCTGCTCACCCGGATCTGGCTGGACGGCCCGCTCAGCCGGCACGAGCTGGGCCAGTCCACCGCGTTGAGCCTGGCCAGCGTGAGCAACCTGGTCGGCGAGATGATCGCCGAAGGGTTGGTCGAGGAGGCCGGCTCGGTGGAGTCCGACGGCGGTCGCCCCCGGGTCCTGCTGCGGGTCGCCCCCGGCCACGGCTACCTGGTCGGCGCCGACGTGGGCGAGACCCGGGTGCAGGTCGAGCTGTTCGACCTGACCATGACCGCGCTGGCCAAGGCGGAGTACCCGATCGCCGCCGCCGAGCCCGACCCGCGACAGGTCGCCAGGCACCTGCTGCACGGCCTCGCCGCGGTGACCGAGCAGGCGGGCGTCGACCCGGCCGCGGTGCTCGGGTTCGGCGTCGCCGTCTCCGGCACGGTCGAGCGCGCCGCCGACGCGGTGGTGCACGCGCAGACGCTCGGCTGGGACGGCGTCCCGCTCGGGGCGATGCTGCGCGCCGGCACCGACGTGCCGGTGCACATCGACAACGGCGCCAAGACGCTCGGCCAGGCCGAGATGTGGTTCGGCGCCGGCCGTGGCGTCCGGCACGCGGTGGTCGTCCTGGTCGGGTCCGGCGTCGGGGCGTGCGTGGTCGCCGACGGCGTCGGCTATCGCGGCGCGCACAGCAGCGCCGGCGAGTGGGGTCACACCACCATCGTGTACGGGGGCCGGCGCTGCCGCTGCGGCAACCTCGGCTGCCTCGAGGCGTACGTCGGGGCGGAGGGGGTGCTCGACCGGTTCCGGCGGGCCAACCGGGGCCGCCCGGCGCCCGGCGGGGACGAGGAGAGCGCGTTCGGTGACCTGCTGCGCGCCGGCAGCCGCACCGCCGCCACGGTGATCGA
This sequence comes from Micromonospora sp. NPDC049240, assembly GCF_040647835.1. Taxonomy (NCBI): domain Bacteria; kingdom Bacillati; phylum Actinomycetota; class Actinomycetes; order Micromonosporales; family Micromonosporaceae; genus Micromonospora; species Micromonospora sp. NPDC049240. Next base: position 164,416 of record NZ_JBEZCX010000011.1, read on the forward strand.
CGAGACGGTCGGCTACCTCGGCGCCGGCCTGGCCAACCTGGTGAACCTGTTCAATCCGGAGCGGGTGGTGCTGGGCGGCTGGGCCGGGCTGGCGCTGGGCGAGCGCCATCTGCCGGCGATCCGCGAGGCGACCGCGCGCCACGCGCTGCGCCAGCCGTACGCGCAGACCTCGGTCGAGCTGTGCCGGCTCGGACCGGACGCGGTCGCGATGGGCGCGGCCACCCTGCCGATGGCCCGGCTGCTGCGCGACGGCGGCGTGCGCCGCGAGCCGGCGGTCCGGCCGGCCCCGGCGCGGCGGTCGCCGGGCCGCTGACCGGCCGGACCGGCGTCACCCGCGGCAGCGGCCGGACCGGCGTCACCGCCGGCCCGGCCACCCGGGAGGTCAGGACGGCAGCGTCCACTTCTGGTTGGCGCCGCCGGTGCAGCTCCACAGTTGTGTCTTCGCTCCGTCGGCGGACGTGTTGCCGGTGACGTCGAGGCACTTGTCCGCCTGCGGGTTCACCAGGTCCCGCCCGGCGGTCGCGGTCCACTGCTGGGCGGCGCTGCCGTTGCACGCCCACAGCTGCACCCTCGTGCCGTCGGCGGTGCCGCCGCCGGCCACGTCCAGGCACTTGCCGAGCGCACGCAGCGTCCCGTCGGCGGCCCGGGTCCAGCGCTGGTTGGCCGCCCCGGTGCAGCTCCAGATCTGCACCGGCGTGCCGTCGGCGCTGGCGTTGTCGGTGACGTCCAGGCACTTTCCGCCGATGCCGGTGACCGGGCCGGTCGGCGTCGCGCCGCCGCCGGACTGGGTGCCGGACCAGGTGAACGTGGCGGTGGTACGGGCCGGCAGCGTGTAGCTGAAGGACTGCCCGCCCCACACCACCCGGACCGACTGCGCGGACGTGCCGCCGTTGTGCGCCAGCAGCGCCTTGGAGCCGTCCGGGTTGCGGTACGCCACGTTCTGCACCGTGCCGTTGGCGGTGGAGTCGATCCGGGTCGCGCCGGGCCGGACGAATTTGGTCAGGTGGCCGGTGGTGTAGTACTCGATCGTGTAGTCGACCTGGCCGGCCCGGGCACCGCCCTCCTGCACGGTGATCAGGCCGGTGCAGGTGCCGCAGCCGCCGTTGTGCGGGCCCATGTTCTGGTTGACCGCGAGGCTCCACTTCACCACGCTGCGGCTCCAGTTCCGGGAGTAGTTCACGATGTCGGCCATGTCCTCGTTGTGCTGGTTGGTGATCCAGGTGCCGCCGGAGTGCTCGGTGCTGAACTGCGGCACCGCCGGGTACTGCGCGCGCACCTGGCTGCCGACCGCCGGGTCGCCGAAGTAGCCGTGCCAGGCGATGCCGCCGAAGAGCGGGTCGGTGCGGACCACGCTGTCGGCGAGCAGCCCGGAGCCGATGGTGCCGTAGTCGCCGTAGTTCCAGTCGTGCACCAGCACCTTCGTGTTGATCCCGGCGGCGCGGAACGCCGGGTAGACGAAGTTCTTGGTCAGCTCCGTCAGGCCGGAGGCGTTCCAGCTCATGCCGGGGTAGTCCATCGCGGTGGGGTTGCCGGACTGGCAGCAGTTCGGCTCGTTCTGCACCGACAGGTAGTCGACGGTGACGCCGCGAGCGGCGTACGCCTGAATGGTCCGGACCAGGTACTGCGCGTAGGTGGCGTAGTGCTCCCACTTCAGCCAGCCCATCTGGTCCATCCGGCCGTTGTCCTTCATCCAGCCGGGCGCGCTCCACGGCACCACCATCACCCGCAGCGCCGGGTTGAGCTGGCGGGCCTGCGCGGTGAGCAGCTCGACGTTCGTGTCGTAGCCGTTCGCGCCGAAGTCGTTGAGGTCGCAGCAGGTGTCGTCGAGGGACACGTTGCCGGGCCGGGACAGGTCGGACGCGCCGACCGGGTTGCGGACGAACGACAGCCCGATCCCGTCGGTGGGGCTGAACAGCTTGCGCATCACCGCGTCCCGGGTGGCCGCGCTGATCGGGCCGCCGCGCAGCAGGTACGCGGTGGTGTCGGTGATGGACGCGCCGGCGCCCTCGAACGGCTGGTAGCGGGTGTTCTCGTCGACGGTGATGGTGTGCGTGGCGCCGGGGCTGGTGGCGGCGAAGGCGAGCGGGCTCTGCTGTTGCAGCCCACGGGTGACAGTCCGGCCGCCGCTGTCGGAGGTGGCGGTGAGCCAGACGTCGACGCGTTCACCGGCGGCGTGGGCCGCGGTGGTGGGGGCGAGGGCGCCGGCGGTGAGGCAGAGCGTCAGGGCGACGCGGCCGGCGAGGCGGGCAACGGTGGTGGGGGACACGGGTGCTCCTTCCGGATGAATAGACATCCGTGAATGAGCGAACCGTTGTTCCGGGCTTATGTCAAGACATGAAAGAAAGGGGCGGCCGCCCGGGAAGCTCCGCGTGGCCGCCCCCTACGCCGGATCAGCGCCGCTCGCGCGCTCGCCGGACGGTGTCGCGGTACCACAGCGCGCTGCGCTTCGGGGTGCGGCGCTGGGTGTCGTAGTCCACCCGGACGATGCCGAACCGCTTGTCGTAGCCGTACGCCCACTCGAAGTTGTCCAGCAGCGACCAGGCGAAGTAGCCCCGCACGTCCGCGCCCGCCTGCCGGGCCCGGGCCACCGCCCGCAGGTGCTCGGTCAGGTAGTCGACCCGGTCGTCGTCGGCCACGAACCCCTCCGCGTCCGGCTCGTCGTCGAACGCCGCGCCGTTCTCGGTGATCACCATCGGCACGCCCGGGTAGTCGCGGTGCAGCCGCACCAGCAGGTCGGTGAAGGACTCCGGGACGATCTCCCAGTCCATCGCGGTGCGCGGCAGGTCCCGGCGGACCACCCGGCGCACCGGCCGGCCGTCGTCGTCGCGCTCCCGGCCCTGCTCGTCCACGCCGGAGTGCAGCTGCCCGAAGTAGTAGTTCACGCCCAGCACGTCGATCGGGGTGGCGATGACGTCCAGATCGCCGTCCTCGACCGGGATCCGCACCCCCTCGGCCGCCAGGTCCTCGATCACGTCCTGCGGGTACGACCCGCGCAGCACCGGGTCCAGGTAGAGCCGGTTGCCCAGCCCGTCCGCCGCCCGCGCCGCGTCCCGGTCCGCCGCGCTGTCGGTCGCCGGGTCGGCGGTGGACAGGTTCACGGTCAGCCCCAGCTCGATCGGCGTCTGCGCGACCGTGCGCAGCCGCTGGCTGGCCAGCCCGTGCCCGAGCAGCAGGTGGTGCGCGGCGGCGATGCCGTCACCCAGGTTCCGCCGGCCGGGGGCGTGGTCGCCGTAGGCGTACCCGAGCATCGCCGAGCACCACGGCTCGTTCAGCGTGGTCCAGGTGCGGACCCGGTCGCCGAGCGCGGCGAAGACCAGCTCCGCGTAGTCCGCGAAGCGGTACGCGGTGTCCCGGTTCGGCCAGCCGCCGGCGTCCTCCAGCTCCTGCGGCAGGTCCCAGTGGTAGAGCGTCACCCACGGGTCCACGCCGCGGCCGAGCAGCTCGTCCACCAGCCGGTCGTAGAAGCCCAACCCGGCCGCGTTGGCCGGCCCGCGCCCGCCCGGCTGCACCCGCGGCCAGGCCACCGAGAACCGGTAGGTGTCCAGCCCCAGGTCGGCGATGAGCGCCACGTCCTGCGGCATCCGGTGGTAGTGGTCGCAGGCCACGTCGCCGTGGTCGCCGTTGGCCACCGCTCCCGGGACCCGGCAGAAGGTGTCCCAGATCGACGGCGTGCGACCGTCCTCGGCCACCGCGCCCTCGATCTGGTACGACGACGTCGCCACCCCCCACCGGAAGGTCGGCGGCAGCGTGTCGATCGGGTCGGCCTGATCGACGCTCGGGCGGTTGAGGTCGGTGTCCATGGTTCTCCTCGCGGTAGCGGTGGGCTCGGACTTCTCAGCGGGGCAGGGGGGCGACGGCCGGGTGCAGCCAGCACGCGACGGCCCTGGTCGGATCGTCGACACCGGGTGGGCCCAGCACCGGCAGGCGCTCGTCGCACGGCGTGAACGCCTTCGGGCAGCGCGGGTGGAACGCGCAGCCGGCCGGCATGGCGCGCAGGTCCGGTGGGGAGCCGGGGATGCCGGTCAGCTCCCGGCGCGGCCCGTGCAGCGCCGGGAACGAGTGCAGCAACCCCTCGGTGTACGGGTGCAGCGGCTCGGCGTACAACCGGGCGGCGGGCGCCTCCTCGACGATCCGGCCGCCGTACATGATGGCGATCCGGTCGGAGAACTCCACCAGCAGCGACAGGTCGTGGGTGATGAACAGCACCGCGAAGCCGAGCCGTTCGCGCAGCTCGGTGAGCTGGCCGAGGATCTGTCGCTGCATCACCACGTCCAGCGCGGTGGTCGGCTCGTCCATGATGACCAGTTGCGGCTCCAACGCCAGCGCCATGGCGATCATGACGCGTTGCCGCATGCCGCCGGAGAGCTGGTGCGGGTAGCTGTCCAGCCGGTCGGCGGCGATCCCGACCAGCCGCAGCAGGTCCTTCGCGCGGGCCAGCCGGCCGGCGGCGGTGCTCCTCGGCTCGTGCGCCTTGATCACGTCGAGGAGCTGGGTGGAGACCCGGTGCACCGGGTTGAGCGAGTTCATCGCGCCCTGGAACACGATCGACGTCTCCGCCCAGCGGAACTCACGCAGCCGGGCGGGGCTCAGCGTGAGCACGTCCACCGGCGGGCCGTCGGTCGGGTGGTAGATCACCTGGCCGCCGCTGACCACGCCGGGTGGCGGCAGCAGCCGGGTCAGCCCGTACGCCAGGGTGGACTTGCCGCTCCCGCTCTCCCCGGCCAGGCCGAGCACCTCGCCGCGGTGCAACGTCAGGTCCACGTCGCGGACCGCCCGCACCGCGTCCGCGCCGACGCCGTAGTCGACGCACAGTCCCCGGATCTCCAGCACCTGGTCGCTCACCTGAGCCTCCCTTCGTTCGCGACTGCGGGGCTCCGCTCCGCTGCACTCCTCGCGCTCACGGCTCGACGTCCTTTCGGGTGTCCTGCATCTCGACGGGGGCCGCCGTCGGGGCCAGCACGGGGGTGAAGCCGACCCGCATCCGGACGGTCCGGCCGTCCGCGGTGCGGATCCGGGTCCGACCGCCGGTGCGCAGCCGGGGGCTGACGAACTCGTCGATGCCGAAGTTGATCAGCGCGAGCGCGGTGCCGAGCAGCGCGATGGCCAGCCCGGCCGGCACGAACCACCACCACGCGCCCTGCGCGAGCGCCTGCTGGCCCTGGGCCCAGAACAGGATGGTGCCCCAGTTCCAGGAGCTGACCGACGAGATGCCGATGAACGCCAGGGTGATCTCCGACATCACCGCGAAGATCACCGTGCCGACGAAGCCGGAGGCGATGATCGCGGTCAGGTTCGGCAGGACCTCGAAGCCGATGATCCGCCAGGTCCGCTCGCCGTTGGCCCGCGCCGCCTCGACGTAGTCGCGGCGCCGCAACGACAGCGTCTGGGCGCGCAGCACCCGGGCGCCCCACGCCCACGACGTGAGCCCGATGATCAGCGCGACCAGCAGGTCACCGGCCTGGTCGACGAGCGACGCCACGATGATGATCAGCGGCAGCGCCGGGATCACCAGGAACACGTTGGACAGCGCGGAGAGGCCCTCGTCGGCCGCGCCGCCCAGGTAACCGGCGGTCACCCCGATCAGCACGGACAGGATCGTGGCCAGCACGCCGGCGATCAGGCCCACCACCATCACGCTGCGCGCGCCCACCAGGATCTGGCTGAAGATGTCCTGCCCGAGGTGGGTGGTGCCGAACCAGTGCCGGGTCGACGGCGCCTGGAGCACGTCCGCGCCTCGCGCGTCCGGGTCGTACGGCGCGATCCACGGCCCGATGACCGCCAGCAGCACGTACACGCCGAGGATGGCCAGGCCGGTCGCGGCCTTGGCGTTGGCCACGAAGCGGAACCGGCGGCGCCGCGCCCGGGCCGACGGCTGCGCCATCGCGCCCTGGCCGGGGATGACCTGCTCGATGCTCGACGGGGAGATTGTCATCGCTCAGCTCTTTCGGGTCCGCGGGTCGAGGAGCAGGTACGCGACGTCGGCGAGCAGGTTCGCCACCAGCACCGAGATCGTGATGATCAGGAAGATGCCCTGCATGAGCGGGTAGTCCTTGCTGCCGACCGCCTGGAAGAGCTGGAACCCCAGGCCCGGATAGGAGAAGACGATCTCCACCAGCAGCGTGCCGCCGACGATGAAGCCCAGCGACAACGCGAAGCCGGAGACGTTGGGCAGCAACGCGTTGCGCGCGGCGTAACTGAGCGCCACCCGGCGCTCGGAGAGCCCCTTGGCGTGCGCGACCGTGATGTAGTCCTCGCTGGCGACGGTGACCATCATGTTGCGCATGCTGAGGATCCAGCCGCTCATCGAGGAGACCAGGATGGTCGCCGCGGGCAGGATGCTGTGCTGGAGCGCGCTCGGGATGAAGTACGCGTCGAACGCCGGCACCAGCCCCGGCTCGTAGCCGCCGGAGGAGGGGAAGAAGCTGCCCGGCCCGGCGAACAACGCGATCGCCACCAGACCCAGCCAGAAGTAGGGGATCGAGGAGAGGAACGTGGTGGCCGGCAGCAGCCCGTCGATCCACGAGCCGCGCCGCCAGCCGGCGCCCACGCCCAGCGCGGTGCCGAGCAGGAAGCTGACCACCGTGGTGACGCCGACCAGACCGACCGTCCACGGCAGGCTGCTCCCGATCACCTCCGACACCGGCGCCGGGAAGAACGTGAACGACAGGCCCAGGTCGCCGTGCAGGAGCTGCCCCCAGTAGGCGACGTACTGCTCCCACAGGTTGCGGTCGGAGTCCAGCCCGAACAGCACCCGCAGCGAGGCGATCGCGTCGGCGCTGATCCGACCCTGGTTACGGGAGATCAACGACTGCACCGGGTCGCCCGGCACGATCCGGGGGATGAAGAAGTTGAGCGTGATCGCCGCCCAGGCGGTGAACAGGTAGAAGGCCACCCGTTGCAGCAGGAACCTCATCGGGCAGCCTCCCGCCCGGCGGCGGTGCCGGCCGTTTCGGTCGCCTCGGCGGTTCCGGTTCCCTCCTCGGCGACGGTGGCCCTGTCGAACAGCCAGCACGCCGCCCAGTGCCCGGGCCCGTCGTCGATCGGGATCGGCGGCGGCAGGTCGGTGGCGCACCGGGGCATGGCGTGCGGGCAGCGCGGATGGAACCGGCAGCCGGCCGGCGGGCGGATCAGGCTCGGCGGCTCGCCGTGGTCCGGCCCGGCCGCCGCGACAGCGTCGGCGCCCGCGCCGGTGATCCGCTCCGGGTCCGGCGCCGAATCGATCAACAACCGGGTGTACGGGTGCGCCGGCCGCTGGGTGACCGTCTCGCTGTCGCCGCCCTCGACCATCCGGCCGGCGTACATGACGATCGTCTCGTCGGCGAAGTAGCGGGCCGAGGCGATGTCGTGGGTGATGTAGAGGATGGCCAGGTTCAGCCGGTCCTTGAGGTCCTGGAGCAGGTTGAGCACGCCGAGGCGGATCGAGACGTCCAGCATGGAGACCGGCTCGTCGGCGAGCAGCACCTCCGGGTCCGCGCCGAGCGCCCGGGCGATGGCGACGCGCTGGCGCTGGCCGCCGGACAGCTCGTGCGGGAACGCGTCGAGGTAGCGCTCGGGCGGGGTGAGGCTGACCCGGGTGAGCAGGTCGGCCAGCGCCTTCTCCAGCCCGTCCGCGCCGTCGCCGGCGTTGCCGTGGATGCGCAGCGACCGGGTGAGGTGGTAGCGCACGGTGTGCACCGGGTTCAACGAGGCGAACGGGTCCTGGAGGATCAACTGCACCCGGCGCACGTACGCCCGGAAGCGCCGGCCGCCGCGGACCCGGGTCGGGACGCCGTGCAGCCGGATGTCGCCGGCGGTGCGCGGATAGAGCTGGGCCAGCAGCCGGGCCACCGTGGACTTGCCGGAGCCGGACTCGCCGACCAGCGCGGTCACCCGGCCGCGGCGCAGCGCGATCGAGACGTCGTCGACGGCGTGCACCACCGCCGAGGTCCGGGAGAGGAGGTCGCGCAGCCGCCGGCGGACCGGGAAGTGCTTGGTCAGGCCGACGGCCTCCAGCACCACCTCGTCGGCCGGCGCCGGGGCGCTCTCGGTCGTCGTCATGCCGAATTCCTGTCTGGGGTTGCCGGGGTGAGGGGCGGGCGTCGTCTCCCCGGCCGGCTCGTCCGCCGGCCGGGGAGACGACGCCGGGTCAGCCGGCGGTCGGCTTGAGGTGCAGCACCACGTCCACCGCGTTGGGCTGGGTGGGCTGGAGCGCGCCGTACGGGTTCGAGTCGTCCGGCCAGCCGGTCCAGTTCTTCGTGCTGTACGCGCCGCCGATGTTGTCCGCGCCCACCGGGATCATCGGCACCTGCTCGACGAAGATCTTCTGGAGCGTGGCGAGCGCGGTGGTGCGGGCGGCGTCGTCGGTGGCGTTGGCGTACGCGACCAGCGCGTCGGTCGCCGTCTTGTCGTCGAAGCGGCCGAAGTTGCCGGCCGGCGAGGCGGTGCCGATCGGCTTGAGCACCCGGCCGTCCATGATCGTCCGGTAGATGTCGTACGGCGTCGCGCCGCTCTCGGTCCACCGGAACGTGGCGTCGAAGTTGCCCTGCTCCACGTTGCGGAACCAGGCGTCCTGGTTGGCCTTGTCGATGGTCGCCGCGATGCCGATCTTCGACAGGTTGTCCTTCACGATCTCCAGGCTGGTCTGGTAGTCGGACCAGCCGGCCGGGTCGGTGAGCTTGATCGTCACCGGCTTGCCGCCCTTGTCCTTGAGCGTGGTGCCGTCGAGCTTGTAGCCCGCGCCGGTGAGCAGCGCCTTGGCGCCCTCGACGTCGACCTTGTGCTCCTGGCCCTTGTACTCCGCCGCGATGAACGGGTCACCGGCCGGGCTGGGCAGGCCGGTCACGCTCTTCACCTCGGGGTGGAAGTACGCGGCCTCGGCGGTGGTGAAGATGTCCGCGCGGTCGACGACCATGTTCATCGCCTTACGCAGCGTCGGGTCGTCGAACGGCTTCTTCGTGGTGTTCAGGTAGAGGCCGTGGATGCCCAGCACCGGCGGCGCCCACACCTTGTGGTTCTTCTGGTCCTTGGCCACGAACACGGTCTGGTAGTTGGGGATGAAGACGAAGCTCCACTCCGACTCGCCGTTGGCCAGCGCGGTGGTCTGCGCGCTGTTGTCCGTGTACGAGGTGAAGCGCAGCTCCTTCACCTTCGGCGCGTCCTGCCAGTAGCCCTTGTCCCGTACGGTCAGCGTGGTGGTCGCCGGCGTGAACGACTTGAGCGTGTACGGGCCGCTGCCGACCGGCTGCTTCACCGGGTCGGTGGTCGGGTCGGCGATCTTCTCCCAGAGGTGCTTGGGCACGATCGGCACCCGCCACAGCACCTTCTGCTGGTTGACGAACTGCGGGCTGGACATCGAGATGGTGACCTCGTTGCCGGTCGCGACCGCGTCCGTGTAGGGCACGCCCTGGTCGTTGAGCGCCGGGAACTTCTTGACCAGGTTGTAGGTGAACGCCACGTCCTCGGCGGTGACCTTCTGCCCGTCCGACCAGGTGGCGTTGTCACGGATGGTGACCTTGACCGACTTGTAGTCCGCCGACCACTCGGCCTTGCTGGCCAGCCACGGCTTGAACGGGTCCGCCGGCTTGACCGGGTTCCACATCATCAGCGGCTCGTAGATCTGCCAGCGGTAGCCCAGCGACGCCGCGGCCGAGGTGGTCAGGAACGGGTTGTTGTTCTCCGCCTGCGGGCCGTTGGGCATGCCGACGTTCAGCACGGTCGCGGCCTGGCCGCTCTTCTTGTTCGCGTTCGGGCTGTCGCCGCACGCGGCGACCGTGGTGGTGACCATCGCGCCGGCCAGCGCGACGGCGAGGAGGTGCCTTCTTCTCATGGAGGTCTCCCTCGGTGGTCCCGCATGTCCTCGGGCGGGATGTGGTGGATGGAGGGTGTGCGGTGGTGCCACCGGCGGGCGGGGCCCGCCGGTGTGGTCGCCGGGTTCGGCGGGGGTGACTGCTCAGGTGACGCGGGTGGAGGCGCGGGCGGCGAAGCCGGTGGGGATGACGGTCGGGGTGTCCGGCAGCGGCGTGCCGGTGAGGTGGGCGATGAGGAGCCGGGCGGCGGCCGCGCCCATCTCCCGTAGCGGCTGGTGCACCGAGCTGAGCGGCGGGTGGGTGTGCCCGGCCAGCGGCAGGTCGTCGAAGCCGACCACCGCCACGTCCTGTGGGACGCGGCGGCCGGCGTCGCGCAGCGCCTGGAGCGCGCCGGCGGCGGAGAGGTCGTTGTGCGCGAAGACCGCGTCGAACGGCACGCCGTCGGCGAGCAGCCGGCGCACCGCCGCGCGCCCGCACTCGAACGTGAAGTCGCCCTCCACCACCCGAGCCGGCTCGATGGGTACGCCGGCGTCCGCGTAGCCGCCGGCGAAGCCGGCGAGCCGTTCGCGGGTGCAGCCGAACCGGCGCAGCCCGGTGATGACGAGCGGTCGTCGGCGTCCGAGCGCCAGCAGGTGCGCGGCGGCGGCCCGCGCGCCGGCCTCGTTGGTGGTCCGCACCGACGGGAAGCCGGGCTGGTGACCGCGGTCGTCGATCAGGATCACCGGCAGGCCGCGGCGGTGCAGCCCGGTGATGTAGTCCAGGGTGCCCTCGGGTTCGACCACGAGCAGGCCGTCGAAGGACTTCGCGGAGACCTGGGAGGCGAAGCGGCGCATCGACTCGTCGCCGTGGGTGCAGGTGAACAGCAGCATGCCGTAGCCGGCGGCCTCGACCGTGTCGGCCGCGCCCTGGAGCACCTCGCCCATCCACGGCCAGGTCAGCGCCGGCACCAGCATGCCGACCACCCGGGTACGCCCCCGGGCCAGGCCGACCGCGCGGGCGCTGGGCACGTAGCCGAGGTCGCTGATCACGGCGCGGACCCGGTCGGCGGTGCGGATGTGCACCTCGCCCTTGCCGTTGAGCACGCGCGAGACGGTCGTCTTGCTCACCCCGGCCCGGGTGGCGACGTCGGCGATGGTGATCGGCACGTGACGCTCCCGGGTCGCAGGGGTGAGGGGGATGTTTCGGAACCGGTTGCGGTAGCGGTTCCGTGGCAGTCAACCGAAGTGGCGCCGGTCACGTCAATAACGGGCAGATAACAAACCATGGCTAAGTTCGAGCCCTGAAAAAAGCGGCGGGGCAGCGGATCGGTGGATCAAGCCGGTGAGCAGCGTCGATTCGATGTCGGAGCGGTTGTCCGAGTGGACCGCCGTCAGCTCCGCGCGTACACGTCGCCGGCGTTCGCCTCGTGCGGCACCGCGCACAGGTACGCCGCCACCTCGGCGGCCGACCGCCAGCCGGGCAGCGCGAATCCCATCTCGTCGCCGAGCGCCACGGCGAACCCGGTGAAGCCCAGCGCGGTGAGTCGGTCCAGGCAGCGCCCGGCCAGGTCCCGTGCGATGGTGGTGAACTCGAACGACAGCGCCGGCACCGGCCGGCTCAGCCCGGCCAGCACCGCGTCCTCGAAACCCTCCACGTCGATCTTGATGAACGCCGGCACGCCGTGCTCGGCGAGGAGGGCGTCCAGGGTGGTGCCGGCCACCTCGATCTCGGCGTCCCAGGTCTCACCCGCCCAGCCGGCGGCCTGCCCGGCGGCCCGGACGAAGCCGGGGGAGGCGGTGGAGACGGTCGGATTGGCGGAGTTCACGTGCAGCCGCACCGGTCCGGTGGTCCGCCCGCAGGCCGCCTCCACCACGGTGACCGCCTCGTCGCCCGCGTGCAGGGCGCGCAGCACCCGCGCGCAGAGCGGCTGCGGCTCCACGGCCACCACCCGGGCGCCGAGCCGGCGGAAGCTGGCCAGCCGGTCACCCACGTGCGCGCCGATGTCGAGGACCAGGTCGCCGGCGCGCACCAGCGGCCCGTAGAACGCGTCCAGCGCGGCCTCGCGGGCCCGGTCACCGTGGTAGAAGTCCAGCGAACGACGCAGCCCGGCGAGCGCCGGATCCGCCTTGAGCGCCTCGATCACCCCGTCCCGACCCCCCACCTCACCGACCGTAGTCATCCGTGGTGGAACGCGAACCGCATTCGGCCGTTCTACCGACCACACTATCCTCCTAGGATGCTTTAGCGGGTGTGACCCGTCGGCGGCCTCCAGCGGGTCGCCCGCCCCGGGATGGTGCTGCTCCTGGCTGTCGGACACCGCCAGCCGTGGCGGCCCCTGAGTCGTTTCCGCCACCAGCGCGAAAGGGACCGACCAGGAGGAGCGGGTGCTGCCCGGCGGGCGGGAACGGCCCGGTCAGGGCGTCTCGACGACCTCCTGGCCGAGCGGCCACAGCGCGGCCGGGACCAGCTTGAAGTTGGCCACCCCGAACGGGATACCGATGATCGTCACGCAGAGCGCGACCCCGGCGAGGATGTGCGACAGGGCGAGCCACCAGCCGGCCAGCAGCACCCAGAGCACGTTCGCCAGCCCGGACGGGACGCCGGCGCCCGGCTTCGGCACGAGCGTGCGCCCGAACGGCCACAGCGCGTACGAGGCCAGGCGCAGCGAGGCCACGCCGAACGGGATGGTGACGACCAGGACGAAGCAGATCAGGGCGGCCACGCCGTAGCCCAGGGCCAGGACGATGCCGCCGCCGAAGACGAGCCACAACAGGTTCAGCAGGAAGCGGATCACCACTCCATGGTGCCCGCCGCCGGCAACCGGCCCGAACCGCGGCGGGGATCGGGTTACCGTCGGGTCGCGGCCCGGTCGGCCGCGCGGAGAGGAGCACGCCGTCATGGAGCCGTCGACCGAGGGCGTCACCCGCACCGAGTTGCAGCGCGCCCACGCGTACTTCGTGGACGACAGCCGGCCCCTGGTCACCCCTTACTGACCTCGGGCCGGTCCGGCGTCAGCAGGGCCACCACGGCGACGGCGGTGTCCGGATGCGCGGCGAGCAGCGGCGAGCCGCCGCCGGTCGGCTGTTCGGGCCCGGTGGGGGAGCGCCACGGCGCGTCGCAGCCGAGCAACGCGGCCACCGCGTCCAGCGCGTCCGGGTGGGCGACCAGCATGCCGGCCACCGGGCCAGCCTGGGTCGGCGGCGGTGCCGCCGTGGGCGCGGCGGGTGCGGCGGCCCACGGCGGTGTCCAGGCGTCCAGCTCGGGCAGCGTGGCGGGGAAGGTGCGTTCCGCCTCCCGGACCAGCAGCGGCACCAGCTCCGGGCCGTGCTCCCGCAGCGTGGTGATCAGGGTGGGCAGCCACGGCAACAGCACGGGGTCCGGCAGCCCGGCGAACGCGGCCGACATGGTCTCCACCACGAACGGCGCCAGCCCCGGCACCGGATCGAGGGCGTGCACGAACCCGGACAGGTACTGCGGGAACGCCGGCACCACAAGCGGGTTGCCCAGCAACTCGGCGCAGTGCTCCCGGAGTTGGGCCAGCGGCAGCAGGCCGAGCTGGTGGCGGGCGGCCCAGAGCAGTGCCAGCTTCGCCGGCGCCTCGGGGTGAGCCTGGGCGACGGCCAGTTCGAGCTGGGACCGGTCGCAGCCCAGCGACAGCGCGAGGCTCTCCATGTGGAACAGGAAGCCGAGCATGGCGCCGACCTGGCGGACGCCGGTGGCCTCGTCGACGAACGCGGTGGGCAGCAGCGTGCAGTAGTGGGCGTACCCGGTGGTGACGAACGCCTGACACCAGGCCGGCAGCGTCGGCGCGGTGGTGCGGTGGTGGGCGAGCAGCCGCCGGATGCGGCGCAGCACCTCCGGCGCGTCGTCGACGGTGCGTTCGGCCGCGAGCAGCTCCACCGCCCGCGCGCCGAGTTCGTCGACCAGCCGGGGACTGTCGAGCAGGCGGATGGCGTCCTCGACGGCGGCGAGCGCGCGGGCGGCGGTGGCGTCCGGGCCGCGGACCGCGCGCCGCAGCCGTTGCTCCAGCACCTGCTCGACGGTGACGCCCTCGTAGCCCAGCTCGATGAGGGCGCGTTGGTTGCGGCCGAGGGCGAGGTCCCAGCTCTCCTGGGTGGAGCGGTGGCCGAGGCGGCGCTCGCCCATGATCGGGCGGACCGCGTCGGCGGGCAGCAGGTGGCGCAGCATCCAGAGCAGGTCGGAGCAGGGTTCCAGCGCCGGGTCGGCGCGCAGGTCGAGCAGCGCCCGCTGCACGGTACGCCGCTCCAGGTCGAGCCCGAGTGGGCGGAGCCGGTCGAGCACGTCGCGGGCCAGCGGCGGCAGCGAGTCGTATCCGACCTGGCCGACGCGGTCGCCGCCGAGCAGGATCTCGCAGAGCCGGCGGACGTCGCGTCGGCCCGGCACCACGTCCTTCTCGATGCAGGTGACCGCGGCGTCGGCGAAGTCGTAGGGGGTCGGCTTGGCCCGGTTGCGCAGGTTGGCCAGCAGGATCGAGGTCTCGAACACGGCGATCGCGTCGGCGGTGCTGGCGAGGTAGCCGTTGCGGCGGGCGAGTCGGACGATGTCGACGCACCAGCCGCGCAGTTCCGCCTCGTCCAGCGCGTCGAGCGCCGGTGGCGCGGCCAGGAAGCCGCTGAGCCGGTCGGCGGTCTCGTCGGGCGGGGTGGCCGTCGGGGTCGCCCGGGTACGGCGGCCCTTCTTGCCGGTCTGCTGTCCGGCCAGCCGGTACGGCGTGAGCCGGGTGCGGCCGACCGCGGCGGCCCAGTTCGCGGCCGCGATGGAGACGGTGCCGGGGGCGAGGCCGAACTGCGCCTCGATGGCGGAGTGGCTGGACGGGATGAGGCCGTAGCGCCAGCGGGTGCCGGTGCGGGGGCTGATCGGGAAGTCCGGGGCGGTGGAGTCGAGGCCGAACTGTTCGACGTGGCTGGCGGCGTGGAACGCGCCGCAGACGTAGAGGCAGTCGGCCGGGTCGGCGCCGGAGGCGGCGAGGTGCTGGCGCATCCGCGTCCACATGTGGCGTTCCCGGTCCTCGTCGCGGTCGTCGCGGGCGGACCGGGTGGGGCGCAGGCGCCGGAACAGGCTGCCGATCAGCACCATGACCTGCCGGTAGGTGTCGTGGTCGGCGTCGGCGAGGGGGCGTTCGACGTACTGGTCCCACCACTCCGACCAGTGCCGGACCTTGCCGTGGTGCAGCAGGTGGGCTTCCAGTTCGGCGAAGCGGGGGCGCAGGTCGCCGATCTCCACGCCGACCGCGTCGCCGTGCAGCGCGGCGTCCTCGTCGGCGGCCGGCGTCGGGTCGGGGTCGGCCGGCTGGTCGTCGCGCGGGGTCCACTGGAAGACGTGGTCGGTGGAGCGGTCCACCAGCACCAGCTCGACGCCGGGCGTGTCCAGCGCGTACGCGATGGCCTGGTATTCCGCGGAGGCCTCGGTGATCGGGGCGATGACGCTCAGCGGGCTCCACTCGGCGGGGAAGCCGTCGAGTTCGGTGGCGAACGCCTGCACGGCCACCGGGAGGCGGCAGTTGCGCAGCTCGTCGAGCAGGGGGCGCAGGTCCTCGCAGAGTTCGAGGTAGATGACCCTGGGTGGGCGGGCGCGTAGTCGCCGGGCCATGGCCAGCGCGGACGCGGGGGAGTGGTGGCAGACCGGGAAGATCTCCAGCCGTTCGCCGAGGGCCCGGTCGACGTCGTCGACCATGCCGGCGAGGATCCCGGCGAGCGCGTCGGGGGACTCGGCGAATGCGGCGGCGGCGTCGGTGAGCTGCTCGCGCAGCGCGCCGAAGAGGCCGGTCCGGGCGGGTGCGGTCATGACAGCGACGCGATCGCCTGGCGGCCGCCGTCGAGGAAGCCGTCCCACTCGCCGCCGTCGGCCTTGGCCCGGGGCTCGACGACGCCGTGCAGGTACTTGTTGAGGATGGCCAGGTCCTCCGGGCTGCGTCGGGCCAGCGAGCCGACCAGCGACCCGGCGAGCGTCCCGGCGCGCAGGGTGCGGTCGCCGAAGAACTGGCTGTGCAGGACGGCGTCCTCCAGCACGCCGATCTGCTCGGCGGTGGACAGCGCCGACTCGAGCTTCTCGTCGTCGCTGGTGGCGGCGGACGCGGCGGCGCGCAGGTCGGCGAAGCTCTGCAGCAGGATGTCGAGCAGGGTGGGCGGGACCTCCAGCTCGATGCGGTGCCGGCGCAGCAACTCCTCGGTGCGGAAGCGGACGATCTCGGCTTCGCTGCGCTTGTTGGTGACCACCGGGATGCGGACGAAGTTGAACCGGCGCTTGAGCGCGGAGGAGAGGTCGTTGACGCCCCGGTCGCGGCTGTTCGCGGTGGCGATGATCGAGAAGCCGGGCTGGGCGAAGACGATGTTGTCCTGGTCCAGCTCGGGGATGGCGACGTACTTCTCGGACAGGATGGAGATGAGGGCGTCCTGCACGTCGCTGGTGGAGCGGGTGAGTTCCTCGAAGCGGCCGATGACGCCGCGCTCCATCGCGGTCATGATCGGCGAGGGGATCATCGACTCGCGGGACTGGCCGCGGGCGATGACCATGGAGACGTTCCACGAGTACTTGATGTGGTCCTCGGTGGTGCCGGCGGTGCCCTGCACGACGAGCGTGGAGTTGCCGCAGATCGCGGCCGAGAGCAGCTCGGCGAGCCAGCTCTTGCCGGTGCCGGGGTCGCCGATGAGCAGCAGGCCCCGGTCGGAGGCGAGCGTGACGATGCTGCGTTCGACGAAGCTGCGGTCGCCGAACCACTTCTGCGGGATCTCCCGCTCGAGGCCGTCGGCGCGTTCGGAGCCGAGCACGAACAGCCGGACCATGCGGGGACTCAGGCGCCAGGAGAACGGCTTCGGCCCGGTGTCGACCGACTCGAGGTAGGCCAGCTCGTCGGCGTAGGTGACCTCGGCGGGGGCGCGGAGCATGTCGGACATCAGGGGTGCTCTCCTAGGTGAGGAAGTTCTTCAGCTCGACGACGAGCTTGCGGATGTGGCCGGAGATGACGGGGGTGCCCAGGTCCTTCAGGCGTTGCCGGAACCAGGGGTTGACGCTCTGGTTGCCGGAGCTGTTGACGGAGCCGACCGGGATGAACTTCACCCCGGAGCGGTGCACGGCCTCGATGCCGTCGAACAGCGGCTGGGAGCGGTCGAACTCGTAGAAGTCGGAGATCCAGACCAGGACCGTGTTGCGGGGCTCGACGATCTTGGGGCGGGCCAGTGCCATGGCGACCGGGCCGTCGTTGCCGCCGCCGAGGTTGGTGCGCAGCAGCACCTCGAACGGGTCGTGCACCCACGGGGTGAGGTCCAGCGCCCGGGTGTCGTACGCGATGAGGTGCACGTCGACCTTGGGCAGCCCGGCGAAGATGGAGGCGAGGATGGTGCAGTTGACCATCGAGTCGACCATCGAGCCGGACTGGTCGACCACCACGATGAGCCGGGACGGCGTGGTGCGCCGCGCGGTCTGCCGGTAGTAGAGCCGGTCGACGTAGAGCCGTTCGTCGTCGGGGCTCCAGTTGGTGAGGTTCTGCCAGATCGTGCGGTCGAGGTCGAGGTTGCGGAAGACCCGCTTGGGCGGCACCGAGCGGTCGACCGCGCCGACGGTGGCCTGCGCGACCTGGGTGCGCAGCACCTCGGCGACCTGGTCGACGTAGCGGCGGATCAGTGACTTGGCGTTGGCCAGCGCCACCCCGGACAGGTTCGACTTGTCGCGCAGGAGCTGCTCGATCAGGGACATGCTCGGGGTGAGCCGGGCGGCCAGCGCCGGGTCGGCGAGCACCTCCCGCAGGCGCATCCGGCGGACCAGGTCGCCCTCCAGGCCGGCGAGTGTGGCGCCGAGACCGGCCCCGCCGCGGCGCAGCTCCCCGGGGGCGACGCCGCAGGCCTGCTCGAACCAGCCGGCGTCGGCCTGCCAGCGGGCCAGTTGCCCGGCGCTGACCTCGCCGGCGCCGGTGGCGAACACGTTGAGCAGCAGCTTCGAGGCCAGCGCGGCCCGGCGTACCTCGGTCTCGGTGGGCTCGAACGGGCCGGCCGGGGCGTCGGGGTCGGGGGTGAGCAGGTCGCGCAGCTCGTCGGCGAGCGCCGGGAAGCGCTGGACGACGGTGTCGACGGAGACGGCCGGGTCCAGCAGCGCGGTGGGCAGGTCGAGGTCGTCGACGACGGCGACGCTGGCGGATTCCAGCGCGGGCTGCTCGTCGGGGTGGAACAGGCGGGCGAGCAGTCGCCAGTAGAGCACCTGGCGGCGGTTGGCGTGGTCGCGGTCGGCGGTCATCGGCGCAGCAACCTTCCGGCGCGTTCGCGCAGCACGGCCACCGCGTCGCCGGCCCGCGCCTCGGCCTTGGCCACCTTCGGGTCGGTGACGCCGCACGCCCAGTCGCCGTTGTGCGCCTCGACGGTCTGCCGTTTGACGGTGGCCCGCACGGCGAGTGGTTGCAGCAGCCAGCGGTCGTCGTCCCAGCGGAGCAGGCCGAGGCACGCGGTGGCGGCGTTGAGAAGCGCGGGGGTGAGCGGCCCGGCGGCGGGCAGCCGGTCGACGGCCAGCGGGATCGTCCGGCCGTCGAGCGCGACCACCGGGTCACCGTCGTCGTCGCGGACGACGCGGCCCTCGACCAGGACCGGTTCGGCGAGCGCGGCGGGATGGCGTTGCAGCGGCGGGGTGGCCGGCGCGGTCGCGTCGGCGAGCAGCACCCGGGCGGTGGCGAACGGGTCGGCGGGGTCGCCGAGCACGGCGCGCTCCTCGACCCAGTGCAGGTCGCCGCCGTGCGCGGGCAGGTCGGTGACGGTCACGGCCCGCCGCTCGGCGAGGGCCTTGAGCAGCACCGGGTACGCCTCCAGCAGCCGCCAGCCGGCCGGGCCGACGATGGTGGCGACCTTGGCCGCGACGACGGTGACCCGGACCAGCCGGCCCGGACCGCCGCCGGCCGGTTCGAGCAGGGCGTGCAGCTGCGCCTGGAACGCGGTGTCGTGCTCGTGCACGTCGACGCCGAGCGGCAGCAGCCGGCCGGACACCGTCTCCGCCGGGGCGGCCTCGGTGGCGGCGCCGGCGGCGAGCAGCACGGCCCGGGTCCACAGGTCGGCCCACCGGCGGGTGGGCACCGGCGTCGCGGCGGTGACCGGCAGGCCGGCGCGCAGCTCGGCGGCGAGACCGTCGAGCAGCACCGCGAGGCGGCGCTGGGAGGGCTCGGCGAGCGTGGCCTCCACCGGCCCGGCGGCGCCGGAGAGCAGCTCGTGGTCGGCGCCGCGCCAGCCGGCGAGCGTCAGCTCGTGCAGCCAGGCGCGCGCCCCGGCCAGGGCGGGGGTGGCGCCCGGCGCGGCCGACGGCGCGGTGGGCCACGGGGCGCGGGAGCGGTGCAGCGCGGTGTCGAGCCGGTCCAGCAGCGCGTCGTGGACGGCGCCGAGCAGCGCGGCGCGGGCGCCGGCGAGGACGGCCAGGTGGTCCTCGGTGAGCGCGCCGGTGGTCGCGGCGCGCACCGCCTCGGCGGCGCGGTCGGCCAGCGGGGTGCCGTCGACCGCGGCGGCCAGCGCCGCCCAGGCGGCGGCGTCCGGCTCGCCCGGACGGGCCAGGCCGCGGGTCAGCGAGTCGTCGATGCCGTCGACGACGGCGAGTGCCTCGGCCAGCCCGGCGGGTGCGCCGTCGTCGAGCTGGGTGAGCTGCGCGGCGAGCATCAGCGCACCCCCGCGGTGGCCGGGAACCAGTGCAGCTCGGGCACCGGCGCGGTGCTCGGCGGGACCTCCAGGTAGGCCAGGTGGCGCAGGAAGCGGCTGAACACCACCGCCGCCGGCCCGGGCTCGTGCCGCGCGTCGGTGCGGGCCAGCAGCGCGACCCCGCTGTCGACGCCGTCGCCGGCGTCGATGCGCAGGTAGCGGGCGACCTGCTCGACGCCGTACTGGAGCACGGCCTCGTCGGCCAGCGCGTGCAGGTGCTTGCAGAGCAGGCTGCCGCGCAGGCCGCCGCAGGGGCGGTTGTTGTTGGTGCTGCAGTTGACCGCGTGGCTGCCGGCGGTCACCGAGGAGACGTAGACCCGCTCCACGTCGGACCCGCTGGACACCACCCCCTGCAACCGGCCGTCGGCCAGCTCCACGAAGGGCACCTTGGCCAACTTGCGGGCCCGCGCCGGGGGCGCGACCCGCAGCACGCTCCGTCGTCGCCGTGCGGCGTCCGTCGGCTCCGTCATCGTTTCGACCTTCCCGCCGGTGGGCGTCGCCGGGCACGCCGGGACGCCGTCGCCGGCCCGTGCTCCGTGCCGCTGTGACGACAAGGATCATGAACCACGGGTACGACAGCGACACGGACTCCCACCGCCGCCCAAACGACCGTTAAGCTGGCAGGGTCCGGACCCGGACGCCGCACCGGCTCACCCACCCCTGGAGCTCATCGCGTTATGAACGTCGACCGGATCCTGCCCACCGACGAGGCACACGACCTGCTGGAGCTCGCCACCGAGCTCGCCGACCGGGAGTTGGCGCCGAAGGCCGCCGGCTTCGAGGAGCGGGCCGAGTTCCCCCGGGACGTGCTGCGCACACTGGGCCGGGCCGGCCTCCTCGGCCTGCCGTACGCCGAGGAGCACGGCGGCGCCGCCCAGCCGTACGAGGTCTACCTCCAGGTGCTGGAGATCCTCGCCAGCCGGTGGCTGGCCGTGGCCGAGGCGGTCAGCGTGCACACGCTGTCCTGCTACCCCCTCGCGCAGTTCGGCACCGACGAGCAGCGCAAGCTGCTGCCCGACATGATCGGCGGGGAGCTGCTCGGGGCGTACTGCCTCTCCGAGCCGCAGGGCGGGTCGGACGCGGCGTCGCTGACCACCCGGGCGGTCCGCGACGGCGACGACTACGTGGTGACCGGCACCAAGGCGTGGATCACCCATGCCCGGGTCGCCGACTTCTACAACATCTTCTGCCGCACCGGCGGGCCCGGCCCGAAGGGCATCTCCTGCCTGCTGGCCGAACGGGCCACGCCCGGCATCGCACCGCAGGCCGCCGAGCGCACCATGGGCCTGCACGCCTCCCCGGTCGCGCAGATCGCGTTCGACGACGCCCGGGTGCCGGCCGAGCGGCTGATCGGCGGCGAGGGCGCCGGCTTCACCATCGCCATGTCGGCGCTGGACTCCGGCCGCCTCGGCATCGCCGCCTGCGCGGTCGGCCTGGCGCAGGCCGCGCTGGACTACGCGGTCGACTACGCGCGCCAGCGGCAGCAGTTCGGCCGCGCCATCGTCGACTTCCAGGGCCTCGGCTTCATGCTCGCCGACCACGCCACCGGCATCTCCGCCGCCCGGGCGCTGCTGTTGGCCGCCGCGCGGCTGCGCGACGCGGGCCGGCCGTACTCGATCGAGGCGGCGAAGGCGAAGCTGTTCGCCACCGACCTGGCGATGCGGGTGACCACCGACGCGGTGCAGGTGCTCGGCGGCGCCGGCTACGTCGCCGACCACCCGGTCGAGCGGTACATGCGCGAGGCGAAGGTGTTGCAGATCGTCGAGGGCACCAACCAGATCCAGCGGCTGGTCATCTCCCGGGCCCTGGCGAAGGGCTAACCTGTCGCGGTGACCTTCCCCCGGATCACCGCCGACCCCGACGTGATGGGCGGGGCGCCCTGCGTGCGGCAGTCCCGCGTCCCGGTGGCCACGCTGCTGGCCATGCTGGCCGACGGCATGTCCGTCACGGACATCCTCACCGATCTGCCGTTCCTCGACGAGGAGGACATGGTGGAGGTGCTGAACTACGCCGCCGACGCGGTCCGCGACCGCACGGCCCGCTGAGCGTCACCGCGGCGAGGCGGGTACGGCGTGGGAGCGCTATCTCCGGTAGGTTGCAGCGCGTGGAGGAGATCGACCGCGCGATCGTGGCCGCGCTGACCGGGGACGGTCGCCTGTCGTACACGGATCTGGCCGAGCGGGTGGGCCTGTCGGTGTCCGCCGTGCACCAGCGTGTCCGCCGGCTGGAGCAGCGCGGCGTGATCAAGGGGTACGCCGCCCGCGTGTCGTTCGAGGCGCTGGAGCTGCCGTTGACCGCCTTCGTGGCGATCCGGCCGTTCGACCCGTCGCAGCCCGACGACGCGCCGGAGCGGCTGGCCCACCTGCCCGAGATCGATTCCTGCTACTCGGTCGCGGGGGAGGATTTCTATCTCCTGCTGGTGCGGGTGGCCGGCCCGGCCGACCTGGAACGGCTGCTGCAGGAGATCCGCATCGCCGCGAACGTCACCACCCGCACCACCGTGGTGCTGTCCACGCCCTACGAGAACCGGCCGCCGAAGATCAGTGGCGAGCTGCCTGGTCGGGGCCGTCCCCGGTCGTCGTCGGAGCCGGCAGGTTCCACCGCTGGATGACCCGCCGGCCGTGCTCGTGACCGAGCACGCTGAGCGTGGCGGTGTCCAGCCGCAGCAGCCCGCCGGCCGACGGCGGCAGCCCGATCCAGCGTGCCCCGAGCACCCGCAGGCTGTGGCCGTGCCCGACCAACGCGACGGTGCCGTGCTCCAGCAGCGGCACGACCCGGTCGAGGACCCGGTCCAGGCGGGCGCCGACGGCGTCCGGTGACTCCCCGCCGGGGCCGCCGTCGGTCCAGATGCTCCAGCCCGGTCGTTCCTCCTGGATGGCCGCGGTGGTGCGGCCCTCGTACTCGCCGTAGTTCCACTCGGCCAGCTCGGGGTCGGTGGCGTCGACGGTGAGCCCGGCCAGCAGCGCGGTGCGGGTGGCCCGCTGCCGGGGGCTGGACAGCACCCGCACGAAGCGTCGGCCGGCGAGCAGGGGAGCGAGCGCGCGGGCCTGCCGCTCGCCGTCGGCGGTCAGCTCCAGATCGGTGTACGAGGTGTGCCGGTGGCTGGCGCTCCAGGTGGTCTCGCCGTGCCTTACCAGCAGGATCTCGTTCATCGGCTCAGTCAACCACGCGGGGACTCGACCCGCCCGGCACCCACCTTCACCCTATTGTCCTAGGACGCTTTAGGCGTGGTGTGCCACCACACGTGTTTGCGATCCGACGCACCGGGGACGCGACAGGAGGAACGCGCAGCCCAGACGAGGAGGGCGACATGAGCTTCACCGACAAGGCGAAGAACAAGGCCCAGGAGATGAGCGGCATGGCCAAGGAGCGCATCGGTGACGTGACCGACAACGAGCGGTTGCGGGCCGAGGGCGCCAGCGAGCAGAGCACGGCGCGCGCCAAGCAGGCCGGGGAGAACGTGAAGCAGGCCGGCCGCGACGTCAAGGACGCGTTCGAGAAGTGACGACGGACGACGGCGGGCCACCGGAGTCCCGGTGGCCCGCCGTCGGGTGTGCGTCGGTGGGTCAGTCGTCGCGGTGGGCGTGCCACCAGGACTGGCCGGCCTCGGGCAGCGTGTCGATCGGGTCGTAGTAGGCGTAGCGCTTGTTGAGCGCCTCCAGGTCGGCGGACTCGATCGAGGTGCGGTAGTTCTTCGTCCAGTACGAGATGCCACGCTCACGGTCGTAGTCGGTGAGCATGTGCACCCAGCGCTTGCCGACGAACGGCACGTCGCAGACGATGCGCGGGGTGGCGTAGCCGGGCAGGTAGCCCATGATGTCGTGCTGGAGCTGCTGGGCGTGCCAGACCGGGACCCGCCAGTGCTCGGCGTTGGGGATCATGTCGCACATGTAGAAGTAGTACGGCAGGATGCCCGTCTCGCCCTGGAGCGCGAAGCAGAGGTCGAGCAGGTCGGCGCTGGTGGCGTTGACGCCGCGCATCAGCACGCCCTGGTTGCGGACGTCGCGGACGCCGACGTCGAGGGCGGTCTGGGCGGCCCGGGCGACCAGCGGGGTCAGCGACTGGGCGTGGTTGACGTGGGTGTGGATGGCGAGGTTGACGCCGCGCCGGGCGGCGGTGCGGGCGACGCGTTCGAGGCCCTCCACGACGTCGGGCTGGAGCCAGTGCTGGGGCAGGCCCATCAGGGCCTTGGTGGCGAGCCGGATGTCGCGGATGGTTTCGATCTCCAGCAGGCGCATGAGGTAGGACTCAAGGTTGCGCCAGGGCACGTTGGCGACGTCGCCGCCGGAGACGACCACGTCGCGTACGCCGGGATGGGCCTTGAGGTAGGCGATGTGGGCGTCGTAGCGGTCGACGGGCTTGAGCGTCAGCTTGAGCTTGTCGACGGCGGGGGTGGAGTTGCCGACGAGGTCCATGCGGGTGCAGTGACCGCAGTACTGCGGGCACGTGGAGAGCAGCTCGGCGAGGACCTTGGTGGGGTAGCGGTGGGTGAGGCCCTCGGCGACCCACATGTCGTGTTCGTGGAGGCTGTCGCGGCTGGCGTAGGGGTGCGAGGGCCAGTCGGTGCGCCGGTCGGAGGCGACCGGGATCATGTAACGGCGGATCGGGTCAGCGAGCAGCGCCTCGGTGGTCATGGGCGCGAACGGCACCATCGTGTTGATCATTTGTGGCGGCACCAGCATGGACATGGTGGCCAGGGCCTTCTGGTCCGCTTCGAGGTCGGCGTAGAAGGTCTCGTCGACGGTGTCGCCGAGGACGGCGCGGAGCTGCTTGATGTTCTTGACGCAGTTGACGCGCTGCCACTGGGCGTTCTCCCACTGTTCGCGGGTGACGTGCCGCCAGCCGGGGAAGCGGGTCCAGTCGGGTTCGACCAGGGGGGCGCGCCGATATTCGTAGGGCTGTCCGGCGGCGGGGACGGCGACCGGCGTGGAGCGGGGCGTCGGGATGGTCTCCACCGGTTGGGTCTGGGTCACGGCCCCTCCTCGTCTGCGGTGCGGGTTGATCAACCTTGCGAAGGCTACTGGAAAATCTGCGGTGAAGAAATTAGTCTGCCGTAAGTTTTCCCGCGACGCGAACCCCACCCCGGGGTTCGGGCGGCTGGACGTAGGGGGTCGGCGTGACGTCACCGGTGGGTCTGCACCGAGTCGTGGAACCGGCGGGGGTGCTGCCGCAGGCGGCCTGGCGGCTGGACGCCGACCCGCGGATCGCGGCGAACGAGGTGCGGATCCGGGTGGAGCGGCTGAACCTGGACGCGGCGAGTTTCCGGCAGCTGGCGGAGAAGCACGGCGGGGACGGCGAGAAGGTCCGCGCCGAGGTGCTGGAGATCATCTCGACCCGGGGGAAGATGCAGAATCCGGTGACCGGGTCCGGGGGGATGCTGATCGGCACGGTGGAGGAGGCGGGCCGGCGGTCCCCGCTGGGGCTGCGCGCGGGCGACCGGGTGGCCACGCTGGTGTCGTTGACGCTGACGCCGTTGACGATCTCCGACGGCCTGGAAAGGTGGGACGGGCGCAGCGAGCAGGTGCCGTGTGACGGGTACGCGATCCTGTTCGCCCGGTCGATCGCGGCGGTGCTGCCGGCGGATCTGCATCCGGAGCTGTCCCTGGCCGTGCTGGACGTGTGCGGGGCGCCGGCGTTGACGGGGCGGGTGGTGGCCGAGCAGGTGGCGCGGCGGGCCCGGGAGGGTGACGCGCGTCCGGTGTCGGTGGCGGTGATCGGTGGGGCCGGCAAGAGCGGGTCGTTGTCCCTGGCGGCGGCGCGGCGCGCGGGCGCGGGTCGTACGGTCGGGGTGGTGCCGGTGGCGGCGGAGCGGGACGCGCTGACGGCGGCCGGGTTGGCCGACGCGGTGGCGCTCGCGGACGCGCGGGATCCGGTGGGGTTGTCGTCGGCGGTGACCACGGCGTTGGGGGTGCCGGCGGACGTGACGGTGGTGTGCGTGGACGTGCCGGGTTGTGAGCACGGCGCGGTGTTGGCCACGGCGGACGGCGGGACGGTGATCTTTTTCTCGATGGCGACGAGTTTCGCGGCGGCGGCGTTGGGCGCGGAGGGTCTGGCGGCGGACGTGACGATGCTGGTGGGGAACGGGTTCGTGCCGGGGCACGCGGAGCTGGCGTTGGAGTTGTTGCGGTCCGAGCCGGGGGTGCGTGGTCTGTTCGAGGCGCGGCTGGCGGCAGACTGAGGTCATGACGAACCCCTCGACGCTGTACCGCGGTGGAGTGTTGCATTGTCCGGCCGAGCCGAGCGCGACGGCGTTGTTGGTGCGGGACGGGCGGATCGCCTGGTTGGGTGCGGACGCGGAGGCGCCGTCGGCGGACCGGGTGGTGGAGTTGGACGGTGCGTTGGTGACGCCGGCGTTCGTGGACGCGCACGTGCACGCGACGGATACCGGTCTGGCGTTGTCGGGGCTGGATCTGTCGGGGGTGCGGTCGGCCGGGGAGCTGTTGGACGCGGTGTCGGCGTTCGCGGCGGGGTTGCCGGGTGACGCGGTGGTGTTGGGGCACGGGTGGGACGAGTCGACGTGGGTGACGCCGGTGGTGCCGGACGCGGCGGCGGTGGACCGGGCGGCGGGTGGGCGGCGGGTGTATCTGTCGCAGGCGTCGATCCATTCGGCGTTGGTGTCGGCGGCGTTGCTGGCGGCGTGTCCGGAGGCGTCGTCGGTGGCGGGGTACGACCCGTCGGGTTGGTTGCGGCGGGACGCGCATCATGTGGTGCGGGCGGCGGCGTTCGGGTCGGTGACGCGGGCGCAGCGGGTGTCGGCGCAGCGGCGGGCGTTGGGGCATGCGGCGTCGTTGGGGATCGCGGCGGTGCACGAGTGCGGTGGTCCGGGCATTTCGGATGAGGAGGACTTCACCGGGTTGTTGGGCATCTCGGGGGCCGGGGTGCCGGAGGTGTACGGGTACTGGGGTGAGCTGTTGGGTGCGGCGAAGGCCCGGGAGTTGGGTGCGGTGGGTGCGGGTGGGGATCTGTTCGCGGACGGGGCGTTGGGGTCGCGGACGGCGCACGTGTCGGCGGCGTACCTGGACGGGGAGCCGGGGGCGTGTGGGCACGGGTACGTGTCGGCGGAGCAGGTTCGTGATCATTTGTTGGACTGTGCGGCGCACGGGATGCAGGGCGGGTTCCACGCGATCGGGGACGCGGCGATCGGCACGGTGTTGGCGGGGTTCGCGGCGGCGGCGGAGAGGGTGGGCACGGAGCGGTTGCGGGCGGCGCGGCACCGGGTGGAGCACGCGGAGATCATGAGCAAGCGGTTGATCGCCGGGTTCGTGGAGTTCGGGATCGTGGCGTCGATGCAGCCGGCGTTCGACAGGTTGTGGGGTGGCGCGGGTCGGATGTACGAGTCGCGGTTGGGTTTGTCCCGGTCGTTGGAGTCGAATCCGATGGGTGCGATGCACGGGGTGGGGGTGGCGTTGGCGTTCGGGTCGGATTCGCCGGTGACGCCGTTGGATCCGTGGGGTTCGGTGCGGGCGGCGGCGGCGCATCACAATCCGTCGCAGCGGATGAGTGTGCGGGCGGCGTTCGCGGCGCACACCCGGGGTGGGTGGCGGGCGGTGCATCTGGACAGCGAGGGGGTGTTGGCGTTGGGGGCGCCGGCGACGTTCGCGGTGTGGGATGCGCCGGCCGGGGTGGAGCGGGGGTTGCCGGTGCTGTTGGCGGCGGATCCGGAGTTGCGGGGGCCGGATGATCCGACGCCGCTGCCGGTGTGTCGGGCGACGGTGTTGCGCGGTGACGTGATCTATCAGGAAGGGTCTTCGTGACAGGGAAGCTTGGGCTGGATCCGGTGCTGGTGTCGCGGGCGCGGGAGTTGGCGCGTCGGGCGGGGCAGCCGGTGGTGGATCTGGCGCGCAGCCACACCACGGTGTCGGTGGAGCGGGCGGTGCTGCGGCTGGCCGGGGTGTCGGGCGCGGACCCGGACGGTATTCCGTGGGTGAACCGGCTGGTGGACGCCGTGGTGGCGGATGTGGGCCTGGGTCACGGGGTGGCGGTGCCGGTGTTCGACGCGTTGGCGCGGGAGGGCGTCTCGGATGTGACGTTGCTGGCGCAGAAGGCGGCGGCGGGGTCGGTGCGGTTCGGGGTGCCGTCTGGCAAGGCGGCGACGGCGGCGCGGCGGGCGGCCCGGAAGGCGGTCGCGGCGGGGATCCGGCAGATCGACCGGCGGCGCGCGGAGCGGGATCGGCTGGTCAAGCGGCACGGGGATCCGAAGCAGCGGCCGTGGATCTATCTGATCGTGGCGACGGGGGACATCTACGAGGACATTCCGCAGGCGCAGGCGGCGGCGCGGGCGGGCGCGGACGTGATCGCGGTGATCCGGTCGACGGGGCAGTCGTTGTTGGACTACGTGCCGGAGGGGGCGACCCGGGAGGGGTTCGCGGGCACGTACGCGACGCAGGAGAACTTCCGGTTGATGCGGGCGGCGTTGGACGAGACGTCGCGGGAGTTGGGCCGGTACGTGCGGTTGACGAACTACGCGTCGGGGCTGTGCATGCCGGAGATGGCGACCCTCGCGGGCCTGGAGCGGCTGGACATGATGCTCAACGACTCGATGTACGGGATTCTGTTCCGGGACATCAACCCGATCCGGACGTTCGTGGATCAGCGGTTCTCGCGGCAGGTGCACGCGCGGGCGGGGATCATCATCAACACCGGTGAGGACAACTACCTGACCACGGCGGACGCGGTGGACGAGGCGCACACGGTGACGGTGTCGCAGTTGCTCAACGAGTTCTTCGCGCACGAGGCGGGGTTGTCGGACGGGTTGTTGGGGCTGGGGCACGCGTTCGAGATCAATCCGGATGTGCCGGAGTCGTTCCGGTTGGAGTTGGCGCATGCGTTGTTGGCGCGGGAGTTGTTCCCGGACGCGCCGTTGAAGTGGATGCCGCCGACGAAGCACATGACCGGGGACGTGTTCCGGGGGAACCTGTTGGACGGGTTCTTCAATCTGGTGGGGACGATGACGGGGCAGGGCATTCTGCTGGTGGGGATGATGACGGAGGCGGTGGTGACGCCGTGGCTGTCGGACCGGGACGTCGCGTTGCAGAACGTGCGGTACGTGTTGGGCGCGGCGGGTGGGTTGCACGAGGATTTCGTGCCGGCGCCGGGCGGGTTCATCCAGCAGCGGGCGCACCGGGTGTTGGGTGAGGCGGTGGAGTTGCTGGAGCGGATCGGGGAGCAGTCGTTGTTGACGGCGATCGCCGAGGGCACGTTCGGGATCATGAAGCGGCCGGCGGACCGGGGCAAGGGCCTGGACGGGGTGGCGCGGCACGAGGGTGACTACTACAACCCGGCGACGGAGATCCTGGAGCAGCCCTCATGACGGGGAAGTCGGTGGTGCGGCCGTACGGGGACACCACGGGTGACGGCATGGTGCAGGTGTCGTTCACGTTGCCGGTGCCGCACGACAAGCGGGCCGAGGGCGCCGCGGTGCAGTTGGCGAACAAGATGGGCATGGATCCGGCGATGCTGGTGCACGCCAAGCCGATCGGGGACGGGTTCACGTTCTTCGTGGTGTACGGGCGGGTGAACCATCTGGTCGACCTGGACAGGGTGCAGGTGGTGGAGCGGGACTTTCCGCTGCTGTCGGCCAAGGAGGTCAACGCGGTGGTGAAGCAGCGGATGCGTCGTAAGTTGTCGGTGGTGGGGGCGTGTATCGGCACGGACGCGCACACCGTGGGCATCGATGCGATCCTGAACGTGAAGGGCATCGCCGGGGAGAAGGGCCTGGAGTACTACCGGGAGTTGCGGGTCAGCAACCTGGGTGCGCAGGTGAGTGTGCCGGAGCTGGTCGAGGCGGCCCGGAAGGAGAGGGCCGACGCGGTGCTGGTGTCGCAGGTGGTGACGCAGCGTGACGCGCACCTGCACAACACGCGGGAGATGTCGGCGGCGTTCCGGGAGGCGATGCCGGCCGGGCGGCGGCCCCTGTTGATCGTGGGTGGGCCGCGTTTCGACGAGACCATGACCGACGAGTTGGGCGTGGACCGGATCTTCGGTCGCGGGACGACTCCGGGCGAGGTGGCCAGTTACCTCGTGCACGCGTTGATCACCTCCAGGAAGGCGAGCAGTTGAGCGAGCAGGATCCCCGGGTGGGGTTGACCGTCACGCACCGCCGGTATGTGCCGTACTCGCACGCCCACTACGCCGGGAACCTGGTGGACGGGGCGTACGCCCTGGGGTTGTTCGGGGACGTGGCCACCGAGGTGTGCATCCGTACCGACGGCGACGAGGGGCTGTTCGCGTCCTACTCCGACGTGCAGTTCCGGGCGCCGATGAAGGCCGGTGACGTGTTGGAGGTGGTCGCGACCGTAACCCGGGTCGGTACCCGCAGCCGCACCATCGACTTCGCCGCGCGGGTGGTGTGCCGGGGCCGCCCCGACCGGGGTGAGTCGGCCGCCGAGGTGCTCACCGAGCCGGTCGTGGCGGTCACCGCCACCGGCGCGGTGGTCGTTCCCCCAGCGGCGTGAGCACGGTTGTGCGGCGACCGGCGTCGCTGACGAAGGGCAGCGGCGCGTGAACCTCGCCGTCTGCGCCGATGTCGGGTCGACGTACACGAAGGCCGCGGTGGTGGACCTCGACGGTGGTCGGCTGGTCGGCGCGGCGGCCGCGCCGACCACGGTGGGCACCGACGTGTTGCACGGTCTGGACGCGGCGGTGGGCGCCGCCACCGCCGGGCTGGCCGGCGGGGAGCTGCCCTGGTATGTGTGTTCGTCGGCGGGGGGTGGTCTGCGGCTGGCCGTGGTCGGCTACGAGCCGCTGGTGACGGCTCAGGCCGGCCGGCGGGTCGGGTTGTCCGCCGGGGCGAACGTGGTGCACGTGGCCGCCGGGCGGCTCGGGCGGGCCGATCTGGCGGCGTTGCGCGCCGCCCGGCCCGATGTGGTGCTACTCGTCGGTGGCACCGACGGCGGTGACGCGGACACCCTCACCCACAACGCGACCCGGTTGGCGCGGGCGCGCTGGCGGGTGCCGGTGGTGCTCGCCGGCAACGTCGACGTCCGGGGCGATCTGTGTGCCGTGTTGTCCGCGGCGGGGGTGCCGGTCACCGCCGCGGACAATGTGTTGCCGCGGATCGGGGTGCTGACGCCCGGCCCGGCCCGCGCGGCGATCCGGGAGGTGTTCCTGCGGCACGTCATCGGCGGTAAGAAGTTGTCCCGCGGTGGTCGGTTCGCCCGGTTGGTGCGGGCCGCGACGCCGGACGCGGTGCTCACCGGTGTGGAGGTTCTCGCCGACGCGCTGGGCGGGGACCTGGCCGTCGTCGACGTGGGTGGCGCCACCACCGATGTCTATTCGGTGCTCACTCCCGACGAGCGGGACAGCGGCCCCGGTCAGGAGGTCGCCGGCACGCTGTGGCGGGCCCGTACCGTCGAGGGGGATCTGGGGATGCGGTGGAGCGCCCCGGGTGTGGTGCGGGCCGCCGCCGAGGAGCGGCTGCTCGCCGTGGGGGAGGCCGACGATCTGGCGGCTGCGGCGGCGGTGCGGGCCGCGGATCCCGGGTTCCTGCCCGCCGACGACGCGGACCGGGCCGTGGAGCGGCGGATCGCCGGGCTCGCCGCGACGGTGGCGTTGCGTCGGCATGCCCGGGGCGCGGCGACCGGTGAACGCGCCGGCCGGGATCTGCGTGACGTGAAGGTGATGGTCGGCTCGGGTGGGGTGTTGCGGCACGCCGCGCCGGTCGACGCCGCCGGTGTGCTCGCCGCGGTGCTCGGTGACCACGCCGGGGGGTGGCCGCTGCCGCGGGCGGCGCGCGCCGTCGTCGACGTCGACTACGTGCTGGCCGCCGGTGGGTTGCTCGCCGCCGACCATCCGGGTGCGGCGGCGGCGTTGCTTTGTCGGCATCTGGGCGGCTGAGCCTTCGGCCGGGGGCGCCCGTCGGCTGTCGGCGTATCGAGACGCGCCGACGCGACACGCCGTGGCGCAACACACGACAGGCCGGGGTGGGTTGACAGCGGCGGGGGTGCACGCCGTACCGTCTTTGAGTCCTACCACGGGAAGCGGCTGTTGTTCGTTTCGTCCTCTCGTCCGCTGGCCGAGCGACCGGAAGGTTGCGGCGGCCAGGTCCAGCGGGCGGGGGTCGGCGGGGCGGCGCGAACCGGTCGCGGTTACCGGTGTACGGGCAGGGTGAGAGGAACGGCCAGTAGACAACGGCCAGGCGGGGGCAGCCAGTCCACGTCCGGTCGGTCCGAAGGTCGGCGCCGATCGTCCTCGCCCCACCGGCCGGGAAGGGCCTGGGAGCATCGGGGCGCGGCTTGGGCCGCGCCCCGATTTCCGTTGGCGGGCCACCTACGGGCAGGTCGGCGGGGCGGCCGGGTAGCCTTCGGCCCGTGATCGTGGTGAGGTGCCGGTGACGACGCTCGACCGGGAACAGCCGCGTGCCACCGATGGGGCACGCCTCCCGGGCGCCGTGGCGCGTCCGCTGCCGTTGAGGCTGGCCGTGCCGGCCGCCGTGTCGGCCGGGCTGGCGTTGCTGGTGGCGTTCCCGCCGTACGGGCTGTGGCCCCTCGCGCCGGTCGGGGTGGCGTTGCTGGCCGCCGCGGCGCACCGGCGGCGGCTGCGTGCCGGCGCCGGGTTGGGTTTCCTGGCCGGGGTGGCGTTGTTCGCGCCGCTGCTGGAGTGGACGAATCTGCACACCGGTTGGCTGCCGTGGGCGCTGTTGTCGCTGTTGCAGGCCGGCTACCTGGCGTTGCTGGGGGCTGCTAGCGCGTGGGTGTCGCCGTTGGCCGACCGGTGGCGGGTGGGGTGGCCGCTGCTGACCGGGGTGCTGTGGGTGGGGCAGGAGGCGCTGCGCGACCGCACGCCGTTCGGTGGGTTCCCGTGGGGGCGGTTGGCGTTCAGCCAGGACACCTCGCCGCTGCTGCGGTTGGCCGCGCTCGGCGGCGCGCCGCTTGTCACGTTCGCCGTGGCGCTCGCCGGTGGGTTGTTGCTCGCCGTGGCGTGGCGGGACTGGCGCCGCCCGGTGGGGCAGTGGCGGCCGGTCGCCGGGCTGACCGCCGTGCTGGTGGCGTTGCTGGCCGCCGGGGCGGCCGTCCCGGTCGGGGTGCGCGGCGGCGGGGACACCGTCACCGTGGCGATCGTGCAGGGCAACGTGCCGCGTCTCGGGCTGGACTTCAACGCCCAACGCCAGGCGGTGCTCAACAACCACGTCGACGCCACCGTCGAGTTGGCCGAGCGGGTCGGCCGCGGCGAGGCGCAGCGCCCCGACCTGGTGGTGTGGCCGGAGAACTCCAGCGACATCGACCCGCTGCGTAACCCGGGGGCCGGTTACCGCATCTCGCAGGCCGCCGACGCGATCGGCGCGCCGATCCTGGTCGGCGCTGTGCTGCTGGGTCCCGGCGCGGGTCAGGTCCGTAACGCCGGCCTGCTGTGGCGGCCCGGCGGCGGCCCCGACCTGGCCCAGGTGTACACGAAGCGGCATCCGGTGCCGTTCGCCGAGTACGTGCCGCTGCGGGCGATCGCCCGGAAGGTCAGCGCCGAGGTCGACCGGGTGCGGTCCGATTTCGTCCCCGGTGACCGGCCTGGGGTGTTGGACGCCGGGGTGGCCACGCTGGGCGACGTGATCTGTTTCGAGGTCGCCTACGACGGCATCGTGCGGGACACCGTCACCGGCGGCGCGCAGCTGCTGGTGGTGCAGACCAACAACGCCACGTTCGACGTGGCGGAGGCCCGTCAGCAGTTGGCGATGGTGCGGCTGCGGGCCGTCGAGCACGGTCGTGCCGCGTTGATGGCCTCCACGGTGGGGGTGTCCGGGTTCGTTTCCCCGGACGGGCGGGTAGACGGTGCGACCGGGTTCAACACCGCCGAGGTGGTGGTGCGGGAGATGCGACTCGGGGACGGGCGTACCCCGGCCACCGTGGTCGGGGCGTGGCCGGAGGTGGCGTTCGCGGCGTTCGCGGTCGCGGTCCTGCTCGGCGCGGCCGTGGCGCGTCGACGCCGGGAGGTCGTCCCCGGCTGAGCCGAGGAGAGGCGGTACGACGGTGGGTGCGCAAACCGGCCATCCCGGGGTGGGGCGGGTCCTGGTGGTCATCCCCACCTACAACGAGGCGGACAACGTGCGGCGGATCGTCGCCCGGGTCCGCGCGGCGGCGCCCGTGGTGGACGTGCTCGTCGCCGACGACAACAGCCCGGACGGCACCGGCGGCATCGCCGACGCGATCTCCGGCGTCGACCCGCAGGTGCACGTGCTGCACCGGCCCGGCAAGGACGGTCTCGGCGCGGCCTACCTGGCCGGGTTCGGGTGGGCGCGGGAGCGTGGCTACGACGCGGTGGTGGAGATGGACGCCGACGGGTCGCACGCCCCGGAGGACCTGCCGGCGCTGCTGGACGCCGCCCGCGACGCCGACGTGGTGATCGGCTCGCGGTGGACGCGCGGCGCGCGGGTGTTGGACTGGCCGTGGCGGCGGCTGCTGTTGTCGCGGGTCGGCAACCTGTACGCGCGGGTGGCGTTGGGCATGCCGGTCAGCGACGCCACCGGCGGTTACCGGGTGTACCGGTCGGCGGTGCTGGACGCCATCGACCTGGGGTCGGTGCGGTCGCAGGGGTACGCGTTCCAGGTGGAGTTGTCCCGGCTGGCGCACCGTGCCGGGGTGCGCATCGTGGAGGTGCCGATCACGTTCGCCGAGCGGGAACACGGCGACAGCAAGATGAGTCCGTTGATCGTGGCGGAGGCGTTGTGGCGGGTCACCCGGTGGGGGGTGCGGGACCGTCGGGCGGCGGTGCGGGGCCGTCCGGACGCGTTGGCCCGGTGGCCGTGAGCGGGGGCGTGTCATGCTGGAGGGGCGTGACGACACTTGCGGGCCGATGAGGTGAGATGCGCCGAGGACTGAAATTCGTACCGTTGGCTCTGTTGCTGCTGACGCTGCTGGAGCTGGCCGTTTTTGTCCTGGTCGGGCGGGCCGTCGGGTTCGGTGCGGCGCTGCTGCTGGTGTTCGCGGCGTCGTTGCTGGGTCTGGTGCTGTTGCGCCGGGAGGGCATGCGGGCGTGGCGGCGGTTCCGGGCGGCCGCGCAGGCCGGCCAGCCGCCGGGGCCGCAGGTGACCGACGGCCTGGTGGGGCTGGTGGGTGCGCTGTTGTTGGCGTTGCCGGGGCTGGTCAGCGGCGCGGTGGGGCTGTTGCTGCTGGTGCCGCCGCTGCGGCGCCTCGCCGGTGGTGGGGTGCGCCGCACCGCGGAGCGGCGGGTGTCGTCGATGGTCGCCGGTGACCTGTTCGGTCCGCGTCGGGTGCGGGTGTACCCGGGTGCGCCGCAGCCCGCGCCCGCCCCGTCGCCGCAGTCGCCGCCAGCGGGGCAGTCGACGCAGCCGGGCCCGGCCATCGAGGGTGAGATCGTGGACCGCTGAGAACAGCTCGGACGTGACGAAGCGCCCCCGGGGATGATCTCCCCGGGGGCGCTTCGACGTTGTCGGTGCTCAGGCGCGCCCGCGGCGGGTGCGGACCTCCTGGAGCCGCTCGGCGAGGATGTCCTCCAGCTCGGCGATGGACCGCCGCTCCAGCAGCATGTCCCAGTGGGTACGCGGCGGCTTGGCCTTCTTCTGCTCCGGCTCGTTGCCGTCGACCAGCCGGGCGACGCTGCCGTCGAACTTGCACTCCCAGGTCGTGGGGACCTCCGCGTCGACGGCGAACGGCACCTCGAACTGGTGGCCCTTGGCGCACAGGTACTCGCGGGTCTGACGCGGCGCGAGCTCCGTGTTGCGGTCGGATTCGTAGCTGACCGCGCCCAGCCGGCTACCGCGCAGCATACGCTCGCCCATGATCGACTTCCCCTCGTTCGTGGTGCTGGTCCTCAGGTGTAACGGCCGGTCACCGCCCGCCCATTCCCCACCCGCGCCGGCCGGGCCGTACGCGGGTCGGGAGCGTCAAGGGTAACCGGCCGGGGCAGCCGCCCGAATCGGCTGGAGTGTTTCGCCCGTCACCGGGGATGTTACCCACCATGCGTGCCGGAGGTGACGATGAGCAGTGACGCGCCGGTCGGGGCCCGACCGCCCGCGGGTCGGACCTTCTTCGGTCACCCGCGGGCGCTGTCCACCCTCTTCCTCACCGAGATGTGGGAGCGGTTCAGCTTCTACGGCATGCGGGCCATCCTGGTGCTGTACCTGACCGCGACGGTCGCCGACGGCGGTCTCGGCATCGGCGAGTCCACCGCCAACGCCGTGTACGGCACCTACAACGCGATGGTCTACCTGATGGCGTTGCCCGGCGGCTGGGTCGCCGACCGGCTGCTCGGGGCGCGGCGCAGCGTGCTGTGGGGCGGCGTGGTGATCGCCGCCGGCCACTACGTGATGGCGGTGCCCACCGGGTGGAGCGTGTTCGCCGGCATGGCGTTGATCGTGCTCGGCACCGGCCTGCTCAAACCCAACATCTCCACCATGGTCGGTGACCTGTACGAGCGGGACTCGCCGCGCCGCGACGCCGGCTTCTCGATCTTCTACATGGGCATCAACCTGGGCGCGTTCATCGCGCCGCTGATCACCGGCTTCCTCGGCGAGAAGATCAACTGGCATCTGGGGTTCGGGGCGGCCGCGGTCGGCATGACCTTCGGCGTGGCGCAGTACGTGCTGGGCCGCCGCAACCTGGGCGACGCCGGCGCCCGCCCCGCCGACCCGCTGCTCGGCGCCGACCGGCGGCGGGCGCTGACCCGCGCCGGCGCGGTCACCGTCGTGCTGCTGGTGGTCCTGCTGGGGTTGCTGCTGACCGGCTGGTTCACCGTGAACACGGTGGTCAACCTGCTCACCGCGGTGACCGTGCTGGTGACCGTCGGCTACTTCGCGCGGATCCTCACCGACCGGGAGATCAGCGGCACCGAACGCCGCCGGATGAAGGCGTACGTGTGGCTGTTCGTGTTCGCCGCCGCGTTCTGGCTGATCTACGACCAGGCCGGCTCGGTGCTGAACATCTTCGCCGCCGAGCGCACCGACCGGAACGTGGCCGGGTTCACGTTCCCGGCGTCCTGGCTCCAGTCGGTCAACCCGATCCTGATCATCATCGGCGCGCCGCTGGCCGCCTGGCTGTGGCTGCGCCTGGGTCACCGGGTGTCGACACCGACGAAGTTCGCCGTCGGCCTGGTCCTCAACGGCCTGTCGTTCGTGCTGATGGCCGCCGCCGCGCAGGCCGCCGTCGGCGGCGGCCTGGTCTCCCCGTGGTGGCTGGTCGCGGTGTACGCGATCCAGGTCGCCGGTGAGTTGTCGCTGAGCCCGGTGGGCCTGTCGGCCACCACGAAACTGGCTCCGGTGAAGTACGCCAGCCAGATGCTGGGCCTGTGGTTCCTCGCCACCGCCGTCGGCGACGCGATCGGCGGTCAGGTCGCCCGGCTGGCGCAGAACTGGTCGCAGTCGGCGTACTTCCTGACGTTCGGGCTGGCGTCGGTGCTGCTGGGGGTGGCCGCGGTGATGTTCACCCGGCAGATCCGCGGCCTGATGGCCGGCATCCACTGACCGGCGACCGCGAGCCGGCCCGACGCCGGACGGCTCACGCCGCCGGTGCGGGCGGCAACGGCAGCGGCAGGCCGGGCAGCCCGTCGATGCTGGTCGCGACGTGTTCCTTGCCGGCGAAGTACGCCGACAGCGACGCGTCGTCCTCCCGGGCGAACCGCCGCCCGTGCAGGTCCCGGTCGGTGTCGTAGCTCATCAGCGGCACCGCGTAGCCGCAGGTGTCGCGGATCAGCTCGGCGCGCACCACGATCACCGCCCGCAGGCCGTGCGGGCCCGGGTCGATGTCGGGAAAGTGCCGCAGCAGGTCGGGCCAGCGCGGGTCGTCGCGGAACACCGGCTCGCCGCGCCCGTGCACCCGCACGATGTTCGGCGGGCCGGCGAACGCGCACCACATCAGCGTGACCCGGCCGTTCTCCCGCAGGTGCGCGATGGTCTCGGCGTTGCTGCCGGCGAAGTCCAGGTAGGCCACCGTGTGCGCGTCGAGCACCGCCAGGCAGCCGCGCAGC
Source organism: Micromonospora sp. NPDC049240 (assembly GCF_040647835.1). Classification (NCBI taxonomy): domain Bacteria; kingdom Bacillati; phylum Actinomycetota; class Actinomycetes; order Micromonosporales; family Micromonosporaceae; genus Micromonospora; species Micromonospora sp. NPDC049240. Next base: position 201,770 of record NZ_JBEZCX010000011.1, read on the forward strand.
CCCTTGGGGGACAGGTTGACGGTGCCGTCGCCGGACAACGGGGCGGTCGCGACGAAGAACATCGGCTGCGCCTCGATGAACTCCCGCAACCGGCCGTCGATGCGTTCATGCGTCTTTCCCATGCCGTGATCCTCGCCCGGCCGGCCGGTGCCGCGCTGCCCCGTCCCGCTGCGTGGCCGGTCAACCGGCGCGGGACGGCCGAGTCGCGCCAGCGGCCCGGCCGCAATCCGGTCAGGCGGGACGGCCGAGCCGCGCGAGCGCCCCGGCCAGGTCGCTGACCTGGTCGGCGAGCTGCCCGGCGCGCCGTTCGGCGGCGTCGCGGTCGGTGTCCGCCGCGGCCAGCCGCGCCGCCGTCTCGGCGGCCCGCGACTGCGCGACGTCCACCGCCCGCCGGGCCTCGGCCAGCTCGGCGGCCAGCGCCTCCCGTTCGGCCCGCAGCGCCGTCGCCTCGGCGCGCGCCGCGTCGGCCACCGCCGTCGCCTCGGCGCGCGCGGTGTCGGCCCGTTCGGCGTCGGCGCGGGCCCGCTGCGCGTCGGTGGCCCGCGCGTCGGCGCGTTCGGCGGCGGCCCGCGCCGCCCGGCGGTCCTCGGTGGCCTGCGCCCGGGCGGCCTGGGCGTCGGCGCGGGCCGCGTCCGCGTCGGCGCGGGCCCGCTGCGCCCGGTCCAGCGCCTCGGCCGCGGCGTGGGTGGCGCGTTCGGCGTCGGCGCGGGCGGTGTCCCGGTCGGCGGTCAGCTCGGCGGCCCGCTGCCGTTCGGCGTCGCGTTCGGCGCGCACGGTCCGCAGCTCGGCGCGCGCGGCGTCGCGGTCCCGTTCGGCCTGCACCCGCAGCGCCTGCGCGGCGCCGGCCTCGGCGCGGGCGGCGTCGCGGGCGGTCTCGGCGGCGTCGGCCCGCTCGACGGCCGCGCGGGTCGCCGCCTCGGCGGCGTCGGCGCGCTGCCGGGCCGCGTCGCGGTCGGTGCGCGCGGCCCGCGCGTCCTGCCGGTCGCGGGTGGCCGACGCGGCGGCGTCCTCGGCGTCGCGGCGGGCGTCGTCGCGTTCCGCGTGCGCGGCCGCGACCTGCGCCGACGTTTCGGCGCGCAGCTCGGCGAGCTGGCGTTCCACGCCGGCGGGGGACAGCTCGGCGTGCAGCGCCTCGGTGAGCGTCTCCACGATCTGGTCGAGCCGGTCCACCGCCTCCCAGGTGCGGGCCACCTGCCCGGGCAGGCCGGGGGCGTTGCGGTGCCGCATCCGGGAGTTGCGGGCGGCCCGCTGGCAGGCGCCGTCGTTGTCCCGGCAGTAGCGGAACGGGCGGCCCGCGCCGACACGCTGCGGCACCTCCCGGGCGCAGTGGGCGCAGGGGCGGGTCTCGGTGGCGGGTTCGGTGTCCGTCGGGGGCGAGGTGGCGTCCATCGGGGGCGAAGTCTAGTGGCCGGCGTCGGCGCGGGCCGCGCCGTCGAGCGTGTACCGGCGTTGCAGCAGCACCGCCACCACCATCACGGCGGCGGGCAGCAGCCCGAAGCCGTACCGCAGCGCCGTGAGGGCGCTCGCCGACTGGGTGACGGTCTCCCCGGCGCTCGACGCGACGAACCCGCCGGCGGTCAGGCACAACGCGTACGCGTACGGGCCGAGCGCCGCGCCGGTGGCCTCGGTGGCGGTCCACACGCCGGTGTAGGTGCCGGCGCGTGGCGCGCCGGCGGCCCGGATCACGTCGGGCAGCATCGAGAACGGCAGCAGCTGCATGCCGGCGAACGCCACCCCGAGCACCGCCACGGCGGCGACCAGCACCGGCAGGCCGGCGGCCCGGCCGACCGCCAGCACCAGCGACCCGGCCGCGAACGCGGCCTGCGCGGCCAGCAGGGCACGCTGCTTGCCGACCCGCCGGGCCAGCGCCGACCAGGCCGGCGTGACCAGCAGCGCCGGGGCGACGAACGCCGCCACCAGCACCGTGGTCAGCCGGGCGCGGCCCAGCTCGTACTGCGCGTAGTAGGGCACCCCGGCCAGCACGAGGTGGGTGGTGGTCGACATGGCCAGGTACGCGCCGGCCAGCCGACGGAACTGCCGGTCACGCAGGCTCGCCGTCAGCGACCGCCACCCGCCGGTGGCGTGCCGCAGCGCCGGGGCGCCCGCCGCGCGGCGCAGCCGGCCGATGCCCGACACCCCGATGAGCATCGCGGCGAGCATTCCGGCCGCCAGCACCCCGGCCATCCGCAGGTAGCCGGCGCGGGTGGCGTCGTCGCCGCCGGCCAGCAGCGGCGCCAGCAGCCCGGAGACCAGGATGCCGAGCGTGAGCACCACCATCCGGAACGCCATCAGCCGGGTCCGCTCGTGGTAGCCGATCCGCAGGTCCGCCGGGGTGGCCAGGTAGGGCACCTGGTAGGCGGCGAACAGCAGGTTGCCGGCCACGAAGCACACCGCCACCCAGGCCGCGGCGGGCGCGCCGGTGAGGCCGCCGGGCACCGCGAACAGGGCGGCGAACGCCGCCGGTAACGCGCAGCCGGCCAGCAGCAGCCGCCGGCGGTGGCCGCGGCGGGCCTGCTCGACGTCGCAGCGGTGCCCGATCCACGGGTGCAGCAGCACGTCGGCGACCTTCGGCAGCAGCAGCGTCAGCCCGGCCAGCCACGGCGCGACCGCGAGGACGTCGGTGAGGAAGTACAGCAGCAGCAGCCCCGGCACGGTGATCCACACGCCCATGCCCAGCGAGCCGGCGGCGAACCCGACCAGCGGGCCGCGTGGCAGCGCGCCGGTGTCGCGCCGCGGGTCCACCCCGGTCATCGCCGCCTCCTGTCCCGGGGCACGCCCACCCCAATCCAACGGATGCTGGATTGTAGGGGGAACAATGGCCGGATGACCATGCCCCGTCGCCGGCCGGGCCGGCCCCGCCGCGACGACCAGCGACCCACCCGCGACCTGGTGCTCGCCGCCGCCACCGCGCTGTTCGCCGAGCGGGGCTTCGACGCGGTCAGCGTGCGCGACGTGGCCGCCGCGGCCGGCGTCGACGTGGCCACCGTCGCGCACCACACCGGCACCAAGGCGCAGCTCTACGACGCCTGCTTCGCGCGGGTGTTCAGCGCCGAACGGGAGGCGGTGGAGGCGGCCGGGGACCGCGCCCGCGCCGCGCTGGCCGCGGGGCCCGCCGACGCGGTACGCGCGCTGCACGACCTGGTCGACGTGTTCGTGGACTTCCTGGAGGACCGGCCGGAGACCACCGCGCTGTGGTTGCGTCGCTGGCTGGAGCCGCGGCGGCACACCGAGCTGGACCGGCGCTACGCCGCCCCGCTGTACGCGCAGGTCGAGCAGTTGCTCGCCGCCGCGTCGGCGGCCGGGGCGCTGGTCGAGCCGGCCCCGCACGTGACGGTGCGCAGCCTGGTCTGGGCGGTGCACGGGCACGTGGTGGCGCTGGCCGCGGGCGCCGGCTCCGAGGCGCGGGAGCGTCGGGAGTTCCGCGCGTTCGTGCACCGCCTCCTCGACGGGCTCTATCCGCCGGCGACCCCTTGACCGGGGCACCGCCGACGGGGATTATCCAGCAGTCGTTGGATTAATGGAGGTGGGCATGGCAGCACCCAGGGTGGCGGTCGTCGGCGCCGGCGCGGCGGGACTGGCCACGCTCAAGGCACTGACCGACGTCGGCGTGCCGGCGGTCGCGTTCGAGGCCGCCGACACCGTCGGTGGCCTCTGGGTCTACGGCGCGCCCGGCTCCCCGGCCTACCGGACGCTGCACCTCAACACCAGCAAGGCCCGCACCGAGTTCGCCGACCACCCGATGCCGGCGGACTGGCCCGACTACCCCGACCACACCCGCGTCGCCGGCTACCTCGGCGACTACGCCGACCGGTTCGGCCTGCGCGCGGCGGTGCGGCTGCGACACACCGTCGACCGGGTCACCCGCGCCGGCGACGGCTGGCGGGTGCACGCCACCGGCCCGGACGGCCCGGTGGAGGTCCACGTCGAGGCCGTGGTGGTGGCCAACGGGCACAACCGGGCGCCACACCGGCCCGACCCCTACCCCGGCGAGTGCGCCGCCGAACAACTGCACAGCCACGACTACCGCGGGCCGGAACAGCTCACCGGCCGGCGGGTCCTCGTGGTCGGCGGCGGCAACTCGGCCATGGACATCGCCGTCGACGCCTCGTACGCCGCCACCCGCACGCTGCTGTCGCTGCGCCGCGGCGTCTGGGTGGTGCCCAAGTACCTGCTCGGCCGCCCCGCCGACACGCTCAACGGGGCGCTGGCCCGCCGGCTGCCCTGGCGGCTGCGGCAACGGATCAGCCAGCGCATGCTCACCACCGTCGTCGGCCCGCCCACCCGCTACGGACTGCCCGCCCCGACGCACGGCTTCCTCCAGGACCATCCGACGCTCTCCGACGCGCTGCTGTCCCGCCTCACCCACGGCGACATCCACGCCCGGCCCGGCATCGCCCGCTTCGCCGGCGACCGCGTCGAGTTCACCGACGGCCGCGTCGACGCCGTCGACCTGGTGGTGTGGTGCACCGGCTACCGGGTGACGGTGCCGTTCCTCGACGCCGACCTGCTCGGCGCCGGCGCCGACCGGCTGCCGCTGTACCGGCACGTGTTCCACCTCGACGCCCCCGGGCTGGCGTTCGTCGGGCTCATGCAGTCCACCGGCGCGGCGTTTCCGCTGCTGGAGGCGCAGGCCCGGCTGGTCGCCGCCCGCCTGGCCGGCACCTGGACGCCACCGGAGCGGGCGCGGCAGGCGGCGGCCTGCCGCGCCGAATTGCACGCCGCGACCGCCCGGTGGGGGCACCGCCGGCCGCACATGCGCGTCGACTTCGACGCCTACCTGGCCGAGCTGCGCCGGGAACTGGCCGCCGGACGGCGCCGGGCCGGAGCGGCCCGGTGAACGCGCTGACCGGCCGGCGGGTGCTGGTCACCGGCGCCCGCGGCACGTTCGGTCGCCACCTCGGCGCCGCGCTGACCGCCGCCGGCGCGCACGTGGTCGGGCTGGACCTGCACGCCGACGTCGACGCCACGCCACCGGTGCTCGGCGTCGACCTGACCGACCCGGCGGCCACCCCCGGCGCGGTGGCCGCCGCCGTCACCCGGCTCGGCGGACTCGACCTGCTGATCAACAACGCCGGCGTCGGCGGGCCCGCCCCCGCCGAACTGCCCCCCGACGAGGTGGTACGCCGGCAGATCGAGGTGAACCTGCTCGCCGCGTGGCGGACCACCGCCGCGGCGCTGCCCGCCCTGGAGGCCGCCCACGGTCGGGTGATCTTCGTGGCCAGCCGGATGGCCGTGCTGCCGCTGCCCCTCGCCGCCGCGTACGGGGTGAGCAAACGCGCGCTCGTCGCGTACGCCGACGCGTTGCGCCACGAGGTCGGCACCCACGTCGGGGTCACCGTCGTCTACCCCAGCATGGTCGACTCCCCGATCCACGACAGCACCGTCGCGGCCGGCCTGTCGCTGCGAGGCGTGTCCCGGCCGGAGCCGGTCGAGGGCGTGGTCGCGGCGATCCTGCGCGCCGCCGCCGCCCGCCGCGCGCCCCGTGACGTGGCCACCACCCGACGCGGCCGGCTGGAACTGGCGGTGGCCCGGCACGCGCCGGGCCTGGCCGACCGGCTGGTGCGGCGTACCGTCACCGGGCGCGTCGCCGCCGGTGACCTGGACGACGCGGCGCTGGCCGCCGGGATGGTCCGCCGGCACCGGCAGGGCGGCCGGTAGCCTGCCCAGCATGCCCGTGTCGCCGTACGTCGCCCGGCTGCGCCAGCATGTCGGCCACGACCTGCTCATGCTCTACGGGACCAGCGCCGTGGTGACCGACGACGCGGGACGCGTGCTGCTGGCCCGACGCGGCGACAACGGCCGCTGGTCGGTGCCCGCCGGCACCGTCGACCCGGGCGAGCAGCCCGCCGACGCGCTGGTGCGCGAGGTCCGCGAGGAGACCGGCGTCGAGGTGACGATCGTGCGGCTGGCCGGCGTGGCCACCCACCCCGTGCGCTACCCCAACGGCGACGTCTGCGAGTACCTCAACGTCTGGTTCCGCTGCCGGGCGGTCGGCGGGACACCCACCGCCGACGGCGACGAGTCCCTCGCGGTGGCCTGGTTCGCCCCCGACGCGCTGCCCGACCTGGACGACTGGGCCCGGCTGCGGATCGGCACCGCGCTGACCGACGACGCCGCGCCCTGGTACGCAACGCCCGGCGCCCGGCACCCGGCGCTGTGCCGCCCGGACAGCCTCTGACCGGCACGGCCCCGGGCCCGGGACCGCCGCCGGTAGTGCCAGGTCTACCCGGAGGGTCGCCCCAGCGCGCTGTCGGCGGCGGACGACCGCCCCCTAGCCTGGTCACATGACAGACACGCTGCTCAGGGCGGTGACCGGGCGACGGTTCCTGGTCTCGGCCTGGCCGTGGCGTGGGTTCGCCTACTCGGCCACGACGGCGCTCGCCGCCGGCCTGCTGTGGCTCGTGCTGGCGGTGCCGCTGACACCGCTGGTCTCGGCCGCCGTGCTCCTGCACGCCGGGCGGACCAGCGGCTACCTGATCGTGGCGGCCTGCCTCGGGCTGATCGGGGTGGGCCTGCTCGCGCTGCTGGGGCCGCAGTTGGCGCTCTCCCTGGCCCGGGCCGAGCGGTGGCGGCTGCGGCTCGCCGGTGACACCCCACCGCCGCCCGGGCGCCGCGGCGCGCTCTACACCGACCCGGCCACCTGGCGGGCGGTGGCCTACATGGTCCTGCTCGGCGTCGTCGGGCCGCTCTGGCTCGGCGTGCTCGGGATCGTCGGGCTGCTCGTCGTGTCGACGCCGGTGTCGGTGGAACACCGGATCTCGGTCGCCGACTCGCTGCCCGGCATCGTCGCGCGCGTCGGCGGCGGCCTGCTGCTGATCCCGGCCCTGCTCTACCTGACCGCGCTGTTCGGCGGCGCGCACGCCGCGCTGGCCCGGATGCTGCTGTATCCGGAGCGGTCCGAGGAACTGGTCGAGGTGGCCCGGTCCCGGACCCGGCTGGTGCACGCGTTCGACGCCGAACGGCTGCGCATCGAGCGGGACCTGCACGACATCGCCCAGCAGCGCCTGGTCGCGCTGACCATGCAGATCGGGATGGCCCAGCTCGATCTGCCGCCGTCCTCGCCGGCCGCTGCCGCGATGGCCGCCGCGCACGAGCAGGCCAAGACGCTGATGGCCGAGCTGCGCAACCTGATCCGCGGCATCAGCCCACGTACCCTGCGGGAGTTGGGCCTGCGCGCCGCGGTGGAGGAACTGGCCGCGGCGAGCTGCCTGGAGGTACGCGTCGACGTCGCCCCGGCACGCCTGCCGGCGGAGGTCGAGGCGGTCGCGTACGCGGCGATCTCCGAGGCCCTGGCCAACGCGGTGAAGCACGCCGCCGCCAGCGAGGTCACCGTCACCGTCCGGCGCGTGGCCGGGCGGCTGGTGGTCGAGGTCCGCGACGAGGGCGGCGGCGGCGCCGACCCCGGACGCGGATCCGGGCTGACCGGGCTCGCCGACCGGGCCGCCGCCGCCGGCGGCCGGCTGCTGATGTCGAGCCCGCCCGGCGGCCCGACGATCCTGCGGGTGGAGCTGCCGTGCGCGTCGTGATCGCGGAGGACTCGGTGCTGCTGCGGGAGGGGCTGACCGCGATGCTGCCCCGGTTCGGCATCGAGGTCGCCGCCGCGGTCGGGGACGCCCCCGCGCTGCTGGCCGCCGTCCACGAGCACCGCCCGGACCTCGTCGTCACCGACGTCCGGATGCCGCCGAACCACACCGACGAGGGGTTACGGGCCGCCGTCTCGCTGCGCGCCGAGGACCCCCGGCTCCCGGTGGTCGCCCTCAGCCAGTACGTGCAGCACAGCTACGCCGGGGAACTGCTCGCCTCGGGTTCCGGCCGGTCCATCGGCTACCTGCTCAAGGACCGCATCGGCGACGTGGCCGAGTTCGCCGGGCACCTGCGCCGGGTGGCCGACGGCGCCACCGTGATCGACCCCGAGGTCGTCCGGCAACTGATGCAACGCCGCCGCGACCCGCTCAGACAGCTCACGGCCCGCGAACGCGAGGTCCTCAGCCTGATCGCGCAGGGTCACTCGAACGCGGCCACCGCCCGGATCCTGTCCCTGACCGAGGCCGGTGTCGCCAAGCACATCGGCAACCTCCTCACCAAGCTGAACCTGCCGCTCAGCGACGACACCAACCGGCGGGTCCTCGCCGTGCTCGCCTACCTGCGCAGCCAATCCGACTAGGAGTTCCCTTGCCCACCCCCACCGCCCGGCGTCGCGACGTCGGGCTCCGCGCCATGGCCGTCCTCCTGGCCGCCGCGTTCTTCCTCGCCCCGCTCGCGCTGGGCCCCGACCGGCTCGACGACTTCCCGCGCGCCTTCCTCGCCTACTGGTCCGCGGGCGGCACGGACTTCCCGCCCGACCTCCAACACGCCGTCGACCACCAGTTCCGGTACCACCTGATCCGGGTGCTGATCGCGGTGCCGCTGCTCGCGGTGCTGGTGACGCTGACCTACCGGGCCCGACGGTTCCGGCTGCCGCTCGGGGCGCTCGCGCTCGCCGCGGCGGTGCTGCTGATCGCCAACGTCCAGGGGGCCGTGTCGCCGTTCGGCACGCTCCTGCCGCATCTGACGGCCGGCCCCGCCGACGCCCGACTGGTCGTGCTGGCCCAGGTCCGCGACCAGCTCGACCACGGCCCGGTGTCGCCCGCGCTGGGCGTGATGCTCGACGAGTACGTGCGCTGGCACGTGGTGAAGGGCACGCTGGTCGGCCTCCTGGCCGCCGCCCTGACCGGCCTCGCGGTGCGGTCGTGGCGCCCACGCCGGTGGCTCAGCCTGCTGCTGGCCGTGCTGGCCGTGGCCGCGCTGGTGGTCGTGGCGGCCAACGTGAGCGTCATCGCGAACCCCCGTCCAGGGTTCCTGCTCCTGCTGGAGGACGGCTGACGAGGGCGGGCTCACCGGCTGGTGTCGCGTACGGTCAGCGTCGGTTCCAGCAGCGTCACCTCCGGCACCGGCTCGTCACCCAGCCGCCGCATCAGCAGCGTCACCGCCTGCCGGCCCACCTCCTCGGCCGGCACCGGCACGCAGGTCAACCCGGACGGTTCGGCCAGCTCGTCGGGGCAGATCGCGACCACCGCGACGTCCTGCGGCACCCGCCGGCCCAGCGTCGGCAACGCGGCCAGCACCGGCCCGACCGCCGACTCGTTCTGCACCACCAGGCCGGTGACGTCGGGGTGGTCGGCGAGCAACGCCGCCAGGTCCCGGCGCACCGCCGCCGGGCCCTCCTCACAGGGCCGGGTCACCGCGTCGACGCCGAGCCGCTCGGCCGCGGCCGTCACGCCGGCCCGGGTCCGGTGGGCGAAGCCGGTGCCCCGGTCGTAGACGGCGGCCGGGGCGCCGAGCAGCGCGACGCGCCGGTGCCCGGCGGCGGCCAGGTGCTCCACGCACAGCTCCCCGGCCCGCCGGAAGTCCAGGTCCACGCAGGCCAGGCCGGTGCTGTCCGCCGGGTGCCCGATCAGCACGCCGGGCAACGCCAGCTCCCGCAGCAGCGGCACCCGGGAGTCCTCCAGCTCCACGTCCATCAGCAGCACGCCGTCGACGAGCGCGCTGCCGGCGATGCGGTGCAGCCCGGCCGGCCCCTCGTCGGCGGTGACCAGCAACACGTCGTGGTCGTGGCGGCGGGCGGTGGTGACCACGGCGGTGGCGAAACGCATCACCACCGGCACCTGCATGCCGGTACGCAGCGGCAGCACCAACGCGATCACGTTGGCCTTGCGGCTGGCCAGGGCCCGCGCCCCGGCGTTCGGGTGGTAGCCCAGCGCGCGGACGCTGGCCAGCACCCGCCCCCGGGTGGCCGCCGAGATGGTCCGCTTGCCGCTGAGCACGTACGACACGGTGCTCGCCGCCACCCCGGCGTGGCGGGCCACGTCGGCGATGGTGACCTGCTCGCCGGCGGCGCGGCCGCTCACCGGGCCGTCCCGGAGCGCTCCGCCGCCGGCGTGGCCGCCCCGTCTCCGCCGTGCACGGCGAGCGCGCCCACCAGCCGGATGTCCCGGGCGGAGCGGCCCACCAACAGCGAGTGGGTGGCGTCCTCCACCACCATGGCCCCGCGGTTCTCGTCCCACCAGGCCAGCTCGGCGGTATGCAGCCGCAGCGTCACCCGGGCCGTGCACCCTGGCTCCAGGGTGACCCGGGCGAAGTCGCGGAGCTGCCGCAGCGGCTGCTTGGCCCGGGAGCGTCGCTGCCGGGTGTAGAGCTGCACCACCTCGGTGCCCGGGCGGCGGCCCGTGTTGGTGACCTCGACGCTCACCTCCACCTCCTCGTCGGTGTGCGCCGTGGCGGTGCTCAACCGGAGGTCAGCGTAGTCGAACTCGGCGTAGCTGAGCCCGTGGCCGAACGGGTACAGCGGTTCGCCCCGGTGGTAGAGGTAGGTGGCGTCGGCGCCGATCACGTCGTAGTCGAGCAGGTCGGGCAGCTCGGCGGTGTCGGCGTACCAGGTCTGGGTCAGCCGTCCACCCGGGTCGGCGTCGCCGAGCAGCACGTCGGCCAGCCCGTGGCCGTGCTCCTGTCCGCCGTGGGCGCTCCACAGCACCGCCGGCAGGTGCTCCCGGGCCCAGCCCACCGCGTACGGGTAGCTGCTGGTCAGCACCAGCACGGTGCGCGGGTTCGCGGTGTGCACGGCGCGCAGCAGTTCGAGCTGGCCGGTCGGCAGGTCCAGGTCGACCCGGTCCTCGGTCTCCCGGCCGTTGACCATCGGGTGGTTGCCGAGCACCACCACCGCCACGTCGGCGGCGGCGGCCAGCGCGGCGGCCTCGGCCGCGCCGTCGACGCGCAGCTCCACTATGAACGCGGCTGGTTCCTCGACCGCGACGCTCAGCCGGCCGGCCGGGTCGACGCCGACGTCCCGGCCGGTGGCGAGGTGGTGCAGCAGCACCGTGCCGTCGGGGCGGTGCCGTAGGCGGAACGTCTCCCGGACCACCCAGCCGCCGGGGCCGGGACGGTCGTCGACGAGCGCCCCGGTGTCGTCCGCGCCCACGTACCGGCCGTGGTGGGCCGCGCGCAGCGCCACCACGCCCTGCCCCCAGTCGACCACGTCGAACTCGGTGGGCGCCGCGTCGGCGAGCGTCAGCGGCCCGCCGTCGACGCACCGGACGGCCCGGTCGCCGACCCGCAACGTGATCCGGTCGACGCCCGGGTGGGTGGTGACCTCGGGCAGCCGCCCGAGCAACCCCTCGAACGCGCTGACCGCGTACGGCAGGGTGCCGCTGTACCAGTCGGTGAGCACCGTGTCGGCGAGCGGGCCGAGCACCGCGACCCGCCGGTCGGACGCGAGCGGGAGCAGCCCGTCGTTGGACAGCAGCACGACCGACTGGCGGGCCGACTCGCGGGCCAGTTCCCGGTGGGCCGGGCAGTTCACCACGTCGGCCGGCACGTCGCCGTACGGGTCGTGGCCGGGCGGGTCCAGGTCGCCCAGGCGCAGCCGGACCGACAGGATCCGCCGGACCGCGCGGTCCACGTCGGACTCGGCGACCAGCCCGCGCGCCAGCGCCTCGGTGAGCCGGTCCACGGTGGGGCGCGGGTCGTCGTCGTCCTCGGTGAAGCTGTCCACGCCGGCGCGCAGCGCGGCGGCGAAGCCGGCCACGTGGTCGGGCAGGTACTTCTGCATGCCGGCGATGTTGCCGACCGCGCCGGCGTCACCGACCACCATCACCTCGTCGTCGGCCCAGCCGCGCAACTCGCCGTCGATGAGCGGGCTCAGGTGCGCCGGCACGCCGTCGACCAGGTTGTACGACGCCATCACGGCGACCGCCGCGCCGGCGGCCAGCGGCGCGCGGAAGGCCGGCAGCTCGTACTCGTGCAGCACGCGTGGCGGCAGGTCGTTGGAGGTGAGCGCCCGGTCGGTCTCGTTGTTGTAGCCGAGGAAGTGCTTGAGCGTCGGCGCGGTCCGCAGCCGGGTGGGGTGCGCGCCGCGCAGCCCTGACGCGTAGGCGGTGGCGAGCCGGCCGGTGAGCCAGGGGTCCTCGGACCAGCCTTCCTCGTTGCGTCCCCACCGTGGGTCGCGCAGCGGGTTGACCACCGGCGCCCACACGTTGAGGCCGACCCGGTCGGGGTCGGCGCGGTGCTTGGCCCGGACCTCGTCGCCGACGGCGGCGCCGACGGCGGTGATCAGGTCCGGGTTCCAGCTCGCGGCCAGGCCGAGCGCCTGCGGGAAGACGGTGGCCTCGCCGAGCCAGGCGACGCCGTGCAGCGCCTCCGTGCCGGTGCGGAACCCTGGCAGGCCGAGCCGGGGGACGGGCGCCTGCCACTGGTGCAGCAGGCCGAGCTTCTCTGCGACGGTGAGGCGGGCGAGCAGGTCGTCGACGCGGTGGGGGGTGGGGTCGGTCATGGCGGGCGCCTCCGGTGGGCGTGCGGGTCACACTCCCGGCCATCGAAGCGCTTCGATGGCCGGGTGGTGAGGACGGCGGCACGCACGCGAAAAGGGGGTGGGGTGGTCGGCCGGCGGGTCGGCCCGGAGCTGCGGTGAAGCGCTTCGACAACCGCCGGAAAACAGGCCGCCCACGGATTGCCCGGTCCGGAAGCGGCGCTACCGAGGTTGGCATCCGGGGCCGGTGCGGTCAAGGGTCAGGCGGCGGGTAGTTGCCCGGCCTCCACGGTGGCCAGTGCGGCGGTGGCGCCGCCCAACGCGCTGGCGGCGGAGCCGAGCGTGCTGGCCTCCAGCCGGACCCCGGCCGGCGGCGCGAGCGTGCGGGCGGCGAGTTCGGTGCGGGCGGCCGGCAGCAGCCACGGCGCGAGCGTCGCCAGGTGGCCGCCCACCACGACCACCTCCGGGTCGAGCAGGTCGACCAGGACGGACACCGCACTGCCGAGGTGCCGGCCGATCTCGGTGAGCCCGGTGCGCACCGGCTCGTCGCCGGCGCGGGCGAGTGCCTGGATCCGGTCGATCTCCGGCAGGTAGTCGGTGACCGGCGCGTCCGGCGCGGCGTCGGGCAGCAGGCGGCGCACCACGGCGTCCACGCCGGCCAGCGACGCGAGGCAGCCCCGGCGCCCGCACCGGCACGCCGCGTCCCCGAGCCCCGCGGTCGCGGACGGGGAAGCGCCGGCCAGGACCGGCAGGTGGCCGATCTCGCCGGCGAAGCCCCGGCCACCGCGCAGCAGCCGGCCGCCGCTGACCAGGCCGGCGCCGACCGCCAGCCCGCCGGTGAGGTGGATCAGGTCGGCGGTGCCGGCGTACGGGCCGTGCCGCAGCTCCGCCGAGACGGCGAGGTTGGCGTCGGTGTCCACGCCGACCGGGAAACCCGGGTCGCGTAGCGCGCGGCGCAGCTCGGCGGCGAGCGGCACGCCACGCCAGCCCAGCGCGAGGGCCAGCGGGACAGCGCCGTCGGCGTCCACCAGGCCGGGCACGCCCACGGTGAGGCCGAGCACCGTGCGCCCGGCGCCGGTGACCCGGGTGACCGCGCGGCGGGTGAGCGCGGCGAGCGCGCGTACCGTCTCCTCGGGGCCGGTGAGCGCGGCGGCGAAGGCGCGTCGCCAGGTGAGCAGCCGCTCGCCGCTCAGGTCGGCGGCGACCACGACCAGCTCGTCGGCGCCGATCTGCAGGCCGAGCCCGACGTAGCGGGCGCCGTCGAGCACGAGCATGGTGGCCGGGCGGCCCACCCGGTTCTCGGTCAGCCCGGTCTCGCGCAGCAGCCCGTGCTCGATCAGCTCGCTGACCAGGCTGGAGACGGTGGCCTTGTTGAGGCCGGTGCGGGCGGCGACGTCGGCGCGGGAGCAGGGCGCGTGCCGCCGCACGTGCCGCAGCACCACGGCCCGGTTGGCGACCCGCACGTCGCCGAGGTCGGCCGTCTGGACCGGCCGGTCGATGCTGATCACGTGCTGTCCGCCTCCTGCGCCGCCGTCCGTCGGGTTCGGCCAAAGCTTAAACTAAATCGGCTTGGTGCCCGCCGGGCGGCTCAGCCGCCGAACCACGGCGCGAACGGGGTCACCGGGACCGGCTCGCCGTCGAGCACGACCCGGCGCGGCGCGTCCGCGCCGACCACGCTGACGCGGCGCACGTCCAACGGCCCGTCCACGCGTACCCGCAGCGTGTCGCCGTCGCGGACGGCGGTGACCGTGCTGTCGCCGTCGTCGTCGCGGACCACCGTCACGCCGTCGGTCCCGCCCCACGAAACAAGCGTGACGTCGCGGAACGGGCCTTCGGGCACGGTGGGCGCGGGCGCCACCGTCGGGATCAGCGCGCCGCGCCGCACGTACAGCGGCAGCCGGTCGAGCGGCGCCCGCACCCGCAGGTGCCGGCCGCCGGGGTGACGCTGCCCGGTCGCCGCGTCCAGCCAGTCGTCGCCGGCGGGCAGGTAGACGGCGCGTTCCCCGCCCGGGTCGAGCACCGGCGCCACCAGCAGGTCGACGCCGAGGCGGTACTGCAGGTCGATGGCCCAGGCGGTCGGGTCGTCCGGGGTGTCGACGAGCAACGCCCGCAGCATCGGGCTGCCGGTGCGGGCCGCGTCCACCGCCGCCGACCACAGGTACGGCAACAGCCGGTAGCGCAGCCGCAGCGCCGCCACCGCGTGCCGTTCCGCCTCCGGCGGGAAGTCCCACGGCAGCCGGCTGGTGGTGCCGTGCAGCCGGACCAGCGGCGACAGCGCGCCGAACTGCGTCCAGCGCACGTACAGGTCGGGCTCCGGCGTGCCGTGGAAGCCGCCGGTGTCGTGGCTCCAGAACGGCACCCCGGACAGCCCGTGGGACAGCCCACCGCGCAGCGTGCTGGCCATGCCCGGCCAGGTGGCGTTGACGTCGCCGCTCCACTGCGCGCTGTGCCGCTGTCCGCCCAGGTACGACGAGCGCGCCCACACCGTGCGATGCCCGGCGACCTCCTCGGTGACGTCGGCGACCACGTCGTTGAACAGCAGCGCGTACACGTTGTGCAGCTCGACGCCGGTCATGCCGTTGTGCGCCACCGCGTCGGCGGGCACCCCCTCGGCGAAGTCGGTCTTGAACACCGCGACGCCCTGGGCCAGCAGCGGTCGCAGCAGGCCCTGGAACCAGCGCACCGCCGCCGGGTTGGTCAGGTCCACGATGGCGCAGACCGGATAGCTGCCGTGCCAGGTGTCCGCGACGTACGTGTCGCCGTCGGGGCGGCGCAGGAAGTAGCCGGCGGCCTCGGCCTCGGCGTACAGCGGGCTGTCGGTCATCAGGTAGGGGTTCATCCACAGGCACACCCGGAAGCCCGCCTCGGCCAGGTCCTTGAGCAGGCCGGCCGGGTCGGGGAACGCCTGCTCGTCCCAGCGCAGGTCGGACCAGCGGCCGGCGACCTGCCAGTAGCAGTCCAGGTGCAGCACGTCGCACGGGACGTCCCGCTCGCGGATGAGGCGGGCCCGCTCGCGCACCCGCTGCTCACTGTCGGGGAAGAACCCGGAGGAGATCCAGGCCCCGAACGCCCAGCGGGGCGGCAGGTACGGCCGGCCGGTCAGCGCGTCGAACCGGTCCAGGATCCGCGCCGGTGTCGGGCCGGCCAGCACGTAGTAGTCGAGCAGGTCGTCCGGGACGAGGATCTGCACGCTGCTGTGGGTGCTGGCGCAGACGTCGAACTGCACCGGCAGGCCGCTGTCGACGAGCACGCCGTAGCCGCGGTCTGACAGGTAGAACGGCACGTTCTTGTGCGACCGGTCGGACTCGCACCCGAACGCGTCGAAGTTCCACATCAACGGTCGCTGGCCGCGCTTGTCCAGCGCTGTGAACTTCTCACCGAAGCCGACGAACCGTTCGTCGCCGGGCGCGACGAAGCTCTCGTGCCAGGCGACCGGGTCGCCGTCGGAGGTGGAGCGTCCGAGCGGCAGCGTGCGCCGCCGGCCGCTGATGTCCCGGGTGCCGCCGTCGGCGGCCACCAGCAGCCGACCGTCGGCGTCGAGGAAGCGCAGCCCCCACGGGTCGAGGCGGATCTCGGCGCGCACACCGCCGGCGTCCACCCGGGCGTACGCGTCGTCGACGGTGACCTCGGCCGGGTGCGGTACGGGCCGGGTCAGCGTCAGCGCCCGGGCGGAGCGGCTGCGCACCGAGAGGTCGTCGGTGAGCCGTACCCGGATGATCCCGTCCCCGGCGGCCTCGACGCGCGCGACGAGCGTGCGGCCGGAGGAGCAGGTGGCGGTGAGCGTGACCCCGTGCGGGTCGACCGCCGCCACCTCGGCCCGCAGCACGTCGTCGGCGCCCTCCTCGCCGGGGGCACGCACCGGCAGGTCGGGTGGGTCGGCCACGAACGTCTCGTACGGGACCAGGGGCGGGCGGTACGGCATGGGCGTCTCCTCGCGGCGACACGGGCGGCCCCGCAAGTTTCTTGGGAACCACAACTAACTGTCAATGATCTGTCGCATTGACTTTCATCCTCACCTCTTTCTACTTTGACGGGGATGACAACTAAAGCGTTGTGGAGCGACGGTCGGCTGAGCTACGGCGGAGACTGGAACCCGGAGCAGTGGCCACCGGCGGTGTGGTCGGAGGACGTCGCCCTGATGCGCGCGGCCGGGGTCAACCTGGTCACCGTGGGCGTGTTCGCCTGGTCCCGCCTGGAACCCGCCCCCGGCCACTACACCCTCGACTGGCTCGACGAGGTGTTGGACCTGCTGCACGCCGCCGGCATCCGGGCCGCCCTGGCCACCCCCACCGCCTCCCCACCACCCTGGTTCACGCGGCGTCACCCGGACGCGATGCCGGTCACCGCCGACGGCGTCCGCCTGCACCACGGCAGCCGGGACACCTACTGCGCCGCCGCGCCCGCCTACCGTGCCGCGGCCCGGAGCATCGCCGACGTGCTGGCCACCCGGTACGCCCACCACCCGGCGCTGGCCCTGTGGCACGTGCACAACGAGTACGGCACCACCTGCCACTGCGACCACGCCGAGACGGCGTTCCGCCGCTGGCTCACCGGCCGGTACGCCGACCTCGACGCGCTCAACGACGCGTGGGTGACCAGCTTCTGGGGGCAGCACTACTCCGACTGGGCGCAGGTCGGCGTGCCCCGCGCCACCCAGTACCTGGCCAACCCCGGCCAACTGCTCGACTTCCGTCGCTTCTGGTCGGACACGCTGCTGTCCGCGTACACCGAGCAGCGGGACCTGCTGCGGGCGGCGAACCCGGCGGTGCCGGTCACCACCAACCACGTGCTCGGCGACTGGGTGCCGGTCGACCACGCCCGCTGGGCGCGCGAGGTGGACCTGGTGGCCGTCGACCACTACCCGGACCGCATCGACGGCGGCGCGGAGGAGCAGACCGCGCTCGCCGCCGACCTGGCCCGCGGCTGGGCCCGCCGCGGCGCCGGCCGCCCCGCGCCGTGGCTGCTGATGGAGAGCGCACCCAACCAGATCCACGTCACCGGGCGGATGCACACCAAGGAACCGGGCCGGATGACCCGGCACAGCCTCGCGCACGTCGCCCGCGGCTCGGCCGGGGCGATGTTCTTCCAGTGGCGTGCCCCGGCCGGCGGCGCTGAACGGTTCCACTCCGCGGTGGTGTCGCACGCCGGCGCGGACACCCGGGTGTTCCGGGAGGCCACCGACCTCGGCGCCGCGCTCGGCCGGCTCGCCGGCACCGCGACGGGGCAGGTGGAGGCGCGCGTGGCGATCGCCCACGACGCCGCCAGCGGCTGGGCGCTGCGCCACCCGGGGATGCCCCGCGACGGCCTCGACCACCCGGGCGAGGTGGCCGCCGCGCACCGGGTGCTGTGGCACGCCGGCCTCACCGCCGACCTGGTGACGCCCGGCGACCCGCTCGACGGCCACCGGCTGCTCGTGCTGCCCGCGCTCTACCTGGCCGCCGACGCCACCGTCGACTGGGTACGCCGACACGTTCACGCCGGCGGGCACCTGCTGGTCACCTGGCTCAGCGGCGTCGCCGACGAACACGCCCGCGTCCGCCTCGGCGGCTACCCGGGCGCCTACCGCGACCTGCTCGGCGTGCGGGTGGAGGAGTTCCACCCGCTCGCCGACGACGAGCGGGTGCCGCTGACCAGCGGCGGGTACGGCCGGATCTGGTCGGAGACCGTGCACCTGGCCGGGGCGGAGCAGGTCACCGCGTACATCGGTGGGGTGCTGGACGGCCGCCCGGCGGTCACCCGGCACCGGGTCGGCGCCGCCCGCACCTGGTACGTCTCCACCCGGCCCGACGACGACACGTACCGCCGGCTGCTCGTCGAGGCGGCCCGGCTCGCCGGCGTCACCCCGACCTGCCCCGCGCCGCCCGGCGTCGAGGCGGTCCGCCGCCGCGACGGCGACCAGAGCTGGCTGTTCCTGCTCAACCACACCGACCGCCCGCAGCGGGTGCCCGCGGCCGGGCACGAGCTGCTCACCGGCGAGCCGGTCGACGACCACGTGACCGTCGGGCCCGGCGGCGTGGCGGTGCTGCGCGAACCGCCGCGCTGACCGCGTGCCGGCCTCGCGTTCACCCCCGGTGACGCGCGACACTCGGACGATGTCCGTCGTGCTGTCCGCCGCCGCCACCCCGACCGCGCCCGGCCTGCTGCTGCGACCGTGGCGCGACGGCGACGCCGACGCGCTGCTGGAGGCCTACCGGGACCCGGTGCTGCGCGCCTGGACCCGCTTCCCGGTGACCACCCGCGCCGAGGCGCGCGCGTTCCTGCGCCGGGCCCGGCAGGGCTGGGCCGCCGGGCGCCGTTTCAGCTTCGCGGTGCTGGAGGACACCCCGTCGGGGGAGCGGCTGGTGGCCTGCGTGGTCCTCAAGGAGGTCCAGCCCGGGCGGCCGGCCGCCGAGGTCGGCTACTGGACCGCGGCCCCGGCCCGTGGCCGGGGCGTCGCGCCGCGGGCCGTCGACGCGGTCACCGGCTGGGCGTTCGCCCGCTTCGCCGCCGGCGGCCTGACCCGCCTGGAACTGCTGCACCAGGTCGACAACCCGGCCTCCTGCCGGGTCGCGGAGAAGAGCGGGTACGCCTTCGTCGAGGTGCTGCCGGCCCGCCCGCCGTTTCCCCGCGACGGCCACCGGCACGTACGCCGGCTGCCCTGAGCCGTCACCGCGCGGCGGGGCCGAGCAGGCGCAGCAACAGGCGCGGCTCGCCCGGCCACGCGTCGAGCAGCACCTGCCGGGGCACCTGCCGCCCGGCGTAGCGCAACGCGAGCGCCACCACGACGATGTCGTCCAGCGGGCCGATCACCGGCAGGAACTCCGGGATCAGGTCGATCGGGCTGGCCAGCCACACCCCGGCGACGACGATCGCGATCCGGGCCCGGCGCGGCACGCGCGGGTCCCGGCGCAGCCGCCGCACCGTGGTCAGACAGTCGGGCACGAACGCGGCCAGGTCACGCAACAGGCCGGGTGGCAGCCGCCGGGCCGCCAGCACCAGCACCGCCCAGCTCGCGACCAGGCATCCGGTCGCCACGCCGAGGCCGATCAGCCAGTCACGCACGTCGCCGCTCCTCCCGTCGGCGGAACACTACGCGCCGGGAACACTTCCGCGCGCCGCGACGCTGACCATGGTCGGCAACCGGCGGATACGGTGGGAGCGGGAGGTGACGGCGGTGACGACAGGCTGGGAGGCCGCGGTCGAGGCGCAGATCCGCTCGGCGCAGGAACGCGGCGAGTTCGACAACCTGCCGGGCGCCGGCAAACCGATCCCGGGCCGCGACCAGCCCTACGACGAGGGCTGGTGGATCCGCAGCTTCATGGAGCGGGAGCAGATCCCGTCCGACCTGATGCTGCCCACCCCGCTGCAACTGCGCCGTCGCGTCGAACAGCTTCCCGCCGAGCTGCGCGACCTGCCCACCGAGGACGCGGTCCGGTCGTACGTGGCGGCGCTCAACGCCGAGGTGGTGGCCTGGCTGCGTGCCCCGACCGGCCCTCGGGTGGTGGTCCGGCCGGTCAACGTCGACGAGGCGGTACGGCGGTGGCGGGCCGACCGGCAGCAGCGTGTCGTGACCGCGACGCCGGTCGAGCCGGCGCCGCCCGCCCCGCCCGCGGCCCGCGCCCGCCGCCGGTGGCGTTGGTGGCGTCGCTGAGCCCGACCGCACGTCAAAGCGACTATTCTGTACGGCATGGACCCGATCGGCTCCGTTCGCAAATCGCGAAGACCCTATGAGGCCCGCCCGGGACGCCGGGCGATCGTGGCGGCTGATCTGAGTGAACTGAACGGACCGACCACCGGGATCGTTGAGCTGCCGCACCGCCTGTTCTGGCAGCCCGACCGGCACGTCGACCTCGACAAGCCCGGCTTGTTGGCCTGGATGTACGAGACGGTGCTGGCGGAGGCCGTCCGTCCCGAGGAACTGCGGAGCTGGTTGCACGGGCCGACCCTTACGCGGATCTGGCCCACGCTGCACCTGCCTCGCGGCGTCCGCCGCGCCTGGGAGGAACGCCATCATGTGCTTCGCGTCCGGGGCATCGCCGCCTGATGCCGCATGTTCCCGATCCCTTTCAGCACGAGGTCACCCGCATTGCGCTCGCCACGGCCGCTCGCCACGGCTTCGCGCTCGCCGGGGGTCAAGCGCTGATCGCCCACGGCTTGGGAACCCGGCCCACCGAAGACATCGATCTCTTCACTGATACCGAGGGCGGCGTCACCGCCGCCTCGGAACTGGTTCGTGACGCCTTGTGCGACGCGGGCCTCCAGGTCGAGATCATGAGTGATCCCAGCGAACTCGACGAGGTCTTCTACGGATTCGATCAGGACATGGTCGAGTTCGAGGTACACCGCGACGCTCAAGCCGTCCGCGTGCAACTCGTCCGCTTCGCCCGGTTCAGCACCCCGGTGGTGCTCGACATCGGACCCGTCCTCCACCTCGACGATGTCGTCGGCACCAAGGTGGCTGCCATGATCACACGAGCGCAGCCACGCGATTACATCGACGTCGCGGCAGTTCTCGACCGCTATGACCGCCAGAATTTGATCGCGCTCGCCCGCAAAGCAGACCCTGACATCACTGACGACGAAATTCACGACGCTATACGTCGGCTCGACGGCCTACCCGATACCGTCTTCGTGCTCTACCGCCTTGCACCCGCGCAGATCAACGAGGTTCGCGCGGCCTTCACCGACTGGCCCCGAGGATAGCTGCACTGCCAGCGATCGGCAGAGGCCGGCCTTGGCGCCTCAGCCGCCGCGACCACACCGGGATGACGCTGGTGGCGTCGCTGAGCCCGACCGCAGGTCGCCGCAGAACGCGTCAGGAGTCGCCGGCCGCCCGGCCCAGTCCGGCGAAGGCGCGGTCCGCGTCGACGACCGCCTCCGGGTGGACCTCGTGCGCGGTCCGCCCGTCGGCGATCTTCTGCCAGTTGTTGCGCGCCAGCACGCGGTGCACGGCGATCACCTGGGCGGCCAGCAGTCGGGGCCCGAGGCCCGGGCCGAGGGCCGCCGCCAGCGCCTCCTCGTCGTCGTGCAGGTACTGCATGAGCCGTCCGGCCAGGCTCGGCGTGCTGAACACCAGTCGGTGGAACGCCACCACCTGGGGATGATCGTTGAGGCCGGTCACCGGCTCGAAGCGGTCGAGGCCGGCCCGAAAGTGCCGGCGCAGCGCCGTCATCGGCGCGACGTCGGGCCGGCGGTCGCGTACCACGCGTGCGGCCTCACCGTTGTGGTCGGCGAACCGATGCAGGATCAGGTCCTCCTTGGTCGCGAAGTAGCGGAACAGGGTCGGTTTCGACACCTCGGCCGTCGCCGCGATGTCGGACACCGACACCTGCTCGAACCCGCGCGCCAGGAACAGCGTGATCGCGGCGTCGGCGATCGCGCCCCGGGTCTGCGCCTTCTTGCGGGCCCGCAGCCCGCCCGGCTCACTCACCGCGTCAGGGTAACAAGTGTTACCTGGTTGCGTTTTTAACCGGGTAACGGTTCGATGGTGGGCATGAAACGTACAGACGCGGTGCTCGTCACCGGGGCGACCGGCCGGATCGGGCGCGCCGTGATCGATCAACTGGTCGACGCGGGCGTGCCGGTCCGCGCCCTCGTCCGCCGCCCCGAGTCGGCGGCCACCCTGCCCACCGCCGTCGAGGTCGTCACCGGTGACCTCACCGTGCCCGCGTCGCTCGACGCGGCCCTGACCGCCGTCCGCGCCGTCTTCCTGGTCTGGACCGCCCCGCCGCACACCGCGCCGTCGGTCGTCGACCGGCTGGCCGCCCACCCGCGACGGGTCGTCTACCTGTCCGCGCCCCACCGCACCCCGCACCCGTTCTTCCAGCAGCCGAACCCGATGGCGACGCTGCACGCTCGCATCGAGCAGCTCATCGCGGCGACCGGTCTCGACGCGACGATCGTCCGGCCGGGGATGTTCGCCTCCAACGCGCTGCACTGGTGGGCCCCGGCGATCCGTCGCGACGCGGTGGTCCGGTGGCCGTACGGCGCGGCCCAGACCGCCCCCGTCGACGACCGGGACGTCGCCGCGGTCGTCGCGCGGGTCCTGTCCGAGAACGGGCACGCCGGCGGCGACTACGTCCTGACCGGCCCCGAGTCGCTCAGCCAGGCCGAACAGGTCAGCCTCATCGGCGCCGCCCTGGGCCGGCCGACCGCGTTCGAGGACCTGCCGCCCGACGAGTTCCGTCGCCAGGCCCCGGAGGCCGCGCGTCCCGCCGTGGACATGCTGCTGGCCGCGTGGCGCGCCACCCTGGGGCATCCGGCACACGTCACCACCACGGTGTCGCGCCTGCTCGGCACGCCGGCGCGCACGTTCCGTCAGTGGGCCGCCGACCACGTCACCGCGTTCACCGCAGCGGCCGATCCGGCGACCTGAGCCAGCTTGCTCCTCAGCCGAGCGCGGCCCGCCACGTCCACGACGTCCGGCGCGGCCGGTCGCCCAGCGGGGCCCGGCCGGTCAGCCAGAGCAGCACCGGCGCCGGCGCACCGGCGGGCGCGTCGGGGAACAGCCGACGCACCACCCCGGCGCACAGCCCGGCCGGCGGTGACCAGGGCACGTCGAGACCACGGGTCACGTCATGGGTGTGCAGCAGGATCTCGGCCACCCCCATCGCGGCGAAGCCGCCCGGGTCGCAGGGCCCCCAGTGCCAGCCCCGGTCGTCCGGGTCGGCGGTGTCCACCAGCGCGGCGAGCATCCCGGCGGTGGCGGTCGCCACGGTCAGCACCCGCTCCGGTGGCGCGTCGGGGTGGACCCGCAGGTCGAACGGCAGGTAGCCGTCGGTGGGGCGGCCGGCCACCTGACCGGCGTACCCGGCCAGGTCGTGCGCGACGTGCGCGGTCGTGGTCCAGCAGGACCAGTCCAGGTCGCCCGCGCGTACCGTCCAGTCCCGGCCGGCGGCCGGCAGCAGCACGGCGGTCATCGCGGCGGCGGCGGCGCGGACGTCCGCGCCGGTCATCCCGGACTTGTGGGAGGGTCCCTCGGGGGGCATCACCGTCGGCGGACGCGCAGCACGCAGGTGCGCATCGGGAGCGTGAACTCGCCGTGCGCGGTCTCCGGCCGGCTGGCCAGGAACGCCCGGATGCGGTCGAGCGTGGCCTGCCGCTGCGGCGCCGGCATCACCAGCAGGCCCGCCCGGGTGGCGAGCGTCGCGGTCAGCGAGTCGGCGGTGCGCTGCTGCCCGTGCCGGAACGTGGCCTGCTCGGGCGCGTCGAAGCGGGCCGGCGCGCCGTTCTTCGGCAGGTGCGTCCGCGCCGTCTCGACCCGCCAGCTCGCGGGCGTGTCACGAGGGCCGACGACGGCGCTGCCGCTGACCTCGGCCAGGCCGGCGACCCAGTCGACCTCGTCGTCAAGCACGTTCCACAGGCCGGCCAGGACGCCGCCGGGGGCGAGGACCCGGGCGATCTCCGGGCCCGCCACCGCCATGTCGAACCAGTGCATGGCGTTGCCGGCCAGCACGGCGTCGACGGACGCGTCGGGCAGCGGGATCGCCTCGGCGCTGCCGGACAGCGCGCGGACATCCGGCAGCGCGCCGCGCAGCTCGGCCAGCATCGCCGGGTCCGGCTCGACGGCCGTGACGTCGGCGCCGACCGCCCGGAGCGTGGCGGTCAGCTTGCCGGTGCCGGCCCCGAGGTCGAGCACCCGGGAGCCGGGAGCGGCCTCCAGCGCCCACCGGACCGCGTCCTGCGCGTAGTCCGGGCGGTGCTGGGCGTACGCGGTGGCCGCGGCTCCGAACGACGAGGAGTGCCGGGCGTGGTCGGGCTGCCGCATTCAGGGTTTCCTCTCGTCGAGCGCGGCGAGCAGGCGCAGCGGGTCGATGTAGTCGCGGTAGGACACGACCAGGCCGTCGCGGACGCGGAACACCGCGATCACGGTCTGCTCGAACGGCGCGCCGGTGGCGACGACGGCGCCGTGGGCCGCGTACTCCACGATGACCACCTCGGGGTCGGTGCTCTCGTGCAGCACCACGTCGCGGTGCTCGTCGATGGTGATCAGGGCGTTGGCCGCCTCGGTCAGGTGTCGGCGGATCTCGGCGTGCCCCCGCACCCGGCCGGGCACGCCGGCGGGGCGGAACGGCCACTCGATGTGCCCGGCCGGGTCCATCAGCGCCAGGAACGCCTCGACGTCCTGCTCGCGGCCGGCCCGCAGCACCCGCTCGACGACCTGACGCGCCGATGTCGTCATCGCTGCCTCCGGAGTGGATCGGCGTTGTCCCCGCCACCGTAGTACCGGTCGCGGCGGGCCGGGTGCCCGCCGCGACCGGTCCCCGTCAGTTCACGGACATCAGCGTGAACGTGAAGACGGTGTTCCTCGACCGCCGTTCGGGCACGTCGCACTTGACTCGGCGCCGGACCTCGGCCCGGCTGAGGCCCAGCCCGCGGGCGACGAGCCGGTCCGGGCGTACCGGCACCGGATCGTGGAACACCACCTCCACCCGGATCGGCCACGCCTCGCCGAGCGGTACCGGCACGGCGTCCAACCGCCACGCGTCCCTCCAGTCGAGGACGACGTGGTTACGCCGGGCGAACGCCGGATCCAGCAGGGTGGACGCCACCAGCCGCGCGTCGTTGGTGTGGTAGCCGTGCAACTCGGCCGGATCGAGGGAGCCGACCGTCGTCCGTTCGTGGACGGTGAGCTTGCTGGTCCGGTCGCAGCGCACGCACCGGACCAGCAGCCACACGTCCAACAGCTTGCCGTTGGCGTTGACCCGGAACCGGCCGTAGCCGGTGGTGGCGGACTCCGACGGGCAGTCCACGCACCGCCGCGACAGCAGCGGCAGCCTGGTCCGGCGGACGACCCAGGGCAGCACGATATGAGGTGGTGAGGACATGAGTTTCGAGACCCGATCTCTCTGGACCTGACACGAGGCCGATGAGGCGCGACCTCGAACGCCGCGTGGCCGGGCGCGCGAGGGCAGCCCGGCGGAACCGACGGGACGCGTCGGGTTCCGGTGCGCGGTGGAACGTGTCAGATCCGCAGAGCGGGCTGGGTCATGCGGCTCGTGTCCTCTCTCCTCGGTGTGCCAGGCAACTTAGGAGACACGGAGGAGCGGCTCAACCGGTTATCCCGCTAATTAACGGATTGCCGGTTACAACAAACCAGTAAATCCGCTGGGCAAATGCCGCAAAACGTTCATGCACCATAATGACAGTTCTTGTGCGTAAGGCTTCGAGCTGGTGTCATCGCCCGCGCACCGTCCGGTCCGGACCTCACGCGGCAAGGACGCGGCACCGTCGTACGGATGCGCTGCTACACCGGCGACTACCGGGGCGCCCTACGGCCGGCCCACGAGATCGAGGAGATCACCTGGCTGACCTACGCCGACCGGCACCGCGTCTCCCCGGTCGACCAGAGCGACTTCGATCACCTGCACCGCGCCGACCAGCTTCGCTGACGACCCGATCGCGGCTCAGGGTCGGTAACCGGCTCGGGCGGCGGCCACCTCGGCGGCGCGGCGCTCGCGCCACCGCCGCTGGGCGTCGCTGTTGCAGTGCCGGCACACCTTCCGGAACCGACCGGTGCCGGGGTCGACCTCCCGCTCGTGCCCGTTGCGGCAGGTCGGCTGCTGCCGCCGCGCGCGGCGGTTGTCGCCACGGCTGAGCTGACGCAGGTGCGTCGGCTCGATGCAGTCGAGCACGCCGCAGTCGTGCCGCACCTCCAGACCCGGCCGGTAGCCGCCGACGAAGACCGCGTACGCGGCGACGTGCGCCCACGCCCGGCCGGCCACCTTCTGGTGAACCCCACGTCGGGTGCCGTAGCCGCGGACGATCAGGCAGCCGCCGGGCGTGCGGGTCGAGCGCGCCAGCAGGTGGGCCCGCAGTGACTCCTCGGTGAAGTGTCGGGACAGTCCGGTCACCTCAGACAGCATCCGGCGAGCATAGGCCGGCGGCATCGTCGCGGCGGGACCTCCCACCGCGACGAGACGTGGGGCCGCCGCCGGACCGGCGGCGCCCCCAGCCGTACGTGGTCAGCGTTGCGTGCGGTCGTCGACCTCGGTGCCGGACTCACCGGGTCGGGCGCCGATCGCCTCCTCGGCGGCCCGGCCGCCGGTGCTCTCGTCGCCCTGCCGCAGCGAGCTTCGCGGCAGCCCGGCCAGGTGTGCCGGGTCCTCGATCGGCTGGTCCGGCCAGTCGTCCGAGGTGCCGTCGGCCAGGCCGGCCCGGCGCAACACCTCGACTAGGTCGTCGTGCGACAGGCGCTCGGCCTCCGGGATCCCGGCCCCGCGCGCCATGGACCGCAGCGTCTTCAGGTCTTCGCTCGCGAATGTCTCGGCCATGCCGGAGCCTTCCCGGCGGCCAAGACAAGGAAACCCGCCTCAGGCGCGGGCCCCGCCGAGGCCGAGGAGCACGGCCAGGCCGAGCGCGCTGCGCGGCGCGTACGGGATCCGCCACAGCCCGCCGTGTGCCGCCGCGTACGCTTCGTCCCGCCACGGGTGCTCCTGCGTCGGCCCGCCGCCGGTGCGCAGGTCGTGCACGAGCAGCGCGGCCATCAGCGTGTTGCTGGTGGCCGGCTCGAACACCTCGACGCCGAAACGGTGCGCGCCGGCGTACGCGGCGGCGAGCGCGCGGTTGCGCAGCACCGACCGGGTGCGGGTGGGCGGCGCGACGGTGAACGACACCGTGGTGCCGGCGTCACGGGCCACCGCCGCGCGCCAACGTTGCAGCCGTTTGGCCAGCGCGTAGTTCGGTCCCTGCTGGGGGACCAGGCTGTCGTTGACGCCCGGGTCGGCGCCGGGCGGGTAGTTGCGGCGCAACAGCCGGCCGCCGGAGATCAGCCGCAGGGACCGGCGGGCCGGCCCGCGGGCGGCGTACCCGCGGTCGGCGTGGTCGACCGCGTCGCCGGGCACCGCGTACACGTCGGTGGGGGTGGCCAGGAACGCCAGCGCCGCGTCCGGGCGGTGCCGGGTCAGCTCGACGGTGAGCGCGTCGACGGCGGTGGCCACCCGGACGTTGGTGGCGCCGTCGGCGTAGACGTAGTTGCCGAGCACCAGCCGGCCGTCGATGCCGGCCAGCCAGCGGGCGGCCTGCGGCAGCCGGTGCAGCAGGTCCGCGCCGGCGGCGGCGGCCAGCGCGGCGTCGTCGTCGCCGGTGCCGGCCGGCACCGGCAGGTGCAGGCGGCCACCGTGACGGCGCGCGGTGCGCAGCACCCGGCGCCAGATCTCCGGGCGGGGCAGGTCGACCGCGACCACGTCGCCGCCCCAGCGCAGCACCGACGGCAGCGGGCCCATCTCGGCGCCCGCGCCGAGCACCACGACCCGCTGGTCGCGCAGGTCCAGCCAGTCGGGGTTGGCGAGCACCGCGCCGACCGCCTCGGCGCAGCTCGGTTCGACCACGCCCGCGTCCACCCAGGCGTCGAGGCGGCGGCGCAGGTCGTCGCCACGCAGGCGGTGCCCCCGGTACGGCACGGACAGTTCCCGTTCCACCGGCCCGGCGCCGGTGACCGTGGCGGTGTGCAGCGGCGGTTCCGGGCCGGTCGAGGTGAGCGCCGCGTCGAGCGCGACGTCGGGGCCGCCGCCGGGCGGCGCGTACCGCATGCGGGTGTGCAGCGCGGTGAGGCCGTCACGGGCGACGGTGAGCGCGGCGGCGCGGGAGAGCAGGCCGGCCTCGACGAGTCGGCGGAAGTGGGTGAGGTAGCCGCGCCGCCAGTCGGTCTCGTGCTCGGCGGAGCGGGCGCCGACCGGGTCGACGGCGCGTAGCGCGTCGGCGACCACGGCGCGGCCCAGCGCGGTCGTGCTGCGCCGGCCGTCGCCGGTCGCGGGGAACACCACTCCGTCCACGGCTCACCTCCCTGCCCTGCGGTCGTGGGGTCACTCTGCCGCATCGGCGACGGCGTCGCCCGTCGAGGGGCCGCTCAGCGGCGGGCGGGGCGGCGTTCCGGTCGGGGGCGGCCCCGCTCCGGGTCGACGCCGACCTGGACGGCGAAGGCCGGGTCGACGGCGAGCAGCGGACGCGGGCCGAACAGCGCCATGGCGGTGAGCAACGCGTCGGTGTCCCGGCCCTGCCAGGTGGGACGGCGTTCGGGGTCGAGGTCGGCGTGCTCGCGGCGCAGCCGGCGCAGCAGGCGCCGTGCGGCGGCGCCGGTCTCCGGCACCTCGGTCAGCCACCAGCCGCCCAGCGCGGTGGCCAGGCAGCAGAGCAGCAGCCCGGCGACCGAGGCGGGTCCGCCGGCGGTGCGGCCCTCGACCGCGCTGTCCACCAGCCGGGTCACCCCGACCGCGGCGACCAGGAACAGCGGCAGCGTGCCCAGGGCGACCCGTCGGCGTTGGGCGCGGGTGAGCAGCCAGCCGTCGCGGACCAGCCGGCCGACCATCCGGCGCAGCGCCCGCGCGACGTCGGGGTCGGCCAGCACGGCGGCCCAGGTCTGCGGGCGGCGCAGCGCGGTGTGCAGGGCGCGGACCAGGGCCGGCGGCCGGGACGGTGGTGGACCGTCGGCGTGCAGGGTGGCGAGTTCGCCGACGGTCACCCCGCCGGCGCGGCGCAGCGCGGCCACGCCCACCTGGCAGGCCAGCAGCGCCCGGTCGGTGAGGTACGCCAACTCGACCCGGTCGGGTGTCGCGCCCCGGGCCCGGCGGCCGGTCAGCTCGCGTACCGCCACGGCGACCGCGACGGCCACGGCGACCGCGCCCAGGTAGTCGAGGAGGAAGATCGGTCCGCTGACACCCCAGAGCATGGCGACAAGTATGGCCGTACGGTGATCCGGCGCGGGGGCGGGTGGAAACGGGTGGCCGCGCGTGACGTCGCGGGCTAGCGTGCCGACGATGCGCATCCGGGAGCACGTCGACGCCGACTGGGGCCAGGTCTGGCCGATCGTCGAGTGCGTCATCACCGCCGGGGACACGTTCGCCTACGACCCGGCCTGGTCGGCCGGGGTGGCCCGCGAGGTGTGGGTGGAACGCCCGCCGGGGCGTACCTCGGTGGCGGTGGACGACGACGGCGTCGTGCTCGGCAGCGCCAAGATGGGCGCCAACCGGCCGGGCCCGGGTGCGCACGTGGCGACCGCGAGTTTCCTGGTGGCCGCGGACGCACGCGGTCGTGGCGTGGGCCGGGCGCTGTGCGAGGAGGCGTTGGACTGGGCCCGTCGGGCCGGTTTCGCCGCGATGCAGTTCAACGCCGTGGTGGAGACCAACACCGTGGCGGTGCGGCTCTACCGGCGGCTCGGCTTCACGGTGGTCGGCACCGTGCCGGAGGCGTTCACCCATCCCACCCTGGGCCGGGTGGGCCTGCACGTCATGCACCGTTTCCTGTGACCGTCGCGCGGTACGGCGAAAGTGTCGGGGGCCGTCGTTAGGTTGACGGGGATCGCCGCCGTCGAAGGAGCCTCGTCATGACCACGCTCACCGACCGCCCGCACACCGCGCTGCTCGTCGTCGACGTGCAGAACGGCGTGGTGCGCGGCGCCCACGACCGGGACCGGGTGGTCGCGAACATCGCCGCCCTGGTCGAGCGCGCCCGCGCGGCCGGCGTCCCGGTGGTCTGGGTGCAGCATCACAGCGAGGAGCTGCCCACCGGCAGTGAGCAGTGGCGGATCGTGCCGGAGCTGGTGCGCCGCGACGACGAGCCGCTCGTGCACAAGGCCTACGGCGACTCGTTCGAGGCCACCGACCTGGAGCAGGTGCTCGCCGCCGGGGGTGTCGGGCGGCTCGTCGTGACCGGCGCGCAGACCGACGCCTGTGTCCGTTCCACCCTGCACGGCGCGTTCACCCGCGGCTACGACACCACGCTGGTCGCCGACGCCCACACCACCGAGGACCTGTCGGCCTACGGCGCGCCCCCGCCGGCGCAGGTGATCGCGCACACCAACCTCTACTGGGGCTTCCAGCGCGCCCCGGGCCGCCGCGCCGGCACGGTCGACACCGCCGACGTCGACTTCACCGCCGCCGTCCCGGCCTGACCGGCAGCCCAGCCGGCCGCCGTGACGCGGCCGGTCAGGAGCCGCCCGCCCCCGGTGTGGTCGGGGAAAACGCCTGGCCGTGCCCGGTGGCTGCTGGCAGGCTGCCGGCCATGACCGCTCAAGCTCTCGCGGGGGCGCTCGCCGACGAGCGTCGCCGGGCCGTGTTCGCCGCGATCGTGCTCGGCGCCCGGGACGTCGCGTCCGTGGTGACGCGCACCGGCCTGCCGGCCCGCGACGTCGCCACCGCCGTGCGCCGGCTCACCGACGCCGGTGTGCTGACCGACGCCGACGGCCTGCGCGTCGACGGTGAACGGCTGCGCGAGTTCGCCCGGGCCGGGGCGTCGTCGCCGGCGCTCCCGCCGGCCGACCGGCGCGAGACGGTCCTGCGCACGTTCCTGCGCGACGGCGCGCTGATCCGGCTGCCGGCGCAGCGGGGTCGCCGCCGGGTGCTGCTGGAGCACATCACCGAGCGCACCTTCGAGCCCGGGCGGCGCTACCCGGAGCGGCTGGTGGACGAGGCGCTGCGCCCCTGGTGCGAGGGCGGTGCGGCGGACCACGTCACGCTGCGCCGCTATCTCGTCGACGACGTGCTGCTCACCCGCGAGCAGGGCGTCTACTGGCGGACCGGGCCGTGAGCGCGAACGCCCGCCGCCGAGGAGGTTGACGACGGCGTGCCGCCGCGCTAAAACAGAAACCGGAAGTTGAGTCACTCAGACTCAAGTCGAGACCTTGGGCCAGGAGAACCGAGGAGGCAGGACCATGTTGATGCGTACCGACCCGTTCCGCGAGATCGACCGGATCGCCGAGCAGTTCTTCGGCACCACCGCCCGCCCGGCCGTGATGCACCTGGACGCCTACCGCGACGGCGACCACTTCTACGCCGCCTTCGACCTGCCCGGCGTGGACCCGGACAGCATCGACTGCACCGTCGAGCGCAACGTGCTGACCGTCCGCGCCGAGCGGCGTCGCCCGACCGGCGAGCACGTCGAGCTGGTCGCGGCCGAACGTCCGATGGGCACGTTCACCCGGCAGCTGTTCCTGGGCGACACGCTGGACACCGACCGGCTGGAGGCCGGCTACGACAACGGGGTGCTGACGCTGCGCATCCCGATCGCCGAGCGGGCCAAGCCGCGCCGGATCGCGGTCACCTCGGCCGCGGAGGGCAACGGGCACCGGCAGCTCACCACCGTCTGAACGCGCGTCACGCCGACGCGGGGGAGACCGGCGCGCCGGCCGCCCCCGCGTCGGTGTCCGACGGGTAGAGCCGGGTCAGCGCGCGCGCCGTGGCGGTGAACCGGTCCCGCAACTCGGCCGGGGCCAGCACCTCCACCTCGGCGCCGAGCTTGAGCAGTTCGGCGTGGGCGTGCCGCGTCGACTCGATCGGCACGGTGGTCTCCCGCCAGCCGTCCGGGCCGGGTTCGCCGGCCGCCGCCCGGGCCGCCCGTGCCATCTCCGGCGGGAAGACGTAGGGCATGAACTCCAACGCGGCGGTGCTGAGCCGGATGCGCGCCTCGCCGCGGTAGACGTCGCGTTCGTACCGGGCGGTCCACTCCCGCCAGTAGGCGGCCAGGTCGAAGCCGTCCGGGCGCTGGTGCCGCTCGTCAGTGACCACCGCGTCGAGCACCGCGCCGACCCGGTACGTGCGGACCTGCTCCTCGCACCGGGCCACCAGGTACCAGCGGCCGGCCTTGAGCACCACGCCGAGCGGGGCGACCAGCCGGGTCACCTCCCGCGGGGCGCGCCAACGCCGGTAGCGCAGCCGGACCATCCGGTCCTCCCACACCGCGCCGGCCAGCGTGGCCAGGTGCGGGGTGGCCTCCGGGTGCCGGAACCAGCCGGGCGCGTCCAGGTGGAACCGCTGCCGCAGCCGGCCGCTGCGGTCGGCGAGTTCCTCCGGCAGCGCGGCCCGCACCTTCAGCTCGGCCGCGGCCACCGTGGTCGCCAGGCCCAGCTCCGCGGCGGGCCCGGGCAGGCCGGCGAGGAACAGCGCCTCGGCCTCCGGGCCGGTCAGCCCGGTGAGCCGGGTGCGGTAGCCGGCCAGCAGCCGGTAGCCGCCGGCCGGGCCGCGGTCGGCGTACACCGGGACGCCGGCGGCGCCGAGCGACTCGACGTCGCGGTAGACGGTCCGCACCGACACCTCCAGGGCGTCGGCGAGTTCCTGGGCGGTCATCCGCCCCCGGGCCTGCAGGAGCAGCAGCAGGGAGACCAGCCGGCTGGCGCGCACCGCACGACGGTAACCCCTGCCGGCGATCCGGTCGCGGCGCGCCTCGTCGCGAAACGCGCCGCCGACTGAGAACCTTTCTCGCATGTTGCGTCCCGAGGTCCTGCCCCGCGCCCGTGTCGCCGTGTCCGGCGCTCCGGCCGACTTCACCGAGGCGTGGCTGCGTAACCGGCGACTGTCCGAGCACACCCGCGACGCGTACCGGCGGGACGTGACCGGCTGGCTGCGCTGGTGCGCCGAGCGGGGCCTGGAGCCGCTGCGGGTCACCTTCCTCGACGTCAACGCGTACGGCCGGGACCTGGAGTCCACCCCGCGCGGACGCGACGGCCGCCCGCTGACCCCGGCCACCGTGGCGCGCCGGCTGTCCGCGCTGTCGAGCTGGTACGACTTCCTGGTCAAGCTGGGCGCGGTGCCGGCCAATCCGGTCGCCGCGGCCGACCGGCCCCGGGTCGACCGGGACCACTCCGCCACCGTCGGCCTCAGCCCGGACGAGGTCGACGCGCTGCTGGCCGCCGCCGAGGCGGACGCCGGCCCGACCGCCGCCCGCAACCGCGCCACCCTCGCGCTCCTGGCCGACCTGGGCCTGCGGGTCGGCGAGCTGGTCTCGCTGGACCTGGCCGACCTGGGCGCGGAACGCGGTCACCGCAGCGTCCGCTTCGTCGGCAAGGGCGGCAAGGTACGCCGTCGCGCGCTCACCCCCGGCACCACGTACGCGCTGGACGCCTACCTGGCGGAGCGGGCCGCCGCCCAGGGCGTCACGGTGCCGCAGCTGACCGGCCCGCTGCTGGTCACCGCCACCGGCGGGCGACTGGACCGGCACGCCGTGTTCCGGCTGGTACGTCGGCTGGCGCAGACCGCCGGGATCGCCGCCTGGGCGCGGTTGTCGCCGCACTCGCTGCGGCACGCGTTCGCCACCACGGCCCGCTCGGAGGGCGTGCCGCTGGAGGACGTGCAGGACGCGATGGGTCACGCCGACCCGCGGACCACCCGTCGCTACGACCGGGACCGGCACAACCTGGACCGCGACCCGGCGTACGCGATCTGGGCCGCCCGGGCCCGCCGCCGCGGCTGAGCGTCGGAGCCCGGCCGTAGGGTGCCGGGATGCGACACGGCCTGGAGATCTCCTGCGGCGGCGCCTCGGTGACGGTCGGCGACCTGGTCGCGCTCGGCGAGTTGGCCGAGCGGTCCGGCTGGGACGGCGTCTTCCTGGAGGACTACGTCATCCACCACGCCGGTGACGACCCGCCGACCTGGGACCCGTGGCTGGTGCTGGCGGCGGTGGCCGGGCGCACCGACCGGATCCGGCTGGGCACCACGGTGACCGCGCTGCCCCGGCGTCGCCCGGCGAAGCTGGCCCGGGAGGTGCTCACCCTCGACCACCTCTCCGGCGGCCGGGCCGGCGTCGCGGTCGGTCTCGGCGATCCGGCCGACCGGGGGCTGGCCGCGTTCGGCGAGCCGACCGACGTGAAGACCCGCGCCGCGATGCTCGACGAGGGCCTGGACCTGCTGGTCGCGCTGCTCGGCGGCGAGCGGGTCACCCATCGGGGCGGGCACTACCGCGCCGAGGGCGTGGCGCTGCGACCGGCGCCGGTGCAGTCGCCCCGGGTGCCGGTCTGGGTCGGCGGCAGCACCCAGGCCAAGGCGGTGCTGCGGCGGGCGGCCCGGGCCGACGGAATCGTGCCCTACAAGCTGACCGACACCGACGGCTGGTCCGACTTCACCGCCGACGAGGTTGCTGCCCTGGTCGCCGCGCTGCCGGCGACGCGCGCCGACGGTGCGCCGTTCGACGTGGCGGTCGGCGGCCGGCGGCGGCGGGCCGACGAGCGGGCCGAGCGCGCCTACCTGGCCGACCTGGCGGCGGCGGGCGCCACCTGGTGGCTGGAGTACGTGCCCGCCGGTGACCCGGCCGCGATGCGGGCCGCGGTCGCCCGCGGCCCGCTGCGCTGAGCCGGTCTCACTCCGGGCGGCGCGGGCAGAGGCAGAACGGCTGCCCGATCGGGTCGAGCAGCACGGTCCAGCTTCCGCCGCCGGGCTGGTGCTCCGGCCGGGTCGCGCCGGCCGCCACCAGGTCCCGCTCCGCGGCCGACACGTCGTCGACGGTCAGGTCCAGGTGGTAGCGCTTGACGCCGGTCGGGTCCGGCCAGGCCGGCGGCGCGTAGCCGGGCACCAGCCCGAACCCGATCGACGTGCCGCCGGCGGAGGTGATCATGGCGTACTCGGCCTCGCTGTGGGTGATCTCCCAGCCGAGGGCGTGGCCGTAGAACGCCGCGTGGGCGGCCGGGTCGGAACTGTCGAGGTTGACCATCGCGAGGTCGGCGTGCGTCGTCATGCCGGGGAGTCTGCCGCCGGTACCTGTCACCTCCTGTCAGGTACCGGCGACCGGCGCGGCACGCGTCGTCCACGGCTGCTCCGGGGCGTACGCCGACGGCGCACGGTCCACCGCCGGGCGGCGCAACCGGCTGCGCGCCGGTCGCCGGTTGCCTACCGTCGGTGGTGATGGGCAGTCAGCAGGTGTGGCACCGACCGGCCCGGCGTCGCCGGCCGATGCGCGCGGGTGTGCTGGTCGCCGTGCTCGGGCTGGGTACCTGCCTGATCGGGGTGGCCGGGCTGGCGGTGTGGAACGCGCAGGTGGTGCTCCAGGCCGACGGGCCGGTGCGGGAGACCGCGGACGGGTTCTTCCGGGACGTCGCCGCCGGCGACACCGACCGGGCGTACGGGCGGTTGTGCGCCGAGGCGCGCAGCCGGTGGAGTCAGGCCGGGTTCGGCAGTTGGGTGCGGACCCCGCCGCTGGTCAGCGGCTACGAGATCGTCGACGTGTCGGTGTCGACCCGGGCGGGTCGGCCACGCGGCACGGTGCTGGTGCGGTTGAACCGCGACGGCGGCGGCAGCGAGGAGCGGGAGCTGCCGGTGGTGCCGGAGGACGGCGGCTGGCGGGTGTGCGGGGACCCGTTCTGAGCCTCAGGCGCGTGGGCCCAGGTCGCCGGAGCGGTAGTGCCGTCGGCACAGCACCTGGTAGCGGACGTCGGCGGTGTCCACGGTGTCGCCGATGACGACCTGCGCGCCCTCGCGGACCACCCGGCCGTCGACCACCCGGGCGTTGAGCAGCCCTTCCCGGCCGCACCAGCACAGCACCTCGACCTGGATGCGGGCCACCTCGTCGGCCAGCTCGAAGAGCCGTTGCGCGGCCGGGAACAGGCAGGAGCGGAAGTCGGTGGCCAGGCCGAAGGCGTAGACGTCGACGTCGAACTTGTCGACCAGCTCGGCCATCTGCTCGACGTGGTCCAGGTCGTAGAAGGACGCCTCGTCGCAGATCAGGTAGTCGACGCGTACCCCCTCGGCCCACGCGTCGCGGACCAGGTCACGCAGGTCGAGTCCGTCGGTGACCTCGATGGCCTCGTGGGCCAGGCCGATGCGGGTGGTGACCTGCGGGCCCAACGAGCGGTCGATGCGGGTGGTGACCAGGCCGCGGCGACCCTGCCGGGCGTGGTTGTAGTTCATCTGCAACGCCATGGTGGACTTGCCGCAGTCCATCGGTCCCCAGAAGAACTTCAGCGCGGCGGCGTGCAGCGGCCGGCCGTCGACGCCCCGGGCGGCGGCGCAGCCGCCGGCACGGTCGTCGCCGGGCCCCGGCAGGGGGCGGGCCAGGCAGGTCGGGGCGGCAGCGGCGTCGTCGGTCACGTCGGGGCAGCCTAGCCGATCGACGCCGCCGCATACCGGCCGAGATGATCGACCGGGTGCGCTCAGAGCACCCGGGGCGGGGTGTTGCCGGCGGCGATGATGGCCCGGCGCATCGGCACGGCGGCCAGCAACGCGAAGCCGACCACGAAGAAGATCAGCAGCGACACCAGGCCCACCCGGTAGGACGAGGTGAGCTGGAACACCAGGCCGAACGCGAGCGGGCCGAGCCAGCTGGTGCCCTTGTCGCTGATCTCGTAGAAGCCGTAGTACTCGCCCTCCTTGCCGGCGGGGATGAGCTGGCTGAACAGCGATCGGCTCAGCGCCTGGCTGCCGCCGAGCACCAGCCCGATGCAGCCGCCGAGGATCATGAACGGCACCGGCGCCTCGGCGGGCAGCCGGAACGCGGCGATGATCACGCCGGTCCAGAGCACCAGCGACAGCAGCACGGTCTTCCAGGCGCCGATGCGTCGGGCGAGCGCGCCGAGCGCGAGCGCGCCGCCGAAGGCGAGGAACTGCACCAGCAGGATGGTCACGATCAGGGTGCTCTGCTCCAGCCGCAGCTCCTCGGTGCCGTACTGGCTGGCGAGGGTGATGACGGTCTGGATGCCGTCGTTGAACACCAGGAACGCGAGCAGGAAGAACAGCGTCAGCGGGTACGCCTTGACCTCGCGCAGCGTGCGGCCGAGTTGCCGGAACCCGTCGGTGAGGACGTTGCCGCCGCCGAGCGGCACGGCGACCGGCGGGCGTTCGCGCAGCCAGCGCAGCGGCAGCAGGGTGAACGCGGCCCACCACACGCCGGCCGAGACGATCGACCAGCGGGCCAGGTCGAGGGTGCGCTGGGCGTTGCCCTCCTCGCTGAGCGCGGTGACGGCGACCAGGTTGAGCGCGAGCAGCAGCCCGCCGCCGAGGTAGCCGATGGCCCAGCCGCGGCTGGAGATGGCGTCGCGGTCGTCCGGGCCGCCGAGCTGCGGCAGGAACGAGTTGTAGACGACCACGGCGGCGCCGAAGGAGATGTTCGCGACGAGGAACAGCGCGCCGCCGAGCAGGTACCGCTCGCCGGTGACGAACGCGAACGCGATGGTCGCGCCGGCGCCGGTGAACGCGGCGGCGGCCAGCAGCCGCTTCTTGTGCGCGGACCGGTCGGCGATCGCGCCGATGACGGGCAGCACGAACACGGTCAGGAAGACCGACAGCGAGATCAGGTACGGGTAGTAGGAGCCGGCGGCGACGCGGATGCCCAGCGGGTGCACCACGCCGTCGCAGCGGTCGGCGCCCAGCTCGCAGCCGGCGGCCAGCTCGGTGACGGTGGTCAGGAACGGCCCGAGGAAGACCGTGATGACGGTGGTCTGGAACGCGGAGTTGGCCCAGTCGTAGAGATACCAGCCGGTGCGTTCGCGGCGGGTGCTGCCCGGGGGTGCGGGCTCGGCGACGGCGGGGGTGACCGTTTCGGCCATCGGGGCGGTCCTCGGGGGTTCAGGCGGCCCAGTGGCCGCGGCTGCGGTAGACGTCGCGGAGCACGCCGACGTGATCGGTCATGATGCCATCCACCCCAAGATCAAGTAACTGGTGCATCCGGGCGGGTTCGTCGATCGTCCAGACGTGCACCTGCAGGCCGATGCGGTGGCAGTAGGCGAGGAACCGCCGGTCGACCACCGGGATTCCCCCGTAGGAGACCGGGACCTGGGCGGCGGCCACGGACGGCGGCAGTCGCAGCGACCGGCCGTGCAGGGAGGCCATCCGCAGCCGGGCCACGCCGCGCATGCCGAGGCTGGTGGCGACCGTCGGGCCGGCCAGGGCGCGCAGCCGGGTCAGCCGGGCGTCGCTGAACGAGGCGAGCAGCACCCGGTCGCCGGCGCCGGCCCGCACCACCGCCTCGACGGTCGGCGCCACCCCGCCGTCGGCCTTGACGTCGACGTTGAACCGGACCTGCGGCCACGCGCCGAGCACGTCGTCGAGGCGGGGCACCAGGGCGGCGCCGCCGACGCGTACCGAGGCGAGGTCGGCGAAGCGCAGGTCGGCGATGCGCCCGCCCTCGCCGGTGACGCGGCGCAGCGTCGGGTCGTGGAAGACCACCGGCACGCCGTCGGCGGTGGCGTGCACGTCGGTCTCCACGTACCGGTAGCCCAGCGCGACCGCGCGGGCGAACGCGGCGGTGGTGTTCTCGTCGCCGTCGGCCGCGCCGCCGCGGTGGGCGAAGGCCAGCGGCGCGGGCGCGTCGAGGTAGCCGTGACGGGGCTGCACGCCGGCAGTATGCCGGGCCGAGACGGCCAGCGGGTGTCCGGCCGGTGAAATTCCCTATTGTTACCTGTTGTCGCTAGCATAGGGTGCGATGGGTAACGACATGTACTCGGTGGAGCAGGTCGCGGCGCGGCTCGGGCTGCACGTGCGCACGGTCCGCGGCTACATCCGCGCCGGCCGGCTGCCCGCGACGCGGATCGGCAAGCAGTACCGGATCGCCCGCGCCGACCTCGACGCGTTCACCGGCCGGCCCGCGCGACCGGCCGGCCCGGCGGCGGAGGTGTCCAGCATCGTGGCCCTCGACGGCGTCGACCGGGCCGCCGCCGACCGGCTCGCCACGCTGGTGCTGGCCGGCGTCACCACCCACCCCGACCCGGACCGTCCGCTGCGCGTGCAGACGGTCCACGACGAGGAGCGGCACCGCATGAAGATCATCGTCCTGGGCGACCTCGGCGCCACCGCCGAGCTGCTGCGCCTGCTCGACGCGGTGCTCGACGGCGACAACGGCCTGCTCGCCGGGAAGGAGGCCGACCGTGGCTGACGAGCTGCGCGAGCGCGCCGGCGTCACGGTGCTGGTCTGCGACCCGGCCGGCCCGCCGATCGTCACCGAGGCCGACGCGCTGGAGCTGATCGGCGCGGCGTTCGCCGGCGCCACGGTGGTGGCGGTGCCCGCCGCCCGGCTCGACCCGAGCTTCTTCACGCTGGGCACCCGCTTCGCCGGGGAGGTCATGCAGAAGTTCGTCAACTACCGGCTGCGCCTGGTGGTGGTCGGGGACATCTCCGCGTACCTGGCCGCCAGCGGCGCGCTGCGCGCCCTGGTCGCCGAGTCCAACCGCCACGACCAGGTGTGGTTCGTCCCGGACCTGGCCGCCCTGGACGCGCGCTTGGCCGCCGTCCCGTAACCCCCACGCGATCTTGCACTTCCGGCCCTCGTTCGAGGCGGTTCTGCCCGATACGCCCGGGCAGCAAGTGCAAGATCGCGGGGCGGGTTGGGGGTGGGGGTGGGGGAGGTCAGCGCAGCCAGCCGGCGGTCAGGGCGGTCACGCCCAGGCCGTCGGTGTCGGCGAGTTTGACGGCGACGAACTGGCGGGCGGCGGCCGAGGTCTGCACGCGGGGGGCGGGTTCCGGGTCGGTCAGTGTCGCCACCACCGCCGCGGCGGCCTCGGCCGGCGACTGCGCGGCGGCGAACGCGGCGGCGCTGCGACCGAGGTACGCCCGCAGCGCCGGCCCGTACGGCCCGGCGGCGGCCACCGCGGTGTCCGCGTCGATCCCGACGTTGGCGACGAACTCGCTGGCCACCGCGCCGGGCTCGACCACGCAGACGCTCACCCCGACGGTGGCCGCCACCGGCGCCAGGGACTCCATGAACCCCTCGACGGCGAACTTCGCCGCGCAGTACGCCTCGTTGAACGGCTGCCCGACCACCCCGCCGACGCTGGTCACGGTGATCAGCCGCCCGTTCGCGGCGCGCAGGTGCGGCAGCGCGGCACGGGTGACGTGCAGGACGCCGAAGAAGTTGACCTCCAGCACCGCCCGCACGTCGTCGACGGTCTCCCGCTCCAGCGTGCCGACGTGGCCGGCGCCGGCGTTGTTGACCACCGCGTCGAGCCGGCCGTGCCGGGCCACCACGTCGGCCACGCAGGCGGTCACCGAGGACTCGTCGACCACGTCGAGTCGGCGTACCTCCAGCAGGTCGCCGACCCCGGCGGCGTCGGCGGCGGCGCGCAGCGGGCCGGCCCGGTCGGGGTCGCGCAGCGTGGCGACGGTGCGCCAGCCGGCGCGGGCCGCGCCCACGGCGGTTTCCAGGCCGATGCCGGTGGACGTGCCGGTGATCAGCACGACGGGAGCGTTCACGTCTGCCACGGTCCCACCCTATGCCGGGGCCGCGCGGCGGATTCAGCCGGTTCGGCGCCGGCGGTGCACGCGGCTCGCGTCGACCGGCCGGCCGGGGTCGACGTGGCGGGGCCCGTCGGGCTCGTGCGGGCGCAGCGGGGCCAGGTCGTCGGTGATCGCGTCGATGATCCGGTCGGTGGCGCGGCGGGCCGCGCCGGGCGCGCCCGGATCCAGGTCGGCCAGGGCCACCGGGGCGCCGAAGTGCACCCGGATGACCGGCCGGCGGGCGAGTGCCCGGGCCAGGCCGCGCAGCATGCCCTTCGGCGCCCGGTACGGCAGGACCTCGTGCGAACCCCACTGGGCGACCGGGACGACGGCGGCGCCGCTGGCGAACGCGAGCCGGGCCGCGCCGGTCTTGCCGCGTTCGGGCCACATGCCGGGGGCCAGCCCGATGCGTCCCTCCGGGTAGACCAGCACCACCGACCCGCCGGCGACCGCCTCGGCGGCGATCTCCAGCGACCGGTGCACGGCGGTGGTGCCGCGGTCGACGCGGATGTGCCCGGCGTGGCGCATCAGCGGCCCGAGCACCGGGGCCCGGAACAGCCCGCCGGTGGCCATGATCCGGGGGGCGACGCGCCGGACCCGGCAGGCCGCGGCGAGCACCACCGGGTCGAACGGGCTGATGTGGTTGGCGGCCAGGATCAGCGGCCCGCGGCGCAGCGCCTCCGGCACGTCGCCGGTGACCTCCAGGCGGCCGATCAGCGCGACGGCGGCCCGGGCGAGCGTCTGCGCGCCGCGCCACAGCAGCGGCGCGCGCCAGGGGGAGGTGTCCATCAGTGCTGGATGGTCGCACGGCCGCGCCGGTGGAGGTGATCAGGGTCATTGGTCCCGGGTCGGTTCGGGCCCTCCGACTCTGAACTTTTTTCTACGACGCCGAGTAGTATTTACTACGTCTCGTAGTAAGAAGGCTGGGGGTTCTCAGGTGGACGCGTTGGACGTCGCCCGCTGGCAGTTCGGTGTCACCACCGTCTACCACTTCCTGTTCGTGCCGCTGACCATCGGCCTGTCCGTGCTGGTCGCCATCCTGCAGACCATGTGGCACCGCACCGGCAACGAGCGGTACCTCAAACTCACCAAGTTCTACGGCAAGCTGTTCCTCATCAACTTCGCCATGGGCGTGGTCACCGGCATCGTGCAGGAGTTCCAGTTCGGCATGAACTGGAGTGACTACTCCCGCTTCGTCGGCGACATCTTCGGCGCGCCCCTCGCCATCGAGGCCCTGGTCGCGTTCTTCCTCGAATCCACGTTCATCGGCCTGTGGATCTTCGGCTGGGACCGGCTGCCCAAACGCCTGCACCTGGCCGCGATCTGGGCCGCCGCGATCGGCACCAACCTCTCCGCCTACTTCATCCTCGCCGCGAACTCGTTCATGCAGAACCCGGTCGGGTTCCGCATCAACCCCGACAGCGGACGCGCCGAACTGACCGACTTCGTCGCCGTGCTCACCAACAAGGTCGCGCTGGTCACCTTCCCGCACACCCTCGCCGGATCGTTCCTGGTCGCCGGATCCCTCGTGGTCACCGTCGGGCTGTGGCACGTGATGCGCAACCGCGGCAGCGCCGACACCGGCGCCTACCGCTTCGCCACCAGGTTCGGCTCCTGGGTGGTCCTGGTCTCCGCCACCCTCGTCGTCCTCACCGGCGACATCCAAGGCAAGATCATGACCGAGGTGCAGCCGATGAAGATGGCCGCCGCCGAGGGCCTCTACACCACCGAGAGCCCCGCCTCGTTCTCCGTGCTCACCGTCGGCAGCCTCGACGGCAGCCGCGAGGTCTTCGCCCTCAAGATCCCCTACCTGCTGTCGTTCCTCGGCACCGGCGACCCGAACGGCACCGTGCAGGGCATCAACGACCTCCAGGCCCAGTACGCCAGCCAGTACGGCCCCGGCAACTACGCCCCGATCATCCCGGTCACCTACTGGAGCTTCCGCTTCATGATCGGCTTCGGCCTGGCCGCCGCCGCCATCGCACTGCTGGTCCTCTGGAGCCACCGCAAGGGCCGCACCCCCACCAGCCGCTGGCTGCTGCGCGCCGGCCTGGTCATGCCAATACTGCCGCTGCTGGCCAACTCCTTCGGCTGGATCTTCACCGAGATGGGCCGCCAACCCTGGATCGTGTTCGGCGAGATGCTCACCCGCAACGGCGTGTCCCGCAGCGTCTCCCTGACCGAGGTGCTCACCTCCTTCACCGCCTTCACCCTCATCTACGCCACCCTCGCGGTGATCGAGTTCAAGCTGCTGGTCCGCTACGCCCGCGCCGGCGTCCCCGACGTCACCCCGCCCCCCGCCGACGACGACACCGACGACGCGCAGCGCCCCCTCGCGTTCGCCTACTGACCGAAAGAGCCCACCGTGGAACTGACCACCGTCTGGTTTCTCCTCGTGGCCGTGCTGTTCACCGGCTACTTCATCCTCGAAGGCTTCGACTTCGGCGTCGGCATGCTGCTGCCCGTGCTCGGCCGCGACGACCGGCAACGCCGCGTCCTGATCAACACCATCGGCCCCGTCTGGGACGGCAACGAGGTCTGGCTGATCACCGCCGGCGGCGCCATGTTCGCCGCGTTCCCCGAGTGGTACGCCACCCTGTTCTCCGGCTTCTACCTGCCACTACTGCTCATCCTGCTCGCCCTCATCGCCCGCGGCGTCGCCTTCGAATACCGGCACAAGCGGCCCGAGGCGTCCTGGAAACGCCGCTGGGACCAGGCCATCTTCTGGGGTTCGGCGGTGCCGGCCGTGCTGTGGGGCGTCGCGTTCGCCAACATCTTCCGCGGCGTCCCCCTCGACGCCGACCACGAGTACGCCGGCGGCCTGCTCGACCTGCTGCACCCGTACGCGCTGCTCGGCGGCCTGACCACGCTCGGCCTGTTCGCCACCCACGGCGCGGTGTTCCTCGCGCTCAAGACCACCGGCGACATCCGGCAGCGCGCCGGCACGCTCGCGGTCCGCCTCGGCGCCGGCACCGCCGTGGCCGCCGTGGCGTTCCTCGGCTGGTCGCTGAGCATCCGCGCCAACGCCGCCGCCGTCGTGCTCGCCGTCGGCGCCGCCCTCGCCCTGCTCGGCGGCCTCGCCGCGGCGAGGGCACGCCGCGAGGGCTGGGCGTTCACCGGCACCGCGCTGGCCATCGCGCTGGCCGTGGCGACCCTGTTCGCCGCGCTGTTCCCGAACGTCCTGCCGTCCACGCTCGACCCGGCCGGCACGCTCACCGCCACCAACGCCGCGTCCACCCCGTACACCCTGAAGATCATGACGTGGGTGGCGGTGGTGTTCACTCCGATCGTGCTCGCCTACCAAGGTTGGACCTACTGGGTGTTCCGCCGCCGAATCGGGGTACAGAACATTCCGCAACACTGATGGACCTGCGGGCGCAGGGGTGGCGCGGGGCCGGTGCGAGGGGGTCGCACCGGCCCCGCGGGGTGCCCGGGACAGCGCTCAGCGGGCCTCGCGCAACTCCGCCAGCCGCGCCTCGATCTCCGCCAGCTCCGCACGCAACTTCTCCGCCTGCTGTTCCGCCTCGGCCCGCTCCGCGCCCAGGATCTGCTCCACCGCCTCCTGCACCCCCGGCACGTCCACCAACGCCACCATCCGCAGCGCCTCCGCCGGCTTCACCAC
This sequence comes from Micromonospora sp. NPDC049240, assembly GCF_040647835.1. NCBI lineage: Bacteria > Bacillati > Actinomycetota > Actinomycetes > Micromonosporales > Micromonosporaceae > Micromonospora > Micromonospora sp. NPDC049240. The sequence goes on from NZ_JBEZCX010000011.1 coordinate 245,553, forward strand.
GTACGGCCTGGCGAGGGCCTTCGCGCCCTGCTGCGCGGCCACCGTCCACTCGCCCTCGGCGTACGCCAGCGTCACCGTCAGCCCCGCCGGCGTCTTCGGCTTCGCCGCCTTCACCGCCCGCTTCGCCGGCCTCGGCTCCGCCTGCTGCTCCACCTTCGGCTCCTCCCGACGCGGCGCGGGCACCCGCGGCGTGTCCAACACGAACTCCGGCGCCGCCGGCGCGGCCGGCGCGGCCACCTCCGGCTCGGGCTTCGGCTCGGCAGCCGGCCGCCGCCCGGCGCCCTTCGGCGCGACCGCCACGTCAGCGGGGGAGAAGGGCAACTCGTCGCGGCCGAAACGCACCACCACGAACTCCTCGGACTGCTCGGGATCGGTCAGCTCCACCACCTGCCCGAGCTGCCCGGCCATCTGCCCCGCCGCCTCGGTGAACACCACCCGCGGCTTCCGGCCCGCCGCCAACGACTCACGGATCTGCTGTACCTCGTCAGTGGACAACCCCTGGACCGCCATCACGCCCTCTTCCGTACACCTGTTTGATTGCCGCCCTTGATACCAGGCCGGCACGACAGCCCGACGGTCAACCCCCGAGCGCCCGCAACGCCGCGTCGGCGTGCGCGTTCATGCTCACCTCGCTGTGCACCACCGCCAGCACCCGCCGGTCCGGACCGATCACGAACGTCATCCGCCGGGTGCTCAACGCGCCCAGCGGCAACCGCCGCCGCACCCCGAACGCCGCCGCCACCGCGCCGTCGACGTCGGACAACAGCGGATAGTCGAAACCGTGCCGGCGGGCGAACTCCGCCTGCCGCTCCACCGGGTCCCGGCTGATCCCCACCCGCGACGCGCCCACCGCCGCAAACTCCGCCGCCAGGTCCCGGAAGTGGCAGCTCTCCGCCGTGCACCCCCGCGTCATCGCCGCCGGATAGAAGAACACCACCACCGGCCCGGCGGCCAGGAACTCCGACAGCCGCCGCGGCGCACCCGTCTGGTCCGGCAGCGTGAAATCCTCCACCAGGTCACCGACACCCACACCCACCACATACCTCCCGAGCCTCGCCGTCGATGCGGTGAGCCTAGGCGCGCCAGACGCCCGCCACCTCGTCGGCCACCACCTCGGCCTGCGCGAACCCCGCCCGCGCCGACGCCGCCCGCCGCGTCGGATCCAGCACGTTACGCCCGATCGCCGCCCGCGCCGCCCGGTCCGGCACCACCACCGCCACCCGCGCCCCCGCCGCCCGCAACGCCGCCACCTGCGCCGACACCCGCGGCATCGGCCCCACCGCGGCACTCGTCGGCGCCAACACCACCACCCGCCGCGCCCCGGCGGCCAGATCCGCGTTCACCGGCGACCGCACCCCACCGTCGACGAACCGCCGACCCCCGACCGTCACCGGCGGCCACACCCCCGGCACCGCGCAACTGGCCCCCACCGCGTCGACGAGCGACACCCCACTGCCGGCGTCGAACACCACGAACTCACCCGACACCGCGTCGACCGCGGTCACCAACAGCCGCCGCGCCGGCCACTGCCGCGCCGGCAACCGCGCCGCGATCACCGCCCGCCGCGACTGCTCCGACGGGGTACGCGCCGCCAACGCCACCGCACCCACCCGCGCGCGGGCCCGCGCCGCGTCCCGCCCCCGACCGCCGGCCCACGCCCACCGGGCCAGCACCCCCAACCCGAGCCGGGCCGGCACCTCGTCACCCGGCGGCCGCAACTGCGCCGCGTACCGCTGCGCCGGCGGCACCCCGCAACACACCTGCGCCCCGACCACCGACCCCGCCGACGTGCCCACCACCAGATCCGCATCCTCCAGCGACACACCCCGCCCGGCCAACCCGGCCAGCAGCCCCAACTCCCAGGCCACCCCGGTCACCCCACCGCCGCCCAGCACCAACGCCCGCCCCATGTGACAGTCCTCTCCGTCGCCGCCGGTGCCGCCCACGGTAACGTCGCCCCCAGCAGCAGGGCAGGGGAGGACGCATTGACCTCGGTCACCATCGTCACCGGCGGTGGACGCGGCATCGGCGCCGCCACCGCCCGCCGGCTCGCCGCCGCCGGCCACGACCTCGTCATCGGCTACCGCGCCGACCACGACGCCGCCGCGACCGTCGCCGCCGACGTCCGCGCCGCCGGCCGACGCGCCGTCACCGTCGCCGCCGACACCACCGACCCCGACGCGGTACGCCGGCTCTTCGCCGCCGCCGACCAGCTCGGCCCGCTCACCGGCCTGGTCAACAACGCCGGCGTCACCAGCCCCATCGGCCCCTTCACCGACCTGCGCGCCGAGGACCTGCGCGACGTCGTCGACATCAACCTGATCGGCTACGTCCTCTGCGCCCAGCAGGCCGCCCGCCGGATGAGCGCCGGCGGCGCCATCGTCAACGTGTCCTCCGCCGCCGCCACCCTCGGCAGCCCCGGCGAGTACATCCACTACGCCGCCGTCAAAGCCGCCACCGACACCCTCACCGTCGGCCTGGCCAAGGAACTCGCCCCGCGCGGCATCCGCGTCAACGCGGTCGCCCCCGGCATCATCCGCACCGACATCCACGCCCGCTCCGGCGTACCGGACCGCCCCGACCGCGCCGCCGGCCGCATCCCGCTGGGCCGCGCCGGCGAACCCGACGAGGTGGCCGGCGCGATCGTGCACCTGCTCGGCCCCGACGCCTCGTACACCACCGGCGCGGTCCTGCGCGTCGCCGGCGGCCTCTGACCGGCGCGGCGACCCGGAGCAGACCCCGGGCCGCCGCCACGCGTCAGTGCGTGAACAACTTCGCCGCCGTGATCAGCGTCTGCACCACGCCGTAGCCCAACAGCACGGCCACCACCAGCCACGACACCACCAGACGGACCTGCTGCCCGCCACCGCTGCGCTCGTTCACGACCCGCTCCGCTCCGCCGTCACCGGCTGCCCGTCCACCATCTCGTCCCGGCCCGACGCCGGCTCGTGGAACCGCCGCGGCACCGGCCGGATCAGCAGGTTCGCCACCAGCCCCACCGCCAGCACCCCGACCATCGTGAACAACGCCGGCCGGTACGCCGACGCGGTCAACGAGCCCGGCTCGCCCTGCGCGTCCAGGAACGCGTTGACGATCAACGGGCCGGCCACCCCCGCCGCCGACCACGCGGTCAACAGCCGACCGTGGATCGCGCCCACCTCGAACGTGCCGAACAGATCCCGCAGATACGCCGGCGCAGTCGCGAACCCGCCGCCGTAGAACGACAGGATCACGCAGGCCAGCAGCACGAACAACGCCGTCGCGCTCTGCCCGACCAGCGCCAGCACCAGGTACAGCACCAGGCCCACACCCAGATACACCACGTAGATCGGCTTACGGCCGATCACGTCCGACGTCGACGACCAGACGAACCGGCCCGCCATGTTGAACAGCGACAGCAACCCGACGAACCCGCCGGCCGCCGCCACCGACACCGCCGACGTGCCGTTGTCCCGGAAGAAGTCCTGGATCATCGGGCTGGCCTGCTCCAGGATGCCGATGCCCGCCGTCACGTTGCAGAACAGCACCACCCACAGCAGCCAGAACGAGCGCGTCCGCACCGCGTTCGCCGCCGACACGTTCGCGGTGGTCACCATCGGCTTCGCGGCCACCTTCGCCGGGTCGAACCCGGCCGGCCGCCAGTCCGCCGCCGGCACCCGCACGTTGAACACCCCGAACATCATGATCACGAAGTAGCCGACGCCGAGCGTGACGAACAACCACACCAACGCCGACCCCGACGCCGTCGACCCGCTGTTCGACGGGTCGTACCCCGGGTCGAACAACGACAACAACTGCCGGGACAGGGGAGAGGCCACCATCGCCCCGCCACCGAACCCCATGATCGCCAGCCCGGTCGCCAGACCCGGCCGGTCCGGGAACCACTTGATCAACGTGGAGACGGGGGAGATGTACCCGATCCCCAACCCGATCCCACCCAGCACCCCGTACCCCAGGTACAGCAGCCACAACTGCGACGTCGCGATGCCCAGCGCGCCCACCAGGAAACCCGCCGCCCAGAAGCACGCCGAGACGAACATCGCCTTCCGCGGCCCGTTCGCCTCCACCCACGTACCGGCCACCGCGGCCGACAACCCCAACATCACGATCGCGATGCTGAAGATCACCCCGATCGCCGTCTGCCCCGAGTCGAAATGCGCGATCAGGGAGTTCTTGTACACGCTCGTCGCGTAGACCTGCCCGATGCAGAGATGGATCGCCAGCGCCGCCGGCGGGATCAGCCACCGGCTGTACCCCGGCGGCGCGACGGTGTGCCGACGATCGAGTGCGGAAAGCATCAGTGCTTCCTCCGTCCAGATGGCGAGAACCCCTCGCTTCATGCCCCCCGCGCATGCAGTGCCCAAACCCGCCACGCGCCCGACGGTCGAAACCCGGAGCCGAACGGTCGACCGTACCCGCACCCGTCGCCCGACGACCACCGAGCGTGACCACCCGCCGAAGTGCGAGGATGAGCCCGTGAAGATCCTGTCCATCCAGTCCTCGGTCGCCTACGGCCACGTCGGCAACTCCGCCGCCGTGTTCCCGCTGCAACGCCTGCGCCACGAGGTCTGGCCGGTGCTGACCGTGCACTTCTCCAACCACACCGGCTACGGCGCCTGGCGCGGCCCCCTGCTCGCCCCCACCGACGTCGCCGACGTCATCACCGGCATCGCCGACCGCGGCGTGCTCGGCACCGCCGACGCCGTCCTCTCCGGCTACCAGGGCGACCCCGCCGTCGGCGCCGTCATCCTCGACGCCGTCGCCCAGGTCAAAGCCGCCAACCCGGCCGCCCTCTACTGCTGCGACCCGGTCATGGGCGACGTCGGCCGCGGCATGTTCGTCCGCCCCGGCATCCCCGAATACCTGCGCGACACCGTCGTGCCCCGCGCCGACATCGTCACCCCCAACCAGTTCGAGCTGGAGTTCCTCGCCGGCCGCCGCACCGACACCCTCGACGACCTGCTCACCGCCGTCGACGCCGTCCGCGCCACCGGCCCCGACCACGTCCTGGTCACCAGCGTCCTGCACGGCGACCTGCCCAACGACCACCTCGACGTCGTCGCCGTCTCCACCGACGGCGCCTGGGCCGTCACCACCCCGCTGCTGCCGATCAGCCCCAACGGCGGCGGCGACGTCACCGCCGCCCTCTACCTGGCCCACCTCGCCACCACCGGATCACCCGCGACCGCGCTGGAACGCACCACCAACTCCATCTACGCGGTCCTCGACGCCACCCTCGCCGCCGGCACCCGCGAACTCCAACTCGTCGCCGCCCAGGACGCCATCGCCGACCCACCCACCCGGTTCACCGCCCGCCAACTGCGCTGAACACCTGGACGCCCCCGCCCCGGCCAGCGAAAATGCCAACGTGCCAACCCACCACCCGGCCACCGACGACCCCGCCTTCGCCCACCGCCTGCGCGACCTCGCCCGCCTACGCCGCATCCGCGACCGCATCGACCGCGAACACGCCCAACCCCTCGACGTCGAAGCCCTCGCCCGCGGCGAACACATGTCCGCCGGCCACCTCAGCCGCCAGTTCCGCCAGACCTACGGCGAAACCCCGTACTCCTACCTCATGACCCGCCGCATCGAACGCGCCATGGCCCTGCTGCGCCGCGGCGACCTCAGCGTCACCGACGTCTGCTTCGCCGTCGGCTGCCAGTCGCTCGGCACCTTCAGCACCCGCTTCACCGAACTCGTCGGCGAACCCCCCAGCGCCTACCGTGCCCGCCATGCGCCCGGCACCGCCGAACCACCCCCGTGCCTCACCAAACACGCCACCCGACCGATCAGGAATCGAGAAGCCCCCGCCACCTGACCGAACTAGCGTGACCACCATGACCGTCACGATCCACTACGCCTTCCTGCCCCACACCGACGCCGACGCCGCCCTCGCCTTCTACCGCGACACCCTCGGCTTCGACCTGCGCAACGACGTCGGCCAGGGCAACACCATGCGCTGGCTCACCGTCGGCCCACCCGGACAACCCGAGACCGGCATCGTCCTGCACCCGCCGGCCGTCGACCCCGGCATCACCGACGACGAACGCCGCACCATCTACGAACTCATCGCCAAGGGCACCTACGGCGCGCTCACCCTCGCCACCGACGACCTCGACACGCTCTTCGACCGCCTCCAGGCCAGCGGCGCCGACGTCGTCCAGGAACCCACCGAACAGCCCTACGGCGTCCGCGACTGCGCCTTCCGCGACCCCACCGGCAACCTCATCCGCATCAACCAACGACGCTGACCCGACACGACGTACCGTACTATGTACGCCGGCCGGCGCGCCGCACGCCGGCCGGCCCCGACACCGCACCAACCGGACGGAGACCCATGCCCCAGGCACGCGCCGACAGCCACGACGTCATCCGCGTCCACGGCGCCCGCGAGAACAACCTGCGCAACGTCGACGTCGACGTGCCCAAACGCCGCCTCACCGTCTTCACCGGCGTCTCCGGCTCCGGCAAGAGCAGCCTGGTCTTCGGCACCATCGCCGCCGAATCCCAACGCCTCATCAACGAGACCTACAGCGCCTTCGTCCAAGGCTTCATGCCCACCCTGTCCCGCCCCGACGTCGACATCCTCGAAGGCCTCACCACCGCCATCATCGTCGACCAGGAACGCATGGGCACCGACCCCCGCTCCACCGTCGGCACCGCCACCGACGCCAACGCCATGCTCCGCATCCTCTTCAGCCGCCTCGGCCAACCCCACATCGGCCCACCCAACGCCTACTCCTTCAACGTCCCCTCCGTCCGCGCCACCGGCGCCATCACCGTCGACCGCGGCCCCGACAAGACCCAGACCAAGAAGGGCACCTTCCACCGCCTCGGCGGCATGTGCCCCCGCTGCGAAGGCCGCGGCAGCGTCACCGACTTCGACCTCACCGTCCTCTACGACGCCGACCGCACCCTCAACGAGGGCGCCATCACCATCCCCGGCTACAGCATGGACGGCTGGTACGGCCGCATCTTCCGCGCCAGCGGCATGTTCGACCCCGACAAACCCCTGCGCGACTACACCGACCGCGAACGCCACGACCTGCTCCACAAGGAACCCACCAAAATCAAGGTCGAGGGCATCAACGTCACCTACACCGGCCTCATCCCCGCCATTCAGAAGTCGATGCTCGCCAAGGACGTCGACGCCATGCAGCCCCACATCCGCGCCTTCGTCGAACGCGCCGTCACGTTCACCACCTGCCCCGACTGCGACGGCACCCGCCTCGCCCCCGAGGCCCGCTCCTCGAAGATCAACGGCATCTCCATCGCCGACGCCTGCGCCATGCAGATCAGCGACCTCGCCACCTGGGTCCGCGACCTGCACGAACCCTCCGTCGCCCCGCTGCTCACCGCACTGGGGGACACCCTCGACTCCTTCGTCGAGATCGGCCTCGGCTACCTCAGCCTCAACCGCCCCGCCGGCACCCTCTCCGGCGGCGAGGCCCAACGCACCAAGATGATCCGCCACCTCGGCTCGTCCCTCACCGACGTCACCTACGTCTTCGACGAACCCACCATCGGCCTGCACCCGCACGACATCGCCCGGATGAACGACCTCCTGCTCCGCCTGCGCGACAAGGGCAACACCGTCCTGGTCGTCGAACACAAACCGGAAACCATCGCCATCGCCGACCACGTCGTCGACCTCGGCCCCGGCGCCGGCACCGACGGCGGCACCATCTGCTACGAAGGCACCGTCGCCGGCCTGCGCGCCAGCGACACCGTCACCGGCCGCCACCTCGACGACCGGGCCACCCTCAAGGACACCACCCGTACCCCCACCGGCACCCTGCCCATCCGCGGCGCCGCCACCCACAACCTGCGCGACGTCGACGTCGACATCCCGCTCGGCGTCCTGGTCGTCGTCACCGGCGTCGCCGGCTCCGGCAAGAGCAGCCTCATCCACGGCTCCCTGGCCAAACGCGACGACGTCGTCAGCATCGACCAGACCGCCATCCGCGGCTCCCGCCGCAGCAACCCGGCCACCTACACCGGCCTGCTCGACCCCATCCGCAAGGCCTTCGCCAAGGCCAACGGCGTCAAACCCGCCCTGTTCAGCGCCAACTCCGAAGGCGCCTGCCCCACCTGCAACGGCGCCGGCGTCATCTACACCGACCTCGGCATGATGGCCGGCGTCGCCAGCACCTGCGAGGACTGCGAAGGCAAGCGCTTCCAGGCCGCCGTGCTCGACTACCACCTCGGCGGTCGCGACATCAGCGAAGTCCTCGCCATGCCGGTCAACGAGGCCGAGAGGTTCTTCGGCGCCGGCGACGCCCGCCTCCCGGCCGCCCACGCCATCCTCGACCGGCTCGCCGACGTCGGGCTCGGCTACCTCACGCTCGGTCAACCACTGACCACGCTGTCCGGAGGGGAGCGGCAGCGGATCAAGCTGGCCACCCGGATGGGGGACAGGGGCGGCGTCTACGTCCTCGACGAACCGACCACCGGCCTGCACCTGGCCGACGTCGCCCAACTGCTCGGCCTGCTCGACCGGCTGGTCGAATCCGGCAAGTCGGTCATCGTCATCGAACACCACCAGGCGGTCATGGCGCACGCCGACTGGATCATCGACCTCGGCCCGGGCGCCGGCCACGACGGCGGTCGCATCGTCTTCGAGGGCACCCCGGCCGACCTGGTGACCAAGCGGTCCACCCGCACCGGCGAACACCTCGCCGCCTACGTCGGGGCCTGACCCGCGAAACCCGGGGCGGCGGTGTCCGGCACCGACACCGCCGCCCCGACCAAGCGGTTCGATAATCTACATTATGTCAAGTAAGGCGGGGTCGGGGTCCCCCGTCACTCCACCACCGGGTCCGCCAACACCGCCGCCAACACCCGCGACGGCTCCGCGACCGGCCCCGACCCGGACACGATCGTGACGAGCGCCTTCCACAACGCCCAGCCCCGGGCCCGCCGCCACGCGTCGACCGGCAACCCGACCGCATCCCGGAACGCCGCACGCTCGACGCCGACGCACCACGTCCAGGCCGGCACCAGGTCGCAGGCCGGATCACCCACCCCGCACTGCCCGAAGTCGATCATCGCGGCGAGCCGGCCGCGCGCGACCAGCAGATTCCCGGCCGAGACGTCACCGTGGAACCACACCGGCGCCGTCGGCCAGGCGGACGTCACCGCGCCCGCCCACACCTTGCGCGCGGCGGCCGCGTCCACCCGGCCGTCCAGCGCCGTCAGGGCCTGCTCCACCTCGTCGCCGTAGACGCTCGGGTGGCAGCCCCGGAACGCCGAGTGCCGGCCGGCGACCGGTCCGCCCGCCGTCGGCGCCTCGCGCAGCGCGGCCAGCAGGCCGCCGAGGTCCCGGGCCACGGCGACGCGGTCCAGGCCGTCGGCGGCCTCCAGCGTGTCGCCGGGCAGCCACCGCCGCACCGACCAGGGGTACGGGTAGCCGGCGCCGGGCGCCCCGGTGGCGAGCGGTTCGGGTACGGGCAGCGGCAGGTGGCGGGCCAGGACGGGCAGCCAGCGGTCCTCCTTGGCGACGCCGGGCACGTAGCCCTCGGCGCTCGGCAGCCGGGCCAGCAGGTGCTCGCCGAGGCGGAACGTCCGGTTGTCCCACCCCTGGCGCGCGACGGCGGTGACCGGCAGGTGCGCCCACTGCGGGAACTGCGCGGCGACCAGGGCGCGGACGAGTGCGGCGTCGATCTGCACCATGCGGTCCAGTCTGCGGGGTGCGGCAATCGTTTTTGTCGGTGCGCTCCCCCGGAGTGGCGGCCTGGCAGGAACGCGAGAATCATGCATAATATCCCTTATGCATGACAAAGCGGACGAAACGGTAGGGGCGTTGATCGAGGAGTTCCTGACCGCCCGGGCCACCCGCAAGCCCTCACCGCACACCCTGGCCGCGTACCGGCGGGACCTCACCGGCGTCGCCGCGCTGGAGGTGGCGGACGGTGACGACACTCCCCTCCCCCTGGGCCGGCTGCCGGTCGGGCGCCTGTCCCCCCGGCTGATGCGCGCGGCGTTCGCCCGGTTCGCCGCTCCCCGCGCCGCCGCGTCGGTCCACCGTGCCTGGTCCACCTGGAACAGTTTCTTCACGTTCCTGGTGGCTGACGGGGTGGTGGCCGGGAACCCGATGCCCGCGGTCGGGCGGCCCCGTACGCCGCTCCCCCGGCCCAAGCCGTTGCGGGGCGAGGACACCCCGGAGGAGTTGCTGGCGGCGGTGGCGCGGGCCGAGGGCCGGCAGCGCGACCCGTGGCCGGAGCGGGACGTGGCGGTGCTGGCGTTGGCGTTGTGTGCCGGGTTGCGCCTGTCGGAGCTGCTGGCGCTGCGGGTGTCGTCGCTTGCCGGTCGCGAGGGTGAGCGGCGGGTGGACGTGGCCGGCAAGGGTGGTCGGCCGCGTACGGTGCCGATCGAGGTGGGCGTGGACCGGGTGGTGGGTGGTTACCTGGACAGCCGGCGGCGGCGGTTCGGGGCGCGCAGTGTGCGTCCGGACGGGTCGTTGCTGGTGGACCGGCAGGGTGAGCCGTTGCGTCGGGGTGGTCTGCAGTATCTGGTGGAGTCGTGTTTCCGGCGGGCGGGCATCGGTGACCGGGTGCCGCGCGGGGCGCGGTTGCACGCGTTGCGGCACACGTTCGCGACGCGGTTGGCCGAGGACGGGGCGAGCGCGGCGGAGATCATGCGGTTGCTGGGGCATGCGTCGTTGGCGTCGTCGCAGACGTACATCGAGGTGACGGCGGGTCAGCAGCGGGCGGCGGTGGCGGCCAACCGGACGAACCGGGCGTTGTCGGGGTTGGGTCTCTAGGGGGCGGGGGGGCGCGCCGGGCAGGCCGAGGTGGTTCGCGACGTGGGCCAGGTGGTGGGAGGTGCCCCAGGCGAGCCAGTGTCGGGCGGTGCCGGGGGTGGCGTGGCGGGCGGCGCGCAGGGCGATCTGTTCGTCGCCCCAGGAGAAGTGTCGTCCGAGGGTGGGCCAGTGGTCGGCGGTGACGAGTGTCCGGCACAGGTCGTGGATGGCGCTGTTGCCGTTGTCGTCGCGGGCGGCCCGGTAGGTCCACCAGACGTCGTGGTCGGTGTAGCGGAGGTTCGGGGGTGGTCCCCAGCCGCCGGTGGCGGGTCGGGGGTGGGCGATGCCGTAGTCGGCGAATCGGATGTCGTGGTCGTGGAGGCGTTGCCAGAGGTCGAGGTCGAGGCGGCGGAGCGGGGTGGCGGTGTTGGGGGGCAGGTGGGCGATGCTGCGGGGCATTGCTCCGGCGGCGACGACGATGGCTTTCCAGGGGTGCCGGTGGGTCCAGGAGAGGTGTTTGCGGACCAGTGGTTCGGCTCGGGTGAGGTCGTGTTCGGAGCGGAGGTGGGCGGCGTCGAGGAGCAGGACGGCGTGTTCGGCGCGCAGGTCGATGGCGGACAGGAGGCGGTTGGCGCGGGTTTCGGCGTCGTCGTCGGTGGGGTCGAGTCGCAGGACGGCGCCGTGTCCGTGCAGGGCGGCGGCGTCGCGGATGTCGGCCAGTCGGGCGGGGCTGTCGTGGGGGTGGGCGACGGGCAGCATCGGGTTGCCCCACTGGTGCAGGTCTTCGGCGATGTCGGGCAGCGGTCGTCGGATTCCGGTGGCGGGGTCCGGTAGGCGGTGGGCGTCGACGGCGATGGTCATGTCGCGGTGGACGGTTCGTCGGGCGTGCTGGCTGAAGGTGTGGGCGTCCTGGATGGGTCCGTGTGTGGTGGCGGCGACGTCGAAGACCGGGAGGATGTGGGGCGCCAGGTCGTCGGGGACCTGGTCGAGGGCGTCGAACTCGCCGGCGCGGCCGTGGAGTATCGGGAAGTAGTCCGCCATTGCGCATCGCCCCACACGATCCGACCGACAGTTACTGTCATCGATGGTCCACGCTTCGTGTCCGATCGGCAACCGTGGGTGTGCGGCTGGTGGTTGTGGTGGTGGCAGGATCGGTCGGATGCGGGTGGATGCGGCGCGGGCGGTGGCGGTCGACTGGGTGCGGGAGCGGATGCGGGCGGATCCGTCGGTCGAGGGGGCGTTGTTCAGTGGCTCGACGGTGGGGTTGCCGGGCGACGCGCAGTTGCCGGTGTGGTCGGACGTGGACGTGCTGCTGGTGCGGGACTCCCCCGGCGTGAAGGTGGGCAAGTTCGTCCATCGGGGGGTGTTGTTGGAGGTCAGTTCGGTCACCTGGGCGGAGGTGGGTGAGCCGGAGGATGTGCTGGGGTCGTGGGTGTTCGCGCCGATGTTCCGTACCGATGCGGTGATCGCGGATCCGTCGGGGCGGTTGGCGGCGGTGCGGCGGCGGGTGGCGGTGGGGTACGCGGATCCGGTGTGGGTGCGGCGGCGGTGCGCGGGGGTGCGGCGGCGCATCGAGGACGGGTTGCGGGTGTTGGACGCCGGGGCGCCGCTCGCGGAGCAGGTGTTGGCGTGGGTGTTCCCGACGTCGCTGGTGGCGGTGTGGCCGGCGGTGGCGGGGTTGGTGGATCCGACGGTGCGACGGCGGTTCGTGCGGGCGTCGGAGGTGTTGACGCGGTTCGGGTTCGGCGCGCGGTATCCGCGGTTGCTGGCGGCGGTGGACGGGGGCGGGGTGGGCGCGGGGCGGGTGCGGGAGCATCTGGCCGGGTTGGCGGTGGTGTTCGACGAGGTGGCGCGGCTGCCGCGGGAGGGGTTCGCGTTCGGGGCGGATCTGGGCGCGGCGGGGCGGCCGGTGGTGTTCGACGGTGGGGCGGCGTTGGTGGCGGCGGGGCGGCACCGGGAGGCGATGTTCTGGGTGCTGGTGACGTACGCGCGGTGTCTGGTGGTGTTGGGGGTGGTGGCGCCGGAGCGGGAGCGGGCGTTGCGGCCGGGGTTGGTGGCGGTGTTGGCGGATCTTCAGGTGGTGTCGGCGGCGGATCGGCGGCGGCGCGCGGACGCGGTGTTGGCGTCGTTGCCGGGGTGGCAGTTGGTGGTGGATGCGATCGTGGCGCGCGCTGTGGCAGGGTGAGGGGGACGCGACTGGCGGCACGGGGATGGGTCAACCATCGGGGAGCTCGTCGTGGGGGTCGACCGCCTGGGCCTCCGCGGGCGAGGTGTCGCATGTCTTCTTCTTCGGTGGTTGCGGGTTCGTCGGCGCGGTTGTTGCCGGGTGGGCCGGTGGCGGAGCGGGTGTTGGGTGAGGTCGCCGCGTCGGTGGCGGAGCTGCGTGCGGTGGGGGTGACGCCGGCGTTGGCGACGGTGCTGGTGGGTGACGACGACGCGAGCGCGGGTTACATCCGGATCAAGCAGCGGCAGGCGGCGGCGTTGGGGTTCGCGTCGCCGCACGTGCATCTGCCGGCGTCGGCGTCGCAGGCGGATCTGCACGCGGTGGTGGCGGATTTCAACGCCGACTCGGCGGTGCACGGGGTGCTGGTGCAGCATCCGATCCCGGGGGGTCTGGACTACGACCGGGCCCTCGCCGTGGTGGATCCGGACAAGGACGTCGACGGCATGCACCCGGTGAACATGGGTCGGTTGGCGTTGGGTTTGCCGGGGCCGTTGCCGTGTACGCCGGCGGGGATCGAGGCGTTGTTGGCGTTTCACCAGGTGCCGGTGTCGGGCCGGGAGGTGGTGGTGCTGGGTCGGGGTGCGACGTTGGGTCGGCCGTTGGCGATGTTGTTGGCGCAGAAGCGGCCGACGGCGAACGCGGCGGTGACGGTGGTGCACACGGGGGTGGCGGACTGGCCTCGGTACACGCGGCGGGCGGAGATTCTGGTGGCGGCGGCGGGGGTGCCGGGGATCGTGCGGCCGGAGCATGTGCGTCCGGGCGCGGTGGTGGTCGGTGGTGGGGTGCGGTATGAGGGGCGGCGGTTGTTGCCGGATGTGGACGAGTCGTGTGCGCGGGTGGCGGGTGCGATCACCCCGCGGGTGGGTGGGGTGGGTCCGACGACGGTGGCGATGTTGTTCCGTAACGCGGTGCGGGCGGCCCAGCGGCAGACCGGCGTGGTGTGAGGGTCAGCCGAGGTCGACGATGAGGGGGCGGTGGTCGGAGACGGTGGAGGGTGGGGTGTCGACGGCGGTGACGGGTGGGAGCCGGTCGAGGTGGTGGGGGTCGGCGAGGATGTGGTCGAGTTGGACGCGGGGTTGTCCGGCCGGGTAGGTGGGGAGTCGGCCCAGGGGGCGCCAGCGTGACAGCGCGGCGGCGGGGCCGGCGGGGAGGTTGAGGTCGCCGAGCAGGATGCGCGGGGCGGGCAGCGCGCGCAGGGCGCGCACGACGCGGCGTAGTTGCCACATGTTCCAGCCGGGGACGAAGGACAGGTGGGTGGCGGCGACGGTGAGTGGGCCGTGGGGGGTGTCGAGGAGGGCGGCGAGGACGACGCGGGGTTCGTCGCGGAGCAGGACGAGTCCGCCGCGGGGGCCGGGGATGTAGATGGGTGAGCGGACGGGTGCGGCGGGTAGGCGGGTGACCTTCCAGGAGCGGACGGGGTGGCGGCTGATGAGGCCGACGCCGTAGAGGGGTTCGCCGTGGCCGTCGTCGTCGTGGGTGAGGGGGCGGAAGTGTTCGCCGGGGGTGCCGACGACGGCGGCGGCGAAGCGGTGGTGGTCGGCGTGCAGGGCGTGGGCGGCGAGGGCGGTGAGGTCGAGTTTGCCGCTGCGGGTCTGGTCGCGGTCGACTTCCTGGAGGGCGAGCACGTCGGCGTCGAGGGCGGTGACGGCGGCGGCGAGTCGGTCGGGGTCGACGAGCCCGTCGGTGAGGGAGCGGCCGTGCAGCAGGTTGAAGGTGGCCAGGCGCACCTGCACACCCTACGTGGTGGTGGCAGGCTGGTCGGATGGTGAAGCTGTTGTGTTGTTCGGTGCTGGTGTTCGTGGCGGTGGCGTCGGTCGGGTTGTGGGTGCGGCGTCGTCGGGGGCGGTGAGGCTGGCCACAGGGGTGCTCGCGGGTGGTGGCGGGGTGGGCAGAATGCGGCCGTGGATGCCGGGTCGTTGGTGACGTTGCTGGCCGCTGCCGCGTTGGCCGGTTGGGTGGACGCGGTGGTGGGTGGTGGCGGGTTGCTGTTGTTGCCGGCGTTGTTGCTGGCGGCGCCGGGGGTGCCGGTGGCGACGGCGTTGGGGACGAACAAGTTGGCGGCGATCTTCGGGACGTCGACGGCGGCGGTGACGTATGCGCGGCGGACGAGGCTGGACTGGGTGGTGGCGGGTCCGGCGGCGGGGTTGGCGGTGGTGACGGCGGGGTTGGGGGCGGCGTTGGCGGGGGCGGTGCCGGCGGGGGCGTACCGGCCGGTGGTGTTGGTGGTGTTGGTGGCGGTGGCGGTGTTCGTGCTGACCCGGCCGCGGTTGGGGGTGGTGGCGTCGCCGTCGCGGCGGACCCGGCGGCGGGTGGTGGTGGCGGTGGTGGTGGCGGGGTTGGGGGTGGCGTTGTACGACGGGTTGATCGGTCCGGGTACGGGCACGTTCCTGGTGTTGGCGTTCACGGCGTTGGTGGGTGCGGATTTCGTGCACGCGTCGGCGATGGCGAAGGTGGTGAACGCGGGTACGAATCTGGGGGCGTTGGTGGTGTTCGGGGTGACGGGGCACGTGTGGTGGTTGTTGGGGGCGGCGATGGCGGTGTGCAACGTGGCCGGGGCGGTGGTGGGCGCGCGGATGGCGTTGCGGCGGGGTGCGGGGTTCGTGCGGGTGGTGTTGTTGGTGGTGGTGTTGGCGTTGGTGGCGCGGTTGGGTTACGACCAGTGGGTGGCGGTGCGGTGATGGTGGTGCGGGCGGAGCACGACCGGGCGGTGCTGGCCGGGTTGTTGGGTCGGGATCCGGTGCTGCACGCCTACCAGTTGGGTGATCTGGACGATTTCTTCTGGCCGTACACGTCGTGGTTCCGGTCGGGTGACGAGGTGGTGTTGCTGTACCACGGGGTGGAGTTGCCGACGTTGTTGGCGTTCGCAGCGCCGGATCGGGTGGCGGCGTTGTCGGGGTTGCTGGTGGCGGCGGCGCCGGTGTTGCCGGCGCGGTTGTGGGCGCACCTGTCCCCTGGTCTGGAGGCGACGGTGGCGCGGTGGTACGCGGTGTCGGACGCGGCGGCGCATGTGCGGATGGCGTTGACGGAGCCGGGGCGGTTGGCGGCGGTGCCGGCGGTGGGTGAGCCGTTGGGGCGGGCGGATCTGCCGTTGTTGCGGGAGTTGTACGCGGTGGCGTATCCGGGGAACTGGTTCGACGCGCGGATGGTGGACACCGGTCAGTACGTGGGGGTGCGTGCGGGTGGCCGGTTGGTGGCGGTGGCGGGGGTGCACGTGTTCTCGCCGCGGTGGCGGGTGGCGGCGGTGGGGAATGTGACGACGCATCCGGAGGTGCGGGGGCGTGGTCTGGGGGCGGGTGTGGTGGCGGCGTTGTGCGCGCGGCTGCGGGCGTCGGTGGATCATGTGACGTTGAACGTGCGGGTGGACAACGTCGCGGCGGTGCGGTTGTACGAGCGGTTGGGTTTCACCCGGGTGGCCGGGTTCACCGAGTGCGCGTTGACCCGGTTGCCCGGCTGACGGGGGCGCTGGGGTGTCAGCGGCCTCGGCTGGGTGAGTCGAAGCGGCCGGCGCGGATCTCCCGGAGTGCGTGGCGGCGGGTGTCGCCGCGCAGGGTGTCGACGTAGAGGCGGCCGCGTAGGTGGTCGGTTTCGTGTTGCAGGGCGCGGGCGAGGAAGCCGCTGCCGGTGATGGTGAGGGGTTCGCCGTGCTGGTCGTAGCCGTGGGCGGTGGCGTGCAGCGCGCGGGGGGTCGGGAAGTAGAGGCCGGGGATGGACAGGCAGCCCTCGTCGTCGTCCTGGAGTTCCTCGGACAGTTCCAGGGTGGGGTTGACGAGGTGGCCGCGGTGGCCGTCGGCGTCGTAGACGAAGACCTGGGTGTTGACGCCGATCTGGGGGGCGGCGACGCCGGCGCGGCCGGGGGCGCCGAGCAGGGTGTCCATCAGGTCGGCGACGAGGGCGCGTAGTTCGGTGTCGAAGGTGGTGACGGGTTCGCTGGGGGTGCGCAGGACGGGGTCGCCGATGATCCGGATCGGGCGCATAGTCATGCCCGGAAGGCTATCCGTTGCTTACCGGTGCGGGGGTGCCACCCGCCGGTGGGAGCAGGCCGGTGTCGGCGATGCGGTCGCGTAGTGGGCGGTGGCGTAGGGCGGTGAGCACGGCGTACAGCTCGTCGGCGAGGGGTACGGGCAGTTCGGTGTCGAGGTGGCGCATGGCGGCGGTGGTGGCGGCCCATTCGGCTTCGACGGCGGGCAGCAGCGTGTGGGCGCGGTCGGTGAGGGTGACGATGCGGTGGCGGGCGTCGGTGCCGGGGGTGAGGGTGACCAGGCCGGCGCGGCGCATGCCGGCGACGGTCTGGCTGGCGGCGGAGTGGGTGACGCCGACGCGGGTGGCGAGGTCGCGGATGGGTAGTGGTCCGTCGGTGACCAGGGCGCGGACCAGGGGTGAGTAGCGGGGCCGGTAGTCGGTGAGGCCGAGTCGGTCGTGGACGGCGGCGACGTCGCCGTCGAGCAGTTCCAGGACGTGGCGCAGCAGGGTGCCGAGGGCGTCGCGGTGGGGGGCGGTCACGTCCGCTAATGTAACAGCGCTGTTGTTTTCGGTGCGGGGAGGACCTGGGGCATGTATCCGCCGATCGAGCCGTACGAGTCGGGGCACCTGGACGTCGGCGACGGCCAGCGCGTCTACTGGGAGACCTGCGGCAACCCGGCCGGCCGGCCGGCGCTGGTGGTGCACGGCGGTCCCGGCTCGGGCGCCGACGCGTCGTGGCGGCAGTTGTTCGACCCGGCCGCCTACCGGGTCGTGCTGTTCGACCAGCGCGGCTGCGGGCGCAGCACCCCGTCGGCCGCCGACCCGGGGACCGACCTGTCGGTGAACACCACCGGCCACCTGGTGGCCGACATGGAGGCGCTGCGCGTGCACCTGGGCGTGCCGCGGTGGCTGCTGTGCGGCGCGTCGTGGGGCTCGGCGCTGTCGTTGGCGTACGCGCAGGCGCATCCGGGGCGGGTCACCGCGCTGGTGCTGTTCAGCGTGGTGGCCAACACCCGCCGCGAGATCGAGTGGGTGACCCGGGACATGGGCCGGGTGTTCCCGCAGGAGTGGGCGCGGTTCCGCGACGGGGTGCCCGAGGCCGAGCGGGACGGCGACCTGGCCGCCGCGTACGCCCGACTGGTCAACGACCCCGACCCGGCGGTGCGGGAGCGGGCGGCGCGCGACTGGTGCGACTGGGAGGACGTGCACGTCTCCCTCGCCGGCGGGTACGCGCCCAGCCTGCGCTACGCCGACCCGGTGTTCCGGTACGGGTTCACCCGGCTGGTCACCCACCACTTCGCGAACCTGGGGTTCGTGCCGGACGGTCAGTTGCTGCGCGACGCCGGCCGGCTCGCCGGCATCCCCGGGGTGCTCGTGCAGGGCCGCCTGGACGTCAGTGGCCCGCCGGACATCGCGTGGCGGTTGACCCGGGACTGGCCGGACGCCCGGATGGAGATCGTCGAGTCCGGCGGGCACGGCCGCGGCCACGGCGTCGGTGAGCGGGTGGTGGCCGCCCTGGACGCGTTCGCCGCCGCCTGAGGCCCGCGGACGGGCGGGTCAGCCGGCAGCCAGCAGCGCGCGTACCGGGGCGGCTTTCGCGGCGGCCTCGGCGACCTCGGCGGCGGGGTCGCTGTCCCAGGTGATGCCGCCGCCGGCCCACAGGTGCAGCCGGTGGGCGTCGGCGGCGGCGGTGCGGATGGTCAGGCCCAGGTCGAGCCGGTCCGGCCCGACCCAGCCCAACGCGCCCATGCCGGCGCCGCGTCCGACCGGCTCCCGCGCGGCCACCTCGGCGAGCGCGGCGTGCTTCGGCGCGCCGGTGACCGACCCGCCGGGGCAGACCGCGCGCAGCAGGTCGGCCAGGCCCAGGCCGTCGGCGGGCGCCGCGGAGACCGTCGACTCGGCCTGCCACAGGTCGCACCAGCGGCGTACGGCGAACAGCTCGTCGACCCGGACGGAGCCGGTGCGGGCCACCCGGGCCAGGTCGTTGCGTTCCAGGTCGACGATCATGATGTGTTCGGCGCGTTCCTTGGCGGAGGCGAGCAGGTCGCGGCGGCCGGCGGCGGTGGCCGCGCGGGTGCCCTTGATCGGGCGGGTGACCAGCCGGCCGTGTTCGGTCGCGACGAGTGTCTCCGGGGAGGCGCAGCCCAGCGCCCAGCCGGGCCCGGTGAGGGCGCCGCCGTAGCGGGCGCCGGGCAGCGCGGCGAGGCGGCGCAGCGCCGGGCGCGGGTCGCCGGTGTAGTCGGCGGCGGCGTGCCCGACGAGGTTGACCTGGTAGACGTCGCCGCGGGCGATGGCGGCGCGGACCGACTCGACGGCGGTGGCGTGCGCGTCCGGCGTCCAACTGTCGCGCCAGTCCCCCAGTCGCCAGCCGGTCGGCGACGGTGGCCGGTGCGGGCGGTCGCCGTGGTGGTAGACGACCACGACCAGGTCGGGCAGCGCCGGCAGGGGCGTGGGCGCGCCGGTCGGCGCGCCGACGGCGTACGCGCCGGCGGCGGCGGACAGGAACAGCGCCGCCCCGCACGGCCCGTCGGCGGTGTGCCGGCCGGGCCGCGACAGGTCGTCGACGTCGACGCCGTACGCGGTGAGGAAGCGTTGCGCGAGGTCGGTGGGGTCGCCGCCGTCGCCGAGGCGCCACTGCAACCGAGCGGTCTCGACCAGCCGGGACCGGCAGCCGGGTGGCGCGCCGGGCACCGCGACCGGCACGTGTGGGAGCGCTTCCAAACCGTCTGGACCGTTCCGCCTCATCCGTTCAGCCGATTCTGGGTGAACAAGCCGCGACCTTGCTCGGTGTTGCGCGGTTGAGCTTGGTACTGTGCGTCACTGGTCATGTGAACCATGACACAGTGCCCCCACAGTCCGGAGAACCCGATGTGTCAGCACCAGCCCACCTGCCCCTCCGCCGACGCGACCGACCGCGAGGCCGCCCGCGTCCTCGCCTGCTTTCCTGAGCAGGGCTGGAGCCTGCTCTGCAACGGCGTCATCATCTTCGAGGACACCGGTGAGCTGCTCCCCGACGGGCGGACCATCGCCCCGCACCGGGGACCGGCCCGCCACGCCCTCGTCGCCTGAGCAATCACACAGCGTCAGTGAGCGTACGCGCCGACGAAGCCCGTCGGCGCGCCGGCCGGGGCGGCGATCCACCACCGCCCCGGCGTGCACGCCCTCAGTCCTCGAACGCCTCCGGCGCGGGACACGAACAGACCAGGTTCCGGTCCCCGTACGCGCCGTCCACGCGCCGCACCGGCGGCCAGTACTTCCCCGCCCGGTCCACCGCCCCCGGATAGGCGCCCACCGACCGCGGGTACGGGTGCGGCCACTCGTCGCCGGACACCATCGCCGCGGTGTGCGGCGCGTTCGACAGCGGACTGTCGCCCGCCGGCCACTGCCCGGACCCCACCTGGTCGATCTCGGCGCGAATGGCGATCATCGCGTCGCAGAACCGGTCCAGCTCGGCCAGGTCCTCACTCTCGGTCGGCTCCACCATCAACGTGCCCGCCACCGGGAACGACATCGTCGGCGCGTGGAAACCGTAGTCGATCAGCCGCTTCGCGACGTCGTCGACGCTCACCCCGGTCGCCTTCGTCAACGGCCGCAGGTCCAGGATGCACTCGTGCGCCACCAGGCCCTTGTTGCCGGCGTACAGCACCGGGAAGTGCTCCCGCAGCCGCACCGCCACGTAGTTCGCCGCGAGCACCGCCACCGCGGTGGCCCGCGCCAACCCGTCGGCGCCCATCATCCGCAGGTACGCCCACGGGATCGGCAGGATCCCCGCCGACCCGTACCGGGCCGCGGAGATCGCCGGCCGGCCGTCGACGGGCGCGCCCACCGGGTCACCGGGCAAAAACGGCGCCAGGTGCGCCCGCACCGCCACCGGACCCACCCCCGGCCCGCCGCCGCCGTGCGGAATGCAGAACGTCTTGTGCAGGTTCAGGTGCGACACGTCCGCGCCGAAGCGCCCCGGCTTGGCGAACCCGACAAGCGCGTTGAGGTTCGCCCCGTCGACGTACACCTGACCGCCGGCGTCGTGGACCTTCGCGCACAACTGGGCGATGCCCGTCTCGTACACGCCGTGCGTCGACGGGTACGTCACCATGATCGCCGCGAGGGCGTCCCGATGCTTGTCAATCTTCGCGTCGAGGTCGACGAGGTCGACGTTGCCGTCGGCGTCGCAGCCCACCACGACCACCCGCATGCCGGCCATCACCGCCGACGCGGCGTTCGTGCCGTGCGCCGACGACGGGATCAGACACACGTCCCGGTGCCCCTCACCCCGGTCCCGGTGGTACGCGCGGATCGCCAGCAACCCGGCCAGCTCCCCCTGCGACCCGGCGTTGGGCTGCACGCTGACCGCGTCGTAGCCGGTCACCTCCGCCAGCCAACCCTCCAACTGGGCGATCAACTCCCGGTAGCCGGCGGTCTGCGCGTCCGGCGCGAACGGGTGCAGGTGCGCGAACTCCGGCCAGGTGACCGGCTCCATCTCCGTGGTGGCGTTCAGCTTCATCGTGCACGACCCCAACGGGATCATGCCCCGGTCCAGGGCGTAGTCGAAATCAGCCAGCCGCCGCAGGTACCGCAGCATCGCCGTCTCCGAATGGTGGCTGCGGAACACCGGATGGGTGAGCACGTCACCGGTGCGAGCCAACCCGTCGGGCAGCGCCACCTCCACGTCACCGTCGACACCGTCGACGCCGAACGCCGCCCACACCGCCCGCAGGTGCGCGTCGGTGGTCGTCTCGTCGCAGGACACCCCGACCCGGTCGGCGTCCACCAGCCGCAGGTTCACGTTGCGCGCCGCCGCCGCGGCCACCACCTGCGCGGCCCGACCCGGCACCGTCACGGTGACCGTGTCGAAGAACACCACGTCCGCGACATCGACACCGCCGGCACGCAGCCCGGCCGCCAACCGCGCCGCCGCCGCACGCGTACGCCGGGCGATCGCCCGCAACCCGTCCGGGCCGTGATAGACCGCATACATTCCGGCCATCACCGCCAGCAGCACCTGCGCGGTGCAGATGTTGCTGGTCGCCTTCTCCCGCCGGATGTGCTGCTCACGGGTCTGCAACGCCAACCGGTAGGCGGCACTGCCGTCGGCGTCACGCGACACCCCGACGAGACGGCCCGGCAACATCCGCTCCAGACCGGCGCGCACCGCCAGGTAGCCGGCATGCGGCCCACCGAACCCCATCGGCACCCCGAACCGCTGGGTGGTGCCGGCGGCGATGTCCGCGCCGATCTCCCCGGGCGGGCGCAGCAACACCAACGCCAACAGGTCCGCCGCGACGGTCACCAACGCGCCCACCGCATGCGCCGCCTCGACCAGCGGGGCGTGGTCCCGGACCGCCCCCGACGCGCCCGGGTACTGCAGGTGCAGGCCGAAGAACTCCGCCGGCAACTCCTCGACGTCGACGTCGACGACCCGCACCTCGATACCGAGCGGCTCGGCGCGACTGGCGATCACCGCGACGGTCTGCGGCAACGCGTCGGCGTCGACCACGTACACCGGGCTCTTGCTCTTCGACGCGCGGCGCGCGAGCGTCATCGCCTCCGCCGCGGCGGTGCCCTCGTCGAGCATCGACGCGTTCGCGGTGGCCAACCCGGTCAGGTCCGTGACCATCGTCTGGAAGTTCAGCAACGCCTCCAGCCGACCCTGGCTGATCTCCGGCTGATACGGCGTGTACGCGGTGTACCAGGCCGGATTCTCCAGCACGTTGCGGCGGATCACCGCCGGAGTGTGCGTGCCGTGGTAACCCAGGCCGATCATCGACACGGCCACCGTGTTGCGAGCCGCGAGCGCCCGCAACTCGGCCAGGGCCTCCCGCTCCGAGGCCGGCGCCGGCAGGTCCAGCGTCCCGTGCCAGCGGATCACCTCGGGAATCGCGGCGTCCATCAGCTCGTCCACGGAGCCGTAGCCGACGGCCTCCAACATGCGGCGCTCGTCGTCCGGGCCGGGGCCGATGTGCCGATCGGCGAACTGCTCAGCGGTCATGCGCGGCGCTCCTTGTGGGGGCGAGGTCGACGGGTCGGCCTCCCCCTGAGTCACGCTGACGCGCTCCACAGCGCCTGCCCACGTGGTCCTTTTGCCTGAGAGGTTCCGGGGAGAATCTGCCCCTTCGGCGCCGTCGGGTCGACGGTCTCTCCCACGTGGGTGGTACCGGCACCCCCCACGCTACCAGCGGCCGTGTTTCCCGCTCATGTCCCAGGGTGTGATCACACCGGCGCCGGCTCGGCGAACCCGGCGGCCAACGCGGTCAACGTGGCGCCCAGCGGCGCGTCCAGCCGCACCGCCGCATACCCGTCGCCGCGGGTGACGCCCTGGTTGACGATCGCCACCGGAATGCCGCGCTTCGCCGCCCGCAACACGAACCGCCGCCCCGACATCACCGTCAACGACGACCCCAGCACCAGCACCGCCCGGGCCCCCTCCACCAACGCGAAACAGTCCGCCACCCGCGGCGCCGGCACCGTCTCGCCGAAGAACACCACATCCGGTTTCAGCATGCCCCCGCCGCACACCCCGCAGTCGACGACCCGGAACCCGGCCACCGCCTCGTCCGGCAGCTCCACGTCACCGTCGGGGTTCACGTGCGCCACCCGCGCGTCGAACCCCGGGTTCGCCTCGGTCAACCGCCGGTGCAGCTCGTCACGGCCGGTCAGGTTGCCGCAGTCCAGACACGTCACCTCGTCGAGCCGGCCGTGCAACTCGATCACCCCGGTCGCGCCGGCAGCGGTGTGCAACCCGTCGACGTTCTGCGTGACGATGCCGTCGAGCAGCCCCGCGTGCTGCAACCGGGCCACCGCCCGGTGCCCGTCGTTGGGCGCCGCCCGCGCGATGGTCCGCCACCCGAGATGGCTGCGCGCCCAGTAGCGTCGCCGCGCCTGCGGGTCCCGGGTGAACGCCTGGTAGGTCATCGGGGTGTGCCGCCGCGCCGCGCCGCTGGGCCCCCGATAGTCCGGGATGCCCGACTCGGTGGACAGGCCGGCGCCGCTGAGCACCACCACACCCCCGCCGGCCAGCAGCCGCGCCAACCCCTCGAACGCATCACTCACCCCACCATGCTGCCTCGCGCACCCCCGCCCGCCCACCCCGCCAGGGCCGATCATGAGATTGGCGGCACGATCCGACGCGCCACCCACCGCCAACCTCATGATCAACGACGCTGGTCGCCCGGCACGACGACCACCGGCGGGCTACGTTGAGCACATGCGCGTCGTCATCGCCGGAGGCCACGGAAAGATCGCCAAGCTGCTCGAACGGGACCTCGCCGGACGCGGCGACACCCCGGTCGGACTGATCCGCAACCCCGACCACGCCGCCGCGCTGCGCGCCGCCGGCGCCGAACCGGTCGTGTGCGACCTGGAACACACCGACGCCGACACGCTCGCCCGGCACCTCGCCGACGCGGACGCGGTGGTGTTCGCTGCCGGCGCCGGCCCCGGCAGCGGCGCCGACCGCAAGGACACCGTCGACCGCGGCGCCGCCGTGCTGCTCGCCGACGCCGCCGTCCACGCCGGCGTCCGCCGCTACCTGCTCGTCTCCTCGATGGGCGTCGACGACGCGCCCGCCCCCGGCACCGACGACGTGTGGGCGGCCTACCTGCGGGCCAAGAAAGCCGCCGAGGACGACGTCACCGGCCGCGACCTCGACGTCACCGTGCTACGGCCCGGCCGGCTCACCGACGACGAACCCGGCGGCCGGATCACCCTCGCCCGACACGTCCCACCCGGCGCGATCAGCCGCGCCGACGTCGCCCGCGTCCTCCTGGCGCTGCTGGAGACCCCCGGCACCGCCGGGCACACCGTCGAACTCGTCGCCGGCGACACCCCCGTCGCCGACGCCGTCGACGCGCTCACCCGCTGACCCACCACCCACCGCCGGCCTCGCCGGTCCGGCCCACCCGCACGGCGGGCCGGACCGGCGCTCACCGCTGGTGACGCGGCAACGCCGGCTGCGGCGCCTCCCGCGTGAGACGCTCCATCGTCCGCGCCAACTGCTCACTGCCGTCGTCGAGATGCCGGGCCGCCGCCCGCATGTGCGACATCATCATCTCGCCGAAGATCCGCAACGCCTCCCGCGTCGCCACCGAATCGTCCACGTCGCCACCGGCGGCCCGGCGGTACTCCACCACCGCCCGCTCAGCCTCCTGCTTCGCCTCCTCCGCCGCCGCCCGCAGATAACTCTCATACTGCGTCCGGGCGTACTCGGCGACCCGACGGGCATAGTCGTGAGCCTGCGCGATGATCTGCTCCGCCTCCCGCTGCGCCGCCGACAGCAGATTCACCTCCTTCGCCGCCGGCCGCACCGGCGCCTCCGCGCTCGGAATCACCCCGTGCCGGTGCAACTCCAGATGATCGTTGAGCCGCTCGTTCTCCGCCCGCAGATTCGCCACCTGGGTAGCCAGCAGATCCAACTCGTCGGCCACCTGCACCCGGAACCGGTCCACATCGGCCTGCTCATAGCCACGCCTGGTGAACGCCGCCGACCCGAACTCCCACCGCCGCACCCGGTCCGAGGTCAACCGCACCTGCACCGACCCGGACACCTGCTGCGCGTCGTAACCACTGATCGGGGTCGCACTCATCGGACCACCTCCGTTCGCGACTGCGGGGCTCGCAGGACCGGCTCACTCACCGGACCACCCCGGACTCGTCGGCGGCCGTGACGGCACGCCACGCCGGCCCGTACCACTGCTTGCCGAAACCCTCGTGGTGCAACTGACCCGGCCGGTAACCGGCCCCCGTCAACGCCGCCACCGACTGGCCCACCATCTCGTCGGACCCGCACACGTACACGTGCCGCGACCGCCAGTCCCCGTCGGCCAACACCCGGTCCACCATCCGCGCCGGCTCACCCGGCCGCACCGGATCCGACCCCGCCACGTACGACACCCGCAACCACGGACACGACGCGGCCACCTTGTCGATCGCCTCGCTGTCGTAGAACTCCGACCTCGACCGCGCCCCCACATACAGGTCCACCCGCCGGCCCGACCCCTCCGCCGCGACCTGCTCCACCAACGCCTTCACCGGCGCCCAACCGGTCCCACCGGCCAACAGCAGCAGATCCGACGACCCGGCCAGCCGCAACGTCAACCCGTCCCCCACCGGCGCCGCCAGATGGATCTGATCCCCCGCCGCGCACCCGTACACCAGCCGCGACGACACCGCGCCACCCGGCGCCGCCCGCACGTGCAACTCCACCGTGCCGTCCGCGCGCGGCGCGTTCGCCGGCGAGTAGTACCGCCACGACCGCACC
Source organism: Micromonospora sp. NPDC049240 (assembly GCF_040647835.1). Classification (NCBI taxonomy): domain Bacteria; kingdom Bacillati; phylum Actinomycetota; class Actinomycetes; order Micromonosporales; family Micromonosporaceae; genus Micromonospora; species Micromonospora sp. NPDC049240. The sequence continues at coordinate 271,734 of NZ_JBEZCX010000011.1, forward strand.
GCCGGATGCGACACCCCGATCGACTGCCCCGGCACGAACGGCAACAGATACTGCGGCCGCACCGTCAACACCGCCACGTCGAACGTGCGCTGCTCGTGGGTCAACACCTCCGCCACCCACCACGGCGGCGAATGCGCCTCCGCCGCCTGCGCGGCCTCCGTCATCACCCGCGACACCAACCCGTACGCCGCCACCCAGTCGGCCGCCAGCTCCTCGGACCACCCGTCACCGCAGAAATGCCGCAGCGTCTCCACCAGCGCCTCACCGACCGCCGGGTAATGCTCGGCACGCACCGCGAACTTACGGTGATCCGCACCCAGCTGCCGCAGGAAACCAACAAGCCGATCCACCTGGTCCACGTGCGACACGATGTGCCCCAACGCCGACACCAACCGGTCCCGCTGCCCCGCCATGTTCGTGCCGAACATCTGCCGGGTCTCCGGATGCGCCAGGAACAACGTCGAATAGAAGTAGAGCGGCACCTGGTCACCGTGCCCGGCGACCACCGACCAGCTCTGCCTGAGCCGATCCACGTCCACGCTCAGGCGTTCCCCGCCGACACGATCTGATCCCGCACCTGCCCCAACACCACCTGCACGTCGGCGATCACCTCCGCCGGCACACCCAACTCCACCAACGTCGCGCTCAGGTGCTCACCGACCCGCGCGTAGTGCGCCCCCGGAATACCCAACGGCTGATGCGCCTCCGCCAACCCCCGACCCGCGTACTCGTCCGGCCCACCCAGCACCACCGTCAACATCAACGCCAGATGCCGCCGCTGCGCCACCATGTCCACGTCGGCGAAGTAGCCGGCCAACTCCCGATCCGCCAACACCCGGTCGTAGAACAGCTCCACCGCCGCCTTCACCGCCGCCGCACCACCGATGCGGTCGTAGTGGGAGATCGGGGTGGCCTCATTCGTCACCGTCATGCTCGGTCCTTCCGCCAAAGGGGCCCCGCGGCGACGCCGCGGCAGGGACAACGCCAGTCGACGCGACAACACGCACCGTGACATCGACGCGTCGACGACAGTGACGGACCATAGCGCGCCCACCGCCACCGTTCACGCCTGCCCCAACCCCATCCCGACAACCCTCAACTACGGACAGTGAACAAAACGCCCCCGGGACCCCACCCGAGCAACCCACAGTCTCTTTCGGACACCGCACCACTACCCATCGCGACCTGCGCACACCCCACCCACCACCGAAACCACCCCACCCCACCCCACCCGCTCACCCACCGTCACCAAACAAAAGATCGCGCCGGGCCGAAAAGCCACGACGCGATCCCAAAACCGAAACGCCGACGAATCACCCGGCACGACGCCGCGCACGACGCGCCGCCAACTCGTCCCCCACCGAATCCGCCTCCGGCTCCGGCTCCACCGGAACCTCCCGACCCGACCCACCCGCCGGCTCCGCCGGCAGATGCGACAACGAACCCTGGATCTCCTTGAACGCCCCACCGATCGCGATGCCGAACACGCCCTGGCCACCCTGCAACAGGTCGACCACCTCCTCCGGCGACCGGCACTCGTACACCGTCGTCCCATCGGAGATCAACGTGATGCCCGCCAGATCATCCACCCCACGCGACCGCAACGCCTCGATCGCCCGACGGATGTTCTGCAACGACACCCCCGCGTCCAACAACCGCTTCACGACCTTCAACACCACCAGATCGCGGAACGAATACAACCGGGACGTCCCCGAACCCGACGCGTCCCGAACACTCGGCACCACCAGCGACGTCCGCGCCCAGTAGTCCAACTGCCGGTAACTGATGCCCACCGCCGAACACGCGGTCACACCCCGATAACCCACCTCGCCGTCACCGAACGACTCGGGCCCCACACCCGCCTGCTGCTCCGAACTCGGACCAGGATCCCGCGGCTCGTGCATCCGGACCAACCTCCCCGCCCGTGCGGCGCCACGTCGACTTCCCCGTACGCGCACCCCTCGACACGGCAACCCTAACGCCGGACAGCCGACAACACCGGCAGGAGAACCCCGACACGCCGCGCCACCAATCCACGACAGCACACACGGCGGTCAGCCGCCACCACCGTGACAACCACCGCCGCGCACCCCGGCCACCCAGCCGGCCACCAGTCAGCCCGCGAAATCCTCCGGCCGCACCTGCTCCAGGAACTCCCGGAACTTCTCCACCTCGTCCTCCTGCTCGTCCGGAATCACGATCCCCGCCTCACTCAGGACCTGCTCCGCACAACGAATCGGCGCACCCACCCGCAACGCCAACGCGATGGAGTCACTCGGCCGCGCCGACACCCGCACCCCGTCACCCAGCAGCAGATCCGCGTAGAAGACGTTCTCCTTCAACTCGGTGATCTCCACCGCCCGCAACGGCGCCTGCAACGCCGCCAACACATCCCGCAGAAGATCATGCGTCAACGGCCGCGCCGGCTTGACCCCCTGCTGCTCATAAGCAATGGCCGTCGCCTCGACCGCACCGATCCAGATCGGCAGATAGCGGTCCCCCTCGACCTCCCGCAGCAGGACGATCGGCTGGTTGCTCGGCAACTCCACCCGAACTCCGACCACGCTCAGCTCGCGCACCGCCGCCTCCGTGTCGTCGTCACCTGCGCACCGCGCCCTTCCCTGCACGGTACACGGACCAGGACACGAGAGTCCCACGCGCTACGTGCACCACGCCTCGACAGACGGGCTTACCCCGGCAAGCCTACGACACGCCCATCCCGGCCGATCTTTCCGCGCCCATCCACGACGAAAGGGGCCGGGCACCCACCGGCACCCGACCCCCACCGACAACCTCACCGACCCAACGTCGACCGCAGCCCCACCCGCACCAACGCCGCGTGCAACTGCTGCGACAACGCCATCAACTCCCGCGCCGTCTCCGCCGCCCGCGCCCGCGCCGCCGGATCACTCTGCCGCGCCAACGGCGCCACCAACTGCGCGAACAGACCGACCTCCCGATCCGCCGCCGACCGGTACGCCCGCAGATGCCGCGGCTGGAACCCGTACGCCGCCAACCCCGCCACCGCACTCGCGATGATCAACGCATCCCCGTCGTACCAGCCCGGCGGATCCGACACCAGCACACCGAGCCGCTCCAACTCGACCAACGTCGACTCGTCGACCCCGCTACGGGCAATCAACTCCGCCCGACCCAGCCGCACCTCCGGCGACTCCACCGGCTCCGGCGGCTCCCGACCCGGCACCACACCACCCGGACCGACCGCCACCAGATTCGGCCGCGCCCGCCCCGGCGGCGACGCGTCCGAGCCGTCCCACTGCGCCAACTGATCCCGGATCACCCGCAACGGCAGATACTGATCCCGCTGCGCGGACAACACGAACCGCAACCGCGCCACGTCGTCCCAGCCGTACTTCCGGTAACCCGCCGGCGTCCGCTGCGGCTCCACCAGGCCCTCGGCCTCCAGGAACCGCAACTTCGAGATCGTCACGTCCGGAAACTCCGCCCGCAACTGCGCCAGCACCTCGCCGATACTCATCAGCGCAGGCGCCCGCCCCGCCCCGGACGGCGTCGAAGCCGCAGGCTCGTTCACCCCCGGCCGGCCTCCTCCTCCGGGCGCGGACCAGCGATGAACACGACCCGGAACTTGCCGATCTGCACCTCGTCACCGTTGCTCAACGTCGCCGCCTCGACCCGCTCACGGTTCACATACGTGCCGTTCAGGCTGCCCACATCCCGCACCGTGAACGTGCCGCCGTCCCGATGGAACTCCGCGTGCCGCCGCGACACCGTCACATCATCGAGGAAGATGTCACTGTCCGGGTGCCGACCACTCGTCGTCACATCGTGATCCAACAGGAACCGGGCACCCGCATTCGGGCCCCGCCGAACCACCAGCAACGCCATTCCCGGCGGCAACGAACCGGACATGCGGCTCGGCACCACATCGGTGTCCGGCCCCTCCAGCACTTCGTCGAGCGAACCGAGATTGAGCGTCGAAGTGACGTCGAGCGGGGGGAACTCGTCGTCGGGCCGCGTCATGGGACCACCTCACGGATCTGTTCGGTCGGCGTCGGGGAATGGCGGGTCTGGCCGCCGGGCTAACCCACACCCGGCGGCTGGCTCCCCATGCCCGGGAAGGCGCATTCCGCAACGCTCAAACAATTGGTTCTCGGTCGACTGGGCGAGCCTAGCCAGCGCCGAAATGCAGGGCAACCGGACGCGCGGAACCAACCCCGCCCGCCCGGCACGACACGAACTCAGCTCTCGGTGAGCTCGCGGTACGCGTCAGCGGTCAACAGACCCTCGACCGCCGCCGGATCATCCGGAGTGATCTCCACCAACCAACCCGCACCGTACGGATCCGTGTTGATCACCTCCGGCGTGTCGGTCAACGCCTCGTTGCGCGCCGACACCGTGCCACTCAACGGCGCGTAGATCTCCGACACGCTCTTCGTCGACTCGATCTCCCCCAGCGACTCACCGGCCGCCACCACCGCACCGGAGTCCGGCAGCTGCACGAACACGATGTCACCCAGGGCATCCTGCGCGAAGTGCGTGATACCGACGCGGACGACACCACCGTCACCACCGACCACCCACTCGTGCTCGGCGGTGTACCGCAGATCCTCAGGAATCACCAGCTGCGTCCTTCGTCATCGGTGCACCGGACGAACCGGCGCGGGCCGCGACCGGTCAGGAGACCGGCCGGGCGTGGTCCAGCTTGATCGGCGCGTGCAGCTGCGAAACCTCCACAACCTCACGATCCTCGGACGTCACGTTACCGGCGGCGTCCCGCACCGATGAGACCACCCCGCCCGGAATGTTCAACGCCGTACGCATCGTCGCCGGGTCACCGATCACCAGGATCGTGTACGGGCCACTCAACCGCCGCCCGTCCACCACCAGACCCCCACCCGACGCGTCCACGAAATACGTCGACGCGATGACCCGCACCGCGGTGCCGTCCGCGCCCTGGATCTGCATCGCCTCCGCGCCCGCACCCCGCAACTCCTGCACCGCGTCCAGGATCCGCGTCGACGACATCGCCTTCTCCGGCCCCGAGAACCGCACCTCAAGACCCGGCCCCACCGCCGGCAGCGTCCCCGCCAGAATGCCCAGCTCGTCCGCCCGCCGCGTCGCCTCCTCCAACGCCGCCTGCCGCCCCAGCTCACCGGAGCGCAACTGACGCTGGCTCTCCTCCAACGCCTCGATGTCCTGCCGCAGCCGCCGCTCCCGCGAATCCAGATCCGACGAGATCCGCACCAGGTCCTCCTCCCGCGTCGCCGCGAGCGTCGGATCCGTCGACGTCGTCTTCAACTGCACCACAAGCGTGAAGCCCAACAACGCCAGCAACACCGCGATCATCGCGCCCGCCGACGTCAACCGCCGCGACACCGGCGCACGATCCGGCGCCGCCGCGGCCCCCGGCTCCTCCGCCGGCGCCGGCACGTCCTCCCGCTCCCCCGGCGCCAACGGCTCCGCGGGCGATACCGGCTCCACGGGCTCCACCGGCGCCAACGGGCTCAACTCGTCCGGATCGGGCGCGTTCGGACGCGGATCCGGCTCACCCGCCGGACCCGACGGCCGCCCCGGCCCCACCGGCGACGGCCAGCCCGTACCCGTCTCCCTGTGCTCCTCGCTCATCCCCACCAACCTACGCCCGGAACAGGTGCCGGCGGATCGCCGCCACATTCCCGAAAATGCGCACCCCGAGCACGACCACCACACCGGTGGACAACTGACCGCCCACCCCCAGCTGGTCACCCAGGTACACGATCAGACCCGCCACCAGCACGTTCGAGATGAACGACACCACGAACTGCTTGTCGTCGAAGATCCGGTCCAGCTTCGCCCGCACCCCACCGAACACCGCGTCCAACGCGGCCACCACCGCGATCGGCAGATACGGCTGCAACGCCGCCGGCACCGTGGGATCCAGATACACCCCCAGCACCACCCCGGCGAGCAACGCCAGCACCGCGATCATCGGCCACCTCCGGAGGGACTGGGAGAAACACCCGAGCCGGACGGCCCGGGACTGGACGAGCCCACGACACCCGAACCCGACGGCACCGGGCCCGGACTCGCCGGCGACTCGGCGTAGCGTAGCCGTGGCTCCGGAGCCGCCGGCAGGGTGAGGCCGTCGACCTCCTTCACCCCGAACGACAACCCCGTCGTCTTCGCCACCTCACGCATCAACGCCGCCGCCCGACCGTCGTCGAACCGGTCCCGCATCGACCCCGGCCCGATCGCCTGCACCTCGTACGGACTCGTCACCGGCCGGTAGTCCACCAGGATCGCCTCCCCGGCCTGCCGGATCGTCGACGTCGCCGTCAGCCGCTGCCCGTTGATCGACACCGCCTCCGCACCCGCCGCCCACAGACCGTTCGCGACCTTCTGCAGATCCGAGTACAACACCTGCGACGGACCCGCCTCGGCACCCGTCACCGCGTCCTTGTCACGCGGCGCGTCCACCAACCGCACCACCACACCGTCGCCCCGCACCCGCCCCAGGCCCGTCCCCGCCTCAAGATTGCGCAACCGGGACGCCTGCGAGCCGCTCAACGCCGCGTCCCGCTGCCGACCGACCTCCACGCGCAACTGCTCCGCCCGCTGGGTCAACCGGTCGGTCTCCGCCTCCCGCTGCTTGATCTCCGCGATCAACCCGGCCCGCGCCGTCGCCCGGCTCGGCTCCTCCGCCATCGTCTCCCGGTACGCCACCGCGAACAGGAACCCGATCACCGCCAGGACCACCAGACTCACCGGCCGGGCCAGCACCTGCCGCACCCGCGACACCGGACCGACCGCACGCCGCGCCGCGGCGTCCCCGTACCCCGGATCCAACGGATTGCGGAACAACTCGGTCAGGAAGTCCGGCGCGTACACCCGCGCCGACGGGTCGCGTTCCCCGTCCCGCGGCGGCGCCGCCGTCACGCCGACACCCCCGCGCGCCGGGCCCGCATCGCCCGGACCAGCCGGCGCGCCTGCACCACGTACATCGCCCCGGCGGCCCAGTAGAGGACCAGCCCCCACCAGGCCAGCCCCCAGCCGATCGCCCCGGCGACGGTGGCCGCGCCCGGCGCGGCGTCGGCCAGCAGCAGGATCGGGAACGCCGCCAGCAGCAGGAACGTCGCGGTCTTGCCCACGTAGTGCACCGGCGGCGGGCCGTAGCCGTGCCGGCGCAGCACCCCCAGTGAGCCGAGCAGCAGCAGTTCCCGGGCCAACAGCGCCGCGGTGAACTGCCAGGGGACCACCTCGCGGGCGGTGAAGGCGAGCAGCGTGGCGAGAATGTAGAGCCGGTCGGCAAGCGGGTCCAGCAGCTCACCCAACCGGCTGACCTGCTGCAGGCGCCGGGCGATCCAGCCGTCCACCCAGTCGCTGGTGCCGCCCACCGCCAGCACCACGATGGCGACCACGTCGGCGCGGACCACGAGGAAGAGATAGAGGAACAGCGGCACGCCCAGCAGCCGGACGAAGCTGATCAGGTTCGGCAACGTGAGGACGCGGTCCGCCGCGACCGTCGCCGTGTCCCCCGGGTGCTCCGCTGGAGCCGGCCGACGCGACACCCCTCACCCTCCCTCCGCAGCACGGTCCGGCGGCCGTCGAACGGCCGCCGGAGGAACGTGCGCGTTGTCGGCCGGTCAGACGCCGGCAGCCTCTGCGATCCCGGGCTGGGACCTCCCCGATGCGGCCCGCGGTCACAGCGACCCGGGCCGGCCAGTTGCGCTGCCACTATATCGGGCCTCGCGCGTTCTTCCGGCTGTCGTGCTGCGTGGCTGCTCAGCGTGGCGGCGGTGGGCAGCGTCACATCGCGTAGGGCATCCTAGGACACTAGTGGAGCGGCTGCGGCTCGGGCACCCGAGGTCACGCCGAGCGGGCGGTGGAGTCGGAACCCGACTGCGGCGCGGTCATGGTGGCCGCCTGACCGAACGCCAGCAACGCCAGCAACAACTCGTGCTGCACCCGGTTGGGCATCCGGTCGAGCACCGCCTGCACCGCCCGGTGCCGCCGCTCCTGCAACTCGCGCAGCAGCGACTCCGCCGCGTTCGTGGGCAGCAGCCGCACCTCGCGCCGGTCCCTCGGGTCGGCCACCCGGCGCAGCAACCCGACCGCCTCCAGCCGGTCGCAGAGCCGGCTCGCCGACGACGGCACCACGTCCAGCAGCTCGGCCAGCCGGTTCACGTTGGTGTCCGGGTGGGACATGATCAGCGACAGCACCCGCAACTGGGTGGGCGAGACGCTGAGGTTGTGCCGCGAGGTGGCCGAGTCGAGCACACCGATGAGCGCCTCGGCAGCCGCCTCGACGGCCGCGGCAAGATTCGGAGGTCGCTCCACTCGCTGTCCCCTGCGATCGTCCCGCTCGTGTTCGCCCCGCCGCCCCGGTCACCGCCGCGAGGCGTCGTCCGGCCGGCTGGAACCGCGCCAGTCCAGGCAGACGACGACCGCGTCGTCGCGAAGATCCGCGTCGGCATGGTACGCGTGCAGTTCGCGCATCACCGTACCAACTGCCTCGGTGGCCGGCTGCAGCCGAGTGGACCGCATCGCCCGCGCCATCGCCCGCGCGCCGTAGGGCTCCTGCTCGTCCGGCTCCGCCGCGTACACCCCGTCACTGACCACAAAGAGCCGGTCGCCCGGCTCCAGGCCGAACTCCTGCACGTCGTACCGGGTCTCGGCGAACATGCCCAGCGGCAGCTGCTGGTCCAGCGTGACCGGGGTGACCCGGCCGCCGCGCAGCCGCAGCACGTGCGGGGAACCCGCGTCCACCGCCCGGACCACGCCCCGCCGGCCGTCCAGCTCCAGCAGCAGCGTGGCCACGTGCCGGCTTCCCCGGTGCTGGTAGAAGATCGTGTCCGAGGCCAGCTCCGCCTGCTCCACCAGGCTGCCGCCGGAGCGGCGCGCGTTACGCATCGCGTTGACGGTCACGGCGGTGAGCAGCGACGCGGACAACCCGTTGCCGGCACCGTTGAGCACCGTGACGGTGAGCCGGTCCCCGTCGACGGACCAGTCGAAGTGGTCACCCCCCACCGTGTACGCCGGCTCGAGTTGCCCGGCCAGCAGCACGTCGCCGTGCCGGACGCTGCGCCCGGGCAGCAGGTCCCACTGCATCTCGGCGGCCATGCTGAGCCGCTCCCGGCGACGCGCCCGGCGGTAGCGGTCGGTCTCCCGGTCGGCCGCGCGGATCGCCACCGCCAGGTCGCCGGCGGCGTCCCGGGCCGCCGCCACCGTCGCCGCGTCCGGAACGGCCGGCAGCTCGACCATCAGCACCCCGAGCCGTTCGCCCCACACCGACAGCGGCAGGTAGGCCCGGCACCGGCCGTCGTCGGCGGTGTCCAGGACCGGCTCCTGGCTGCTGAAGCAGCGCTGGGCCACCCCGTGGGAGCGCAGCGGGCCGCCGTCGGGGCGCTCCGGGTCCAGCACCGGCCACAGGCCGCTGGACCGGTAGTCGGCGACGAACACCTCCGCACGCGCGGCGCCGAGCGTGTGGCGCAACACCGCGTCCGCGGTCTCCGCCAACTGGTCGGGGGGCGCCGTGCGCAGGGCACGCGACACCGATCCGGACGCCTCCGGCATGCTTCATCCTCCGATGACGACTATTGCTACAGGGCAAACATCATACGGAGGAGGACCGACACCGGACGCGCCACCTCGACCGGCGGCTCAACCGGCCGGTCGCCACGCCAGCGCGCCGTGAAACGCGTCCGGCACCGGCTCCGGTTCGCCCACCGGCCGCCACCGCGCGACCGGCACCACGCCCTCGGCCGTCGGACGCCACCGGCCGAGCAGCGGCGGGAACCGCTCGGGTTCGCGCATCCGGAACGCCGGCCCCATCATGGCCAGCGCCTCCGGGTACGCGGCGAGTTCCGTGCCGTCGAAGTCGATCGCCAGCCAACTGCCCGGCGCCGCCGCCCGGTACAGCTCGTCGAGCGTCCGAGCGAGTGTGTCGTCGTCCAGGAACGCGGCCAGGCCCAGGAAGACCACCCCGACCGGTCCGCTCCCCCAGCCCGGCACGAAGCGGCGCAACTGAGCCGGATCGAGCGTACCGATGTCGGTGGCGTCACCGTAGCCGTAGCCGGCCCGGTCGTTGCCGGCCAGCAGGCGCTGGCCGAGCCGGACCGTCTCCGGGTCGGCGTCGGTGTAGAGCACGCTCGCCCCCGGCGCCACCTCGTGCACGTTTCCGCAGGTCGGCACGCCCGCGCCGAAGACGAGGAACTCGTCCACCCCGGCGGCGGCGACGGCCCGCACGGTGCGGCCGAGAAAGGCCCGCAACGAGCGGAAGATCACCGCGCACGGCCCGTACGCCGCCTCGAACGCGGTCGCCGCGGCCACGTCCACCGGGCGGTGGTCCCGGCCACCGAGCCAGTGGTCGATCATGCGGGCGGTGCTGGGCAGGACCGGCTCGACCATCGACGGGGCTCCCTCCCGTGCGCGCTGGCGTCAGCGTACCGAGCAGCCGACTCACGCGGTATCGCCCCGGCGGGGCCACGCCGGCCGCGATACTGGCGGCGCGGGCCGGCGGGGCGGCCGGCGGCGAGGAGGTACCGGTGAACTCGGCGAACGGCGCGGCGGTGGTGGTCGGCGTGGACGGCTCCGAGTCGGCGACGCGGGCCGTGCGGCTGGCCGCCCGGGAGGCCGCTCGCCGCAACCGTCCGCTGCGCGTGGTGCACGGATTCATCTGGCCGCTGCTGCGGGTGCCGGTGTCGGCGCCCGCGCAGGCGCCACCCGGCGCCGGCCTGCGCCACCAGGCCGAACAACTGGTCGGCGACGCGGTCGCGACGGCCGAGGCGGAGTGCCCCGGGCTGCGGATCACCGGCGAGATCATCGACGGCGAGGCGGCCGCCGTGCTCCTCGGCGAGTCCCCCAGCGCCGCCCTGGTGGTGCTCGGCGACCGGGGCCTCGGCGGTTTCGCCGCGCTGGTGCTCGGCTCCGTCGCGGTGCAGGTCGCCTCGTACGCCGACTGCCCGGTGCTGGTCGCCCGTGGGACGGCCCGCGACGCCGGCCCGGTGGTGGTCGGCGTGGACGGCTCCCCGCTGTCGCGCGCCGCCGTCGAGTTCGCCGCCGGCACCGCGTCCGCACGCGGGGCCCGGCTGCACGCGGTGCACGCCTACACCCACCCGGCCTCGACCGGTCCCGGCGACATGCAGCCCCTGGTGCACGACGAGGACCAGCTCCGCGGCGAGGAGGACCGGGTGCTGACCGAGTCGCTCGCCGGCATCGCGGAACGCTGGCCGGACGTGCCGGTGACCCGCGAGGTGACGCACGCCCGGCCAGTCGCGGCGCTGGTCGCGGCCGCCCGCGACGCCCAGCTGGTCGTGGTGGGCCGGCGGGGTCGAGGCGAGCTGACCGGGCTGCTGCTCGGCTCGGTGAGCCAGGCCCTGCTGCACCGCGCCGACTGCCCGGTGGCGGTGGTCCGCGCCCCCGAGTGAGCGCCGGGCCAGGCGGCGGACGCTGCGGTGTCCGGCCCACGGTTGGCGCCGGCCGGGGCGGGTAGACGGGGCCGACAGCGACAGCGACCGGAGGAGGCAGCGATGCCAGGACCACGGCCGGGCAGCAACGCGTACGACAAGCAGCGGGCGCGGTTGCGCGACCGCGTCGAACAGTCCGGGCGGGCCGCCGACCAGGAGGCGAACCAGGTGGCCAACCGGATCCTGCAGGACGACCGGGGTCAGCGCGGCGTCGTCCGGGGCGACCGGACCTACGGGCCCAAGGGCGAACGCGAACCGGGCGACCCGAAGTGAGAGCGGCGCCCCTGGTCGACGGCGCCATCGCGGGCGCCGTCGGCAGCGCCGTGCTCAACGTGGTCAGCTACCTCGACATGACGCTGCGGGCCCGTCCGGCCAGCACCACGCCGGAGACCACCGCCGGCCGCCTCGCCGACGTGGCGCACGTCGACCTCGGGCCCGCCGACGAGGCGGCGAACCGCCGCGCCGGCCTCGGGCCGGTGCTCGGATACGCCACCGGCATCGCCGCCGGCGTCGTGTTCGGTCTGCTCGCCGTGCGTCGCCGGGTGCCGCTGCCGGTGGCCGTGACGCTGCTCGGCGGCGGCGTGATGGCCACCTCCGACAGCGCGATGACGCTGCTCGGCGTGACCGACCCGCGCACCTGGAGACGCGTCGACTGGGCGTCCGACCTGGTGCCGCACCTGGCGTACGGGCTGGCGGCCGCAGCCACCTGGCGGAGGCTGCGGCCGTCGTCGCCGCGCGGTTAGCGGTCGCTGGCGTCCTCGGCCACCGGCTCACCGGCCGGGCCGTACGGCGACACCTGTCCCTTCGGCACCCGCCGGCCGGCGTCGGCGTTGGACGTGCCCCCGCCCCGCGAGCGGTCGCCGCCCGTGACGGCGGACTTCCGGCTGTCCTGGCTGGTCGCGCCGAGATCGTTCCGGCGCAACTCCTCCTGCTGGGGCTTGACCACAGGTCTCTCCCTTCCCGGTGGGAGCGCGCGGCCGTCGACCACGCACGTCGTCCGGGTACCCGCCGCCGACCGGCGCATTCCGATGCCGCCGACGGGTCTGGGCCGGCCCCGGGCGGGTAACCCGGTCGAATGCCGGACGATCGGAACGTGGCGCGGGCCCTGCTGGACCGGCAGTCCCGCACGTACGCGGAAGAGGCCGGGATCACGCTCGCGGACCGGCCCGGTCCGCTCTACCAGTTGCTGGTGCTCACCACACTGCTGAGCACCCGGATCCGGGCGAGCGTGGCGGTCGCCGCGGCCCGGGAGCTGTTCTCCGCCGGCTGGCGGACCCCGCAGGCGATGGAGGCGGCGAGCTGGCAGGACCGGGTCGACGCGTTGGGCCGGGGCCACTACCGGCGCTACGACGAACGGACCGCCACCATGCTCGGCACCGGGGCCCGGCTGTGCCTGGACCGGTGGCACGGCGACCTGCGCCGGCTGCACCGGGAGGCCGGCGCGGACCGCACGGTGCTGCGCCGGTTCCTCACCGAGTTCCCCGGCATCGGCCCGACCGGGGCGGACATCTTCCTGCGGGAGGCGCAGGCGGTCTGGCCCGACGTGCGCCCGTACGCGGACCGCCGCACCCTGGCCGGGGCGCGGCGGCTGGGCCTGCCGGCGAATCCGGGCAGCCTGGTCGGGTTGGTCGGGGAGGCCGACTTCGGGCGGCTGGCGTCGGCGCTGGTGCGGGTGGCGCTCGGCGAGGAGTCGGCCGGTGAGGTGAGCCGCTCCGCCGCGGCGGCCCGCTGAGCCGGCGGGCTACTTGGCCGGGCCGGGCCGGGTCAGGTGCCAGGCCAGCAGCGAGGCGAGCAGGGCGAGCAGCACCACGCCGCCGGAGATGCCACCGCCCTCCCCGCCGCTCGCGCGGTGCCCGGTGGCGCCGAAGTAGATCACGGCCAGCCCGGCGAGGACGGTGACGAACGTCCGCATGCCTCGGTCCTTCACGCCCCGGACGGTACGGCCACCGACCGGCACGGAGGGCCGGTTCGCCCCGGTTGTCCCCCGTCCGGGTCAGTCCGTCTCCAGGTCGTCGAGGGAGACGGCGTGGGTCATCAGCCAGCGGGCCAACGCGGCCATCCCGAACAGCCACAGCGGCGCCGACTCGGTGGTGCCGTTCGTGGCGAAGATGGCGAACCGCAGGTCCGGAGCCCGGTACGCCTCGATCCGCCACCTGTGGTTCTTGTCCCGCCAGACCGCGGAAGGGTCCATGGCGTCACGGTAGGTGACCGGGCGGGCCGTCGTCGCCGGTTGGCTCACCCGCCCGGCACCACGTACCCGCCGAGCAGCATGCGCAGCGCCGCCACCGCGATCGACACCGCGATGCCGCCGACGAGCCACCAGCCCAGCCCGGCCCAGCCGGTACGGCGTGGCCGGGCCGCGGGCACGTCAGCGCGCCACCGTTCCCGGTACGCCCAGGCCAGCACGCCGAGGCCGAACGGCAGCAACCCGATCCAGAACCAGTACCAGCGCGTCCCGAGCACCGGTGGCGGGCCGGCGACCAGCGTGAGCAGCCAGCCGACACCGATCGCCAAGGCGAACAGCGCGGCCGTGTTCGCGATCGTGTCGGCGCGGGTGTCGCCGCCGTGGGTGGTGGCGTCCCGGGCCCGCGGGTCGGCGAGCGGGTCGGGGCCCGGGTCGGGCCACCCGGCGTCGGCGTCGCCGGGTGGGTCGCCGGTGGCCGGGCCGGGATCGGCGGCGCCGGTGGCCGGGCCGGCGTCCGGGTCGGCCGCGACGAGGCCGCCGTCCGGGACCGACGCGGGCACGTACGCGTAGCGGAACTGGCCGTCGGGACGGGCCCAGACCACCGTCGAGCCGCCCTGGGCGTACCGGGGCTCGGGGCGGCGGGCCCACGGGCCGGAGTCGTCCCACCCGTCGGCACGGGCGATCGTCAGGACCCGGCCGGCGGCGAGGTCCCGTTCCAGCTCGGCCGCGTCGACCGAGCGCGGGGCCGACCACCAGGCGAGCGCCGCCCAGACCAGCCAGCAGACCAGCACCGCCGGCGGAAACACCCGGTTCGGCCACGCCCGGTCGGCCCGCAGGGCGCGACGCACGTCCATCATGCGGCCAGCCTGCCATCGACGCGCAACCGCTCAGCCCGGCGGGCGGACCACCTCGCGGGCGTCGTCGGGCAGGCGGCGGGTGAGACCGCGCCGGTCCAGCAGCTCCAGCAGCGGCACCGCCACCCGACGGGTGGTGCCCAGCGCCTGCCGGGCGGCGCTGAGCGTGAACGGCTGCGGCAGCCCGGCCAGGACCCGGGCCGCGTCGTCCGGCGCGCCGGGCAGCAGCACCACGTTCTCGGCCAGCCGCACCAGCGCCCCGGCCCGCACGGCCGCGCCGATCTCCTTCGGGCCCAGGCCGAGGCCGGCGAGGTGGTGCGCCTCGGGCGCCTGGAACGGCCGGTCGCCGTATTCGGCGCGCACCGTCGCCACCGCGCGGGCGACCGGGTCGGGCAGCGTCCCGGCCGGGGCGGCGGTGACCAGGCCGGCGTGCAGCCGCAGCGGCGGGCGCAGCAGCGCGGTCACCAGCGCCCGGTCGGGCAGGCCGAGGCGGTGGCGCAGCGCGTCGAGCGGCACGCCGGCGGCGAGCGGGTGCTCGGCGGCGTACCGGGCGACCTCCTCGGTGAGCCGGCGGCCCAGGTCGCGCCAGTGGTCGGGGTCGGCCAGCCAGTCGCCGGCCACCGGTGTGGCGGCCGGCGGCACACCCATCCGGGCGAGCTGCCCGGCCCGGACCAGCCGCCGCCGGCGCAGCTCACCGACCGGGTCGGGCCGGCCGTCCAGCCCGGCCAGCACGGCGGCGCGGGCAGCCGCCGCGCCCCGGCGACGCAGCGGCGGCGGATCCACGTCCAGCACCGTCACGCCGCCGGCCACGTGGTGCCGGCCCGGGTCGCGCAGCAGCGCCCGGTCACCGATCAGCAGCGGCAGCGGGCGGGCCAGGCGCAGCCGGACCGTGTCCGGGCCCAGCGGCCGGACCCGGGCGGGCACCGCGGCGGAACCGACGTGCAGCGTGAGGGTGGCCGGCAGGTCGGCGGCCGGGTCGCCGGCCAGCCGCACGTCGAGCAGGTCGGTGCGACCGAACCGGCCGGGGCGCAGCAGCGCGTCGCCGCGCCCCACCCGGTCCCGGGGCAGGCCGCGCAGATTCACCGCCACCCGCGCCACCGCGTCGACGTCCGACCGCGCGACGCCCAGCGAGTGCAGACCGCGTACCCGCACCGGCTCGCCGGTGGCGGCGAGTTCGAGTTCGTCGCCGACGCGCAGCCGACCGCCGCCGAGCGTGCCGGTGACCACCGTGCCGCTGCCGCGCACCGTGAAGGACCGGTCCACCCAGAGCCGGACCGGGGCGTCGTGGGCCGGGTCGGGCAGCCGGGCGACCAGCCGGTCCAGCGCGGCGCGCAGCTCGGGCAGGCCCGCGCCGGTGACCGCCGAGACGGCCACCGCCTCCACCTCGCCGAGCGAGGTCGCGGCGATCTCCGCCCGCGCCCGCGCCGTCGCCGGCCCCGGATCGGCCAGGTCCGCGCGGGTCACCGCCAGCAGCCCGTACGACACACCCAGCGCGTCCAGCGCGGCCAGGTGCTCGGCGGACTGCGGCATCCAGCCCTCGTCGGCGCCGACCACGATCAGCGCGGCCGGCACCGGGCCGACGCCGGCCAGCATGTTCGGCACGAACCGTTCGTGCCCGGGCACGTCGACGAACGCCAGCGTGCCGCCGGAGGGCAACGTGGTCCAGGCGAAGCCGAGGTCGATGGTCATGCCCCGGCGGCGTTCCTCCGCCCACCGGTCCGGTTCCATCCCGGTCAGCGCCCGCACCAGCGTGGACTTGCCGTGGTCGACGTGTCCGGCGGTGGCCACCACCCACACGGGTCAGCCCGCCACGCGCAGGATCGCGGCGTGCACGCGGTCGTCGTCGCCGACCGGCACGGCGCGCAGGTCCAGCAGGAGCCGGCCGTGCAGCACCCGGCCGAGGACCGCCGGGTCGCCGGTGCGCAGCGGCACGGCGTAGCGCTCGGGCAGGCTCAGCGCCCAGGAGTCCAGCTCCACCCCGGGCGCGCCGCCCCCGCCGACGACCGCGGCGACCGGCACCACCTCGGCCTTGCACCCGTCGGCGCCGAGCCGGTCACGCAGCCGTTCGGTGCGGGCACGCAGCCGGCCCGCGTCGGCGTGCAGCGCCTCCCCGGTGGGGGTGGCGGGCGCGTGCAGCGTGGCGGCGAGCGCGGCGAGGGTGAGCTTGTCCACCCGCAACGCCCGGGCGAGGGGGTGCCGGCGCAGCCGCTCCACCAGGTCCGCGGCGCCGAGCAGCAGGCCGGCCTGCGGCCCACCGAGCAGCTTGTCGCCGCTGGCGGTGACCAGGTGGGCGCCGGCGCGTAGCGTGGTCGCGGCGTCCGGCTCGTCGGGCAGCAGCGGGTCCGGCCGGAGCAGGCCGGAGCCGATGTCGGCGACCACCGGCACGCCGAGGGTGGCCAGCTCCCCCACCGGCACCGCCGAGGTGAAGCCGGTGACCACGAAGTTCGACGGGTGGACCTTGAGCACGAAGCCGGTGCGCGGGCCGATCGCGGCGGCGTAGTCGGCCCGGCTGGTGCGGTTGGTGGTGCCCACCTCGCGCAGCCGGGCCCCGGTGCTGGCCAGCAGGTCGGGCAGGCGGAACCCGTCGCCGATCTCGACCAGCTCACCGCGGCTGACCACGATCTCCCGGTCGGCGGCGAGCGCGGTGGCGGCCAGCACCAACGCGGCGGCGCCGTTGTTGACCACGTGCACGGCGGCGGCATCGGGCACGGCGGCGGCGAGCGCGTCCAGCGCCTCCCGGCCGCGCCTCGCCCGCCGGCCGGTGGCCAGGTCGAGTTCCACGTCGGTGTGCCCGGCGGCGGCGACCAGCGCGTCCACGGCGGCCGGGGCGAGCGGGGCCCGACCCAGGTTGGTGTGCAGCACCACGCCGGTGGCGTTCAGCACCGGCCGGGGCGTACGCCCAGGCAGGTCGGCCAGCGCGGCGTCGCGTACCTGATCGGGGGTGATCTCGCCGCGACGGGCGCGGTGCTGGGCGGCGACGATCGCGGCCTTGACCCGGTCGCGGCCGACCGTGCCGGCGGCGGCCGACAGCGCCGGGTCGGCGAGCAACGCGTCGGTGCGCGGCACCCGCCGACGCGGGTCCACCTCACGCATCGCACGCTCCCCCGGGGACGGTGTGGCGGAGACGGACGGGAATCGAACCCGCCTGGCCCGGGTCCCGGACCACACCGGTTTTGAAGACCGGGAGGGGCACCAGCCGCCTGAACGCCTCCACGCAGCAGTCAACCACAGCGGCCCGCCGGCCGCCCGGCGAGGCGTCAGGCCCGCCGGTCGGCGCGCTCGCGCTGCGGCACCACCGTGTACTTCGGGTCCCGCGCCGAGGCGACGCCGCCGTGGAAGATGCCGAAGCGGGTGCAGACGGCGGCGGCGAGCAACGCGCCGCCGGAGGCGGCGGAGAGCAGCCGGCTGCGGCGGCCGACCAGCGCGCCGGCCACCCCGGCGGCGGTGAGCGCGCGGCCGGCACGCAGCAACTTCCCGGGCGTGCCGTCGGCGTAGGGCTCGCTGAGCAGGCCGAGCCGGTTCTCCACCCGGTGCGCGCCCCACAGCTCCAGCGCCGCGCCGGCGACCGCCATCCGCCGCGCCGGGCCGGCCTGCCCGGGCGGCGCGGCCAGCAGCCCGACGCCGGCGCCGCTGGCCAGCGCGCTGCCCGCGAAGATGACCGGCAGTTCCGGGTACGCCTCGTGCCACGACGGCACCGCCGTGTCGGCCAGCAGCACCCCGGTGTACGTGGCCAGCGCCGGCGCGGTGACGGCGGCGACCAGGCCGGCCGCGTGCCCGGTCGGGGGCAGCAGCCGCCGCCCCAGCCCGAGCAGCCCGCGCTCCGGCAGGCGGGGCGCGGCCTCGGCGATCGCGGCCAGCCCGGCGGCCGGGCCGAACACGCTGAGGATCCAGGTGCCCACCGACATCGGCGAGGTCACCTTCGCCACCCGCAGCATGTGGTGGAAGCGGCTGGGCCGGCCCAGGTCGTTGATGAGGAAGTACGCGCTGGCGCTCACCGCCGCCAGCGACGTGACCCGGCCGGCGCGCCGCAGCGCCGGCCGGCCGGTGAGCTGCCCACCGGCGGCCAGCATCGAGGAGCCGGCGGCGAGCCCACCGGTGAACAGGTACGCGGCGATGTCCCACCGCCACACCGGCGGCTTGAGCACCGGCCGGCCGTAGTAGGAGG
The DNA here is from genome assembly GCF_040647835.1 of Micromonospora sp. NPDC049240. NCBI lineage: Bacteria > Bacillati > Actinomycetota > Actinomycetes > Micromonosporales > Micromonosporaceae > Micromonospora > Micromonospora sp. NPDC049240. Next base: position 290,364 of record NZ_JBEZCX010000011.1, read on the forward strand.
TGAACTCCACCGGGGGCACGGTGAGCTGCTCGCCGCCTCGGCCGCCCTTGCCGCCGCGTCGGCGACGGGCGGTGGGCGCGGTGTCGCGGGGCGGCTGCGGGGTCAGCCCCGCGTCGTGGGCGCCGGCATCGGTGCGGCCGACGCCGGGTCCGGTGCCGGTGGCCCGGCTGCCGCTCTCGGCACGGCCCACCACGCGGGCGGTGGGCGAGCCGGTCGACGGCGCGCCGCCGGGCTCCCCGGTGGCGGGCCCACCGTCGCCGGTCCGTTCCGCGACGGCGGCCCGGTCGGCGGCCAGGCGGTCGCGGAAGCGGCGGAACAGGGCGCCCACCGGGCGGTCCGGGTTCACGACGATCCTCCGACGAACGCGGCGACGGTGGCCGCCGCCATGGCCAACGCGGCCAGGCCGGCACGCTTCCACATCTTCGGCAGGTCCCGGGTGGTGACCACCGGGTCCGGCGGCAGCCCGTACACCTCGGGCTCGTCGAGCAGCAGGAAGAACGCGCCGTCGCCGCCCACCCCGTCGGTCGGGTCGTGGCCGTAGAGCCGGGCCTCCGGCACGCCGCGCTCGTGCAGCGTGGCGACCCGCTGGGCGGCCCGGTCCCGCAGCTCGTCGAGCGGGCCGTACTGGATGGACTCGGTGGGGCACGCCTGCGCGCAGGCCGGCGTCATGCCGGCGCCCAGCCGGTCGTAGCAGAGCGTGCACTTCCAGGCCCGGCCGTCGTCCCTGCGCTGGTCGATCACGCCGTACGGGCAGGCCGAGATGCAGTACCCGCAGCCGTTGCAGATGTCCTCCTGCACCACGACGGTGCCGAACTCGGTGCGGAACAGCGAACCGGTCGGGCAGACGTCGAGGCAGGCCGCGTGCGTGCAGTGCTTGCAGACGTCGGACATCATCAGCCAGCGGAAGTCGGTGCGGCTCTCCGCGCCGGTGTCCCGCCCGGGCGGCTGGGCGCCTGGCATGCCGAGGAACTCCGGGCCGGCCGCCATCCGCGCCGCCGCCTCCGGACGCCCCGCGGGCCCGCCCGGGTTGGTGCCGGTGTCGGGGACCGTGCCCGCGCCCACCGACGCCGACGCCGGGCTGCTGGTCACCGGGCCGGTCGGGTCGCCGCCGAACGGCGGCGTCCGGTGCCCCGCCGGGCGGGGCTGCTCGATGAACGCCACGTGCCGCCAGGAGTTCGCGGTCAACGCGCCGGTGTTGTCGTAGGACATGCCGAGCAGGTCGAAGCCCGCGTCCGGGACGCCGTTCCACTCCTTGCAGGCGACCTCGCACGCCTTGCAGCCGATGCAGACGCTGGTGTCGGTGAAGAACCCCATCCGGGGCGGGGCGGCGACCCAGCCCGCGTCCGGGGCCGGGTCGAGCGGGCCGTACAGGCTGTTGGGGTCAGGCATTCCCGTCTCCGTCCCGCGCCGCGGCCTCGGGGGTCTGTTCGTCGGTGCTGCCGGCCGCGTTCTCACCGCCCAGCACGTCGGTGGTGACGATCGGCACCTTACGGTCCGCGGTCATCCCGGCCCGCCGCTGGTAGTCGCCGACCAGGTCGAGCAGCGCCGGTCCGGTGGGACGCCGCCCGGGCCGGACGTCGCACGTGCCGACCTTGCTCTCCTGGATGAGCACGTTCGGGTCCAGCGTGATGCCGAACAGGTCGTTCGCCGAGTCGCCGGTGACCAGCCCCTCGCTGCCGAAGTGGTAGGGCAGCCACACCTGGTGGATGATCCGGCCGTCCACCCGCAGCGGGGTGAGCCGGTCGGTGACCAGCACCCGCGCCTCGATCACCGCCCGCCCGCTGACCAGGTGCGCCCACCCGAGATGCGCCAGCCCGACCTCGGCGGCCAGTTCCGGGGACACCTCGACGAACATCTCCGGTTGCAGCTCGGCCAGGCGCGACACGGTACGGCTCATCCCGCCGGCCGTGTGGTGCTCGGTGAGCCGGCTGACCGTGAACACGTACGGGAAGACCTCGCTGTGCGGCTCCGGCGGGCTCGGGTTGATCCGGTTCACCGGGTGCTCGTAGATCTTCCGGGTCGGGTTGGCCTGCTGCCCGTAGAGCGGGTTGCGCATCGGCGACTCGGCCGGCTCGTAGTGCGTCGGCAGTGGGCCGTCGAGCACGCCGCTCGGCGCGTACAGCCAGGCCTTGCCGTCGCCCTGCATGACGAACGGGTCGTCACCGGCGAGCGCCGCCGGGCCGGTGGCGTCGTCCGGCGGCCGGTAGGTGGGCGGCTTCGTCTTCTCGAAGTCCGGCACGTCGTAGCCGGTCCACTCGCCGGCGTCCGGATCCCACCAGACGTACTTCTTGCGCTCGCTCCACGGCCGCCCGTCCGGGTCGGCGGAGGCGCGGTTGTAGAGCGTGCGCCGGTTCGCCGGCCACGCCCAGCCCCACTCGGCGGCCACCCAGTCCTGCTCGTGCCGGGACCTGCGGCGGGCCGCCTGGTTCACCCCGTCGGCGTAGACGCCGGTGTAGATCCAGCAGCCGACGGCGGTGGAGCCGTCGTCCTTCGCCTCGGCGAACGCGTTCAGCGGGCGGCCGGTCGCCACGTCGTAGCCGTTGATCTCCCTGAGCACCGCCTCGGCGCTCGGCTCGGCGTGCGCGCCGTGCGTCGGGTAGTCCCAGACCAGGTCCAGCAGCGCCCGGTCGCGGGGCTTGGTGGAGGTGGCCAGCTTCTCCCGCAGCACCCGACCCAGGTGATAGAAGAACCACAGCTCGGAGCGGGCGTCGCCCGGCGGGTCGACGGCCTTCTCCCGCCACTGCAACAGCCGCTGGGTCTGGGTGAACGTGCCCTCCTTCTCCACGTGCGAGGCGGCCGGCAGGAAGAACACCTCGGTGCGGCACTCCTGGGGCACGATCTCCCCGGTGGCGATCTCCGGGCTGTTCTTCCAGAACGTGGCGCTCTCGATCAGGAACAGGTCGCGGACCACCAGCCAGTCCAGGTTGGCCATGCCTAGGCGCTGGGCCCGGCCGTGCGCGGAGCCGACCGCCGGATTCTGACCGAGCAGGAAGTAGCCCTTGATCCTGCCGTCGATCATGTTCAGGACCTGCTGGTACGTCCCGTGGTCACCGGTCATCCGGGGCAGGTAGCCGTAGCCGAAGTCGTTCTCCGGCGTCGCCGCGTCCCCCCAGTACGCCTTGAGCAGGCTCGCCGCGAACGCACGCGAGTTGCCCCAGAAGCCCTTCTGGCCCGGGTGGCGGATGCTGTCGACCCACTCGTCGAACGTCGGGTGGGTGGCGTGGTGCGGCATCGGCAGGTAGCCGGGCAGCAGGTTGAACAGCGTCGGGATGTCGGTGGAGCCCTGGATGCTGGCGTGCCCGCGCAGCGCCAGGATGCCGCCACCCGGCCGGCCCATGTTGCCCAGCAGCGTCTGGATGATCGCACCGGTGCGGATGTACTGCACGCCGACGCTGTGCTGCGTCCAGCCCACCGAGTAGACAAGCGCGCCGGTGCGCTCCCGACCCGAGTTCTCCGTCCAGGCGCGGGCCAGCTCCAGGAACCTCTCCTCCGGTATGCCACAGACCCGGGCCACCATCTCCGGGGTGTAGCGGGCGAAGTGCCGCTTGAGGATCTGGTAGACGCAGCGCGGGTGCTGGAGCGTCTCGTCCCGGCTGGCCCGCGCCGGCACCGGCTCACCGTGCGACTCGTGCTCCATGCCGGAGGCCGAGTCGCGTTCCTTGCCGGTGCCCCGGACCTTGGTGTGCTCCTCCTGGCCCTCGTACTGCCAGCTGGCGTGGTCGTAGGAACCGGTCTCCGGGTTGTAGCCGGAGAACAGACCGTCCAGGTCCTCGGTGTCGGCGAACTGCTCGCTGACGATGTTGGCCGCGTTGGTGTAGGCCAGCACGTACTCCCGGAAGTCCAGCTCGTTGTCCAGGATGTAGCGCACCACGCCGCCGAGCAGCGCGATGTCGGTGCCCGCCCGGATCGGCAGGTAGGTGTCGGCGAGCGCGCTGGTGCGGGTGAACCGCGGGTCCACGTGGAAGACCTTCGCGCCGCGCTTCTTCGCCTCCATCACCCACTGGAAGCCCACCGGGTGGGCCTCGGCCATGTTCGAGCCCTGGATGACGATGACGTCAGCGTTGGCGAGGTCCTGCTGGAAGTCCGTCGCGCCGCCGCGACCGAAGCTGGTCCCCAGACCGGGGACGGTGGCGGAGTGTCAAATACGCGCCTGGTTCTCGATCTGGAGCGCCCCCATCGCCGTGAACAGCTTCTTGATGAGGTAGTTCTCCTCGTTGTCCAGCGTCGCGCCGCCCAGGCTGGAGATGCCGAGCGTCCGGTTCAGCGGGCGTCCCTCGTCGTCGACGTCCTCCCAGGTCTCCTCGCGGGCGGCGAGGATCCGGTCGGCGATCATGTCGAGTGCGACGTCGAGGTCCAGATCCTCCCAGTCGGTCGCGTACGGCCGGCGGTAGCGGACCTTGGTCTGGCGCAGCGGGCTGGTCACCAGGCTCTTGCTGGCGGAACCTTTCGGGCAGAGCCGGCCACGGGAGATCGGGCTGTCCGGGTCGCCCTCGATCTGGGTGACCCGGCCCTCGGAGTGGAAGACGCGCTGCCCGCAGCCGACCGCGCAGTAGGGGCACACCGAGCGGGCCACGCCGTCGGCGGTCTCGGTGCGGGCGGTCAGCCCGGCGGAGCGCGCCGACCGGGCGGCGGCGCCGCGCCCCAGCGGGTCGGTGCCGGTGAGTTGCCGGTAGACCGGCCACCCCTGGATGAACGTCTTCAGACCCACCCGGGCGCCCCTCCCCGTTCGAAGATCGGCTGACCCTTTGCACACTAGGCCAGCCGTCCGGCGCCCGCGAGTCGAGCGGGAAACAGCGCCGCCCCGGCCGGGTGGGCCGGGGCGGCGCTGGGCGTCGGTGTGCAGGTCGCCTCTCGGCGAGTGGCGCGACGCGGCTCCAGCCGAACGGTATTCCGCGAAGGCAATTTAGGTGAGGCCCGGGGACACTGGTCACACCGACGCTCTGCACAACGGTACCGGGGCGGCCGTTCTTCCGCCGGTCGTCGTGACGCCGGTCACCGACCTTGGCACTCGACACGCCGGTCAGGGGTTACCCTCATGGCATGTCGGCCACCGCCAGCGCGTACCTCGCCCGGCCCGGGCGTCCCGCCGTGGTCCCGCGCACGCTCGACGAGCTGGCCGGCCCCACCGGGGGCATCGTCGAGCTGCCGGTGCGCCTGATGTGGAACAGCGAACGCGCCTTCGACCTCGCCGACCCCGACGAGCTGCTCTGGATGTACGAGAACGTGCTGCGCGAGACCACCCGGGTGACGGACCTGCGGGAGCTGATCCACGCTCCGACGCTGCGCCGGGTGTGGCCGCTGCTCAACCTGCCGCGCGGCGTACGCCTGGCCTGGGAGGGCCGGCACCGGAGCCTGCGTACCGCGTGACGCATCCGCACGACTTCTACCGGGAGGTGGCCCGGGTGGCGCTCGCCGCCGCCGGCCCGCACCGGTTCGTGCTCGGCGGCGGGGTGGCCTGGGCCGCGCACGGCCTGGTCACCCGCCCGACCGAAGACGTGGACCTGTTCGCCGATGTGGAGGGCGCCGCCGCCGCGGCGGCGGCCGACGTGCGCGCCGCCCTGGAACGGGCCGGCTACCGGGTGGACGAGGCGGACCCGGGCGGCCTGGGCGAGGTCTTCGACGGCTTCGACCGGGACCTGCGGGACTTCGTGGTGAGCCGCGGCGACCGGCAGATCCGGCTCAGCCTGGCCCGGCTGGACCGGCACCGCAGCCCGGTGGTGATGGACTTCGGTCCGGTGATGGACGTGCGGGACCTGCTGGCCAACAAGACCGCCGCGCTGGTCAACCGCCGGGAGGTACGCGACTACATCGACGTCGCCGCCGCGCTGGACCGCTACCCGGTGGCCGAGCTGCTGGAGCTGGCCCGCCAGGTGGATCCGGCGCTGGAGGACGTGGACGTCCGGGCGGCCGGCCGCTACCTCGACGGGCTGGCCGACCGCCGGTTCAGCCGCTACGGCCTGGACGCGGCCCGGATCGCCGAGGTGCGCCGCCGGATGTCCGTCTGGCCCCGCTGACTCGGCGGGGACCGGACGACGCACCGACGGGTCACTTCGTCGGCCTGCCGCCGGTGACGCCGAGGATCTCCCCGCGCGGCCGATGCCGGAGTCACCGCCTGTTTGCCGGTGCGGGGGTGGACTGCTGCCGCTCGGCGACATCTGGGGGTGTTGTGGCGTGCGTGACAGCCGGTGGTTATGGTGCGCAGCGGCGCCCACGAGGCGCGTACCCCCATGGAAAGGCACCTCATGACCTCCTCCTCCGGCGCCTCGCGCCGCCAGGTGCTGGCCGTCGCCGCCGCCGCGGCGACCGCTCCGCTGCTCGCCGGCGCGCCCGCCGAGGCGAAGCCGAAGCAGCCGAAGACCTGGGACCTGACCGTCCTCGGCACCTCGGACACCCACGGCAACGTCTACAACTGGGACTACTACAAGGACGCCGAGTTCGACGACAGCAAGCACAACGACGTCGGCGTCGCGAAGCTGGCCACCCTGGTCAACCAGATTCGGGCGGAGCGCACGGGCAAGGCGACGCTGGTCCTGGACGCCGGCGACACCATCCAGGGCACGCCGCTGGCCACCTACTACGCCAAGCAGGAGCCGATCACCAGCACCGGTGAGACGCACCCGATGGCCAACGCGATGAACGTGCTGCGGTACGACGCCGTCACGCTCGGCAACCACGAGTTCAACTACGGCCTGCCGCTGCTGGCCACCTGGATCAAGCAGCTCGGCTTCCCGGCGCTCGCCGCGAACGCGATCAACTCCAAGACCGGCAAGCCGGCCTTCCTGCCGTACGTGATCAAGGAGGTCCGGCTCGGCGGGCACGGCGCGCCGAAGCTGCGCGTCGGCATCCTCGGCCTGACCAACCCGGGCGTGGCCATCTGGGACAAGGCCAACGTCGAGGGCCGGCTGGTCTTCGCCGACATGGTCGCCACCGCGGCTAAGTGGGTGCCGGTGATGCGCCGGCGCGGCGCCGACGTGGTCATCATCTCCGCCCACGGCGGGGACAGCGGCACCTCCAGCTACGGCCCCGAGCTGCCGAACGAGAACCCGACCGCGCTGATCGCCGAGCAGGTGCCCGGCATCGACGCGATCCTGTTCGGTCACGCCCACAACGAGGTGCCGGAGAAGTTCGTCACCAACCTGAAGACCGGCAAGGCAGTGCTCACCTCCGAGCCGTCGAAGTGGGGCCAGCGCCTCACCCGGATGGACTTCACGTTGACCCGGGAGAAGGGCTGCTGGAAGGTCGTCGACTCGTCGGCCACCACGCTGAACACCAACACCGTGGTCGAGGACCCGGCGGTGCTCGCGGCGGTACGCGGCCAGCACGCCAAGACGGTCGAGTACGTCAACCGGGTGGTCGCGCAGTCGAGCGTGGAGCTGTCCGCCGCCGAGTCGCGTTACAAGGACACCCCGATCCTGGACTTCATCAACCACGTCCAGACCGAGGTGGTCACCGAGGCGCTGGCCGGCGGCGCGTACGCGGGGCTGCCGGTGCTGTCGATCGCCGCGCCGTTCAGCCGCACCGCGGTCTTCCCGCAGGGCGACGTGCGGATCCGCGACGTGGCCGGCCTCTACGTCTACGACAACACGCTCGAGGCGGTCGTGCTGACCGGCGCCGAGGTGAAGGCGTACCTGGAGTACTCGGCGAAGTACTTCCTCACCGTGCCGGTGGGCGCCGCGGTCGACCCGGCGACCATCAACGACACGAACGTGCCGGACTACAACTACGACGTGTTCTCCGGCGTCGACTACGACATCGACATCTCGAAGCCGGTCGGCCAGCGGATCACCCGCCTGGTGCTGGCCGGCACCGACACGCCTGTCGCGGCGGACGCGCAGTTCGTGGTGGCGGTGAACAACTACCGGCGCAGCGGCGGCGGCAACTTCCCCGGCATCGTGAAGACGCAGGTCTACAACGCGCAGCAGGAGATCCGCCAGCTGCTGATCGACTGGGCGCAGGCCAAGGGCACCATCGACCCGGCCGACTTCTTCGTGCCGAACTGGAAGCTGGTCCGCGAGGGCGTGCCGGTCTTCTGATCCTCGGGCGAGGGCCCCGGCGTCGTACCGAGGCCCTCGCCCTCCCGGTCGCTGCCGTCAGACGGCTTCCTTGGGAATCCCTACCTCACAGTCGAAGACCTGCGCCCAGAAGTTGACGAGAGTCCGCACCGAGCCGGAGTGGACCATGGTTCTTGCGTCTGGCTGAACAATCCACGCCGAACCGTCCGAGAAGACAGACGCCCAGCCGGCAATTCCCTCACCACTCTTGAGAACCAGGATCGTCGGAGTTTCTGCCACCCGGATGACAGGGAGTTCTTCCAGTTCGGGGGTCATCGATGGCGCCCCTCCCCCACCTTGCGCGGATAGACGTTGGATTGATCGACGTAGTGGGTGTCGGGTCGTCCGAGGCCGAAGGCCGGCTCGTCGCGCCCTCTGCGAATGAGGTCTACGAGGCATACCAGGTGTGTTCTCATGATCCCCTTTCCGTACCGGAGGCACTCAGCTTACTCAACCTATAAAGCCTGTAAAGACAATCAGGGGTAGCCGTACATGATCTGAAACGCTGCTGGTTGGCTTCATCCATGCCCTACGAGCAACCACTATGGATGCAGATCAGGGATGACCTACGTGCCAAGATCAAGGCGGGTATCTACCCCACCGGCGCGAAGCTGCCGTCGGTGCGGCTCTTGGCCGAGCAGTACGACACCTCGCACATGACGGTTCGTCGGGCTGTCGACTCGATGATCCAGTCCGACGAGCTGATCGGCCGGGTCGGTCGGGGCATCTTCGTGGCCTGAGAGTCAGCCGCCGGCGCGCAGGTGCCACTCTGACTCGCCGCCGGCCGGATCCGGGCGGTACGGGCGACTGTCGGTCTCGGTCGACTCCGCGCGTTCCTCGGGGCTTGTCCGAGGTGGCAGCTCGCCGAAGCGGACATGCCGCAGGAAGGCGCACTCCTCGTCGGTGAACGACGCGACCGGTTCGCTCATGCCCGCATTGTGCGCCACGCGCGCCAACACAGCCATAGCGTTCCACTCGCGGACTGGGTGGAGCACGGGTGGAACGGTATGGGTGTCAAACCGGGCCGGAGACACCCGTGGTGTTCCACCCATGGGCCGGACGACCCGCCACTGGAACGGTATGGGTGTCTTCGCGCCCCGGAGACAGCCACCGTGCTCCACTCGTGGCCCGACCGGACGCGGTATCAACCGCGACGGCAGGGGTATGCCGCCTCGACTGCCGCTGGCGACGAGGTGGAGGGCGACATGCGCGCGGTACGGATGACCGCTCCGGGGGTGCTGGAGCTGACCGAGGTGCCCACCCCGGAGCCCGGCCCCGGTGAGGTGCTGCTGCGCGTCGGCGCGGTCGGCGCCTGCCACTCCGACCTGCACATCCTCGACGCCGAGGCGGGGATGTTCCCCACCCCGATGACGCTGGGCCACGAGATCGCCGGCACGGTGGAGGTCGCCGGTCCCGGCGTGGACGGCTGGTCGCCCGGGGACCGGGCGGCGGTCTACGGGATCATCGGCTGCGGCCGGTGCCGGGCCTGCCTGCGCGGCGAGGAGAACCGCTGCCGGGTCACCCCGGTCGGTGGCATCGGGCTCAGCCGCGACGGCGGGCTGGCCGAGCACGTCGTGGTGCCGGCGTCCCGGCTGCTGCACGTGGGCGAGATGGACCTGACCCAGGCCGCGCCGCTGACCGACGCCGGGCTGACCCCGTACCACGCGGTGGAGCTGGCCCGGCCCCGGCTGCGCCCTGGCACCACCTGCGTGGTGATCGGCATCGGCGGGCTGGGGCACATGGCGCTCCAGATCCTGGTCGCCACCACCGCGGTGCGGATCGTCGCGGTGGACACCAACGTCGCCGCGCTGGACCTAGCCGACCGGCTCGGCGCCCACCACGTGGTGCGGGCCGGCGCGGACGCGGTGGAGAAGATCCGCGAACTGGTCGGTCCGCCGCCGGACGGCGCGGACGTGGTGCTCGACTTCGTCGGCGCGCAGCCCACCCTGGACACCGCCCGGCAGGTCGTCGCCACCGGCGGTCAACTGCTGCTGGTCGGCCTGGCCGGGGGCACGTTGCCGGTCCGACCGGTCGCCGACGCGCCGCCCCCGGTGCCGCTGGAGACCGGTGTGGTGGTGCCGTTCTGGGGCACCCGCGCCGAACTCCAGGAGGTCATCGCGCTGGCCCGGGACGGCCGGCTGCACGCCGACGTGCGGACGTTCCCGCTGGACGAGGCGCCCGAGGCGTACGAGGCGCTGCGCCGGGGGGACATCCACGGGCGGGCGGTCATCGTCCCCTGACCGGGGGCAGGCGGTCGATCAGCGCCAGCCCGGCCCGTACCGGCCGCCGGTCGAGCGCCTCGGCGAAGCCGATCCGCCCCTGACAGAACCGGACGAACATCCGCCAGCCGAGCGGGGTGGCCAGCATCGCGTGGAACACGTCCGGTCGCCGCTCGAACGCGTCCAGCAGCCGGTGCCCGGCCCGCATCTCCGGCGTCAGCAGCCGCGCCACCTCCCGGGGGTACGCGTCCAGGTCACCGCCGGCGACCGCCGCGCCGGCCAGCCGGCCGGACCGCAGCGCGTAGCTGATGCCCTCCCGGCTCCACGGCTCCAGCAGGCCGGCCGCGTCGCCGACGACGAGCACCCGGCCGTGGCGCAGCGGGGAGTCCTCGGCGCGGCAGCGGGTCAGGTGACCGGAGTCGTGCTCGGGCGCGATCCCGGACAACCCCAGCCGGGCCACGAAGTCGCGCAGGTAGGCGCGGGTCCGCTCGCCGTCGCCGCGGGCGGAGATGACGCCCACGGTGAGCCGGTCACCCTTCGGGAAGACCCAGGCGTACGAGCCGGGGACCCGGCCCCAGTCGAGCAGCACCCGGCCCCGCCAGCGGTCCCGCTCGACGGCGGACACCGGCAGCTCCAGCTCCAGCCCCAGATCGACCTGGCGGAAGCGCACCCCGACGTGTCGGGCGGTCACCCCGGAGGAGCCGTCCGCGCCGACCACCACACGGGCGCGCACCACGTCGCCGTCGGCCAGCCGCAGGCGTACCTCGTCGGGATCCTGTTCCACGGCGCGGACCGCGACGCCCTCGCGGACCTCGGCGCCGGCCGACACCGCGGCGGCGCGCAGCCGGTCGTCGAACTCCTCGCGGCGGATCATCGTGATCACCGGCGCGCCGTGGCGGCGGGTGAACGCGCGTCGCCCGTCCCGGGTGAACGTGACCCGGTCGACCCGGTCCTGCGCGGGCACCTCGATCACGTCGCCGGCCTCGGCCAGCGAGGTGCCGATCAGGCCGCCGCCGCACGTCTTGTACCGGGGGTGGGTCGCCCGCTCGACCACCAACGTCCGCACGCCGGCCCGGGCCGCGGCACGCGCGGCGGAGAGGCCGGCGGGCCCGCCACCGACCACGACGAGATCCCAGATGATCACTGGTGCAGCCTAGGGCACCGGCGGGCCGGGTGGCCCGACACGACCCTCGATCGGGTGGGCATCATCGCCGGTCGGCCGGGTAAGCGCCGGTCGCCGACCGTCCGGCGGTCGGACGATCCACGCCGAGGAGGGAAGCGATGCCTCAGGTCCAGTTGTCCGCGGTCGAGGAACGGGTCTACCAGGCGGTGTCCGCGCTGGAGGTGCGGGGACACGTCCCCTACCCGGACCTGATCGCCGAGGAGACCCAGATGACCGAGGAGGAGCTGCGCGAGCCGCTGCACACGCTCACCGAGCGGGGACTGCTGCACCGCGAGGACTCGCCGATGACGGGCCTGGACTTCGGGCCCCGGTGGTGCGCGCGTCAGATGGCCTGACCGCGTCGTTTGCCCCACCGGGGTCCGGGTAGCGATCGGGGATGCGTGATCGACGGCTGTGGGGGGCACGATGAGTGGGGACCGGCCGTCGACGCCGGCGACGGAGACCGGGTACGACGAGCGGCGTCGCTGGCGGGCACTGAGCGTCGGCCTGGTCGCGGCGTTCATGACGCTGCTGGACGTCAGCATCGTCAACGTCGCCGTCCCGTCGATCGACCGGGCGCTGCACGCCACCCCGAGCGACCTTCAGTGGGTGCTGTCCGGGTACGCGTTGACGTTCGGCCTGGTGCTGGTCCCGGCCGGACGGTTCGGCGACGCGCGTGGCCGGCGGACCGCGTTCGTGGTCGGGGTGGGACTGTTCACGCTGACCAGCGCGCTCGCCGGGCTGGCCACGTCGGCGACCTGGCTGATCGTCGCCCGGCTCGTCCAGGGCGCCGCCGCCGGCATCGTCAACCCACAGGTCAGCGGCATGATCCAGCAGCTCTTCCGGGGCGCCGACCGGGGGCGCGCGTTCGGGCTGCTCGGCGCCACCATCGGCATCTCCACCGCGGTCGGGCCGCTGCTGGGCGGGCTGCTCATCCAGCTCGGCGGCGCCGAGCACGGCTGGCGGTGGGTGTTCTTCGTCAACATCCCGGTCGGCATCGTCGCGATGGTGCTCGGCTGGCGGCTGATCCCCGCCCGGCCCGCCGGGCAGCCCGACCGGCACCGGCTCGACCCGGTCGGCGTGCTGCTGCTCGGCGCCGGGGTCACCGTGATCCTGCTGCCGCTGGTGCAGCGGGAGCAGTGGCAGGGGTCGACCAAGTGGTTGCTCATCCCGCTCGGCCTGCTGCTGCTCGCCGGCTTCGCGTTCTGGGAACGCCGGTACGCCCGGCACACCACACCCCTGTTCGACCTGCGGCTGTTCGGGCTGCGCTCGTACACGCTGGGTTCGCTGATCGGGCTGATCTACTTCGCCGGCTTCACCGCGATCTTCTTCATCTTCACGCTGTACCTCCAGATCGGGTTGGGTTACAGCGCGCTTGTCGCCGGCCTGGCGATCACCCCGTTCGCGCTCGGCTCGGCGGTCGCCTCCGCGCTGGGCGGGCGGGTGGTGACCCGGTACGGCCGGCCGCTGGTCGCGATCGGGCTGCTCGCCGTGGTGGTCGGGCTGGTCGCCACCGACCTGGTGCTGACCGGCGGGCCGCACCAGCACGTGCCGCTGCGTACCGCGCTGCCGCTGCTCGTCGCCGGGCTGGGCAGCGGCCTGGTGATCGCGCCCAACCAGACGCTCACGCTGTCGGAGGTGCCGGTGCCGATGGCGGGCAGCGGCGCCGGCATGCTCCAGACCGGACAGCGGATCGGCTCGGCCGCCGGCATCGCGGCGGTGGGCGCGCTGTTCTTCTCCACGCTGGCCGACAACCGGGGCGACTGGTCGGTGGCGTTCCGGCACTCGCTGCTGCTCGCCGCCGGCATCATCGTGCTGGCGCTGATCGCCGCCGTGGTCGACATCGTCGCCGGCCGCCGGGTGAAAGGCCGGGCCCCCCGTTAACGCCTCCGGTAGAGCAAGGCGCCCCGCTTGACACCCACGGCGCACGTGAAGGCCGGCACCCTCGGCGGGGTGCCGGCCTTCGCGCCGTCTTACTTGGTCCAGTGCTTGTTGACCAGGTCGGTGGCCTGCTTCTCCCACTGCGCGTACGCGTCCGGGTAGGCCGACACCTGCACCGTCTGCGCGGCCTTGGTCAGCGGCATGT